>DATHVZ010000114.1:0-21089 GCA_035461005.1 Planococcus sp. (in: firmicutes) | reverse complement strand
AAGCAAGTAAGATCCCTCAAAGACGATGAGGTAGATAGGTTCGAGGTGGAAGCGTGGCGACACGTGCAGCTGACGAATACTAATCGATCGAGGACTTAACCAAAACTAATTTCATGAGGACGATTGCTTCGCCTCCGTTTCAATGTCTGTTGTATCCAGTTTTGAGGGCGCAAGCACTCAAAAAAAACCAGTCCAGTGACGATGGCAAAGAGGCCACACCCGTTCCCATCCCGAACACGGCAGTTAAGCTCTTTTGCGCCGATGGTAGTTGGGGGTCTCCCCCTGTGAGAGTAGGACGTCGCTGGTCTGGTTTTCTATATGGTCCCGTGGTGTAGCGGTTAACATGCCTGCCTGTCACGCAGGAGATCGCCGGTTCGATCCCGGTCGGGACCGTCTTATGATAAACACAGCCAAGCCGCTGTGTTTATTTTTTTTGCCCAAAAACAACAGGTTTTGTTCCGGTTAAGAATTTGAGCTTTCGAACAACTGAACGCTGCGGATAATATTTTTTGATTTACGGGCATATCTCCGCTAAACTATGTAAAGACTCAATAGAGGTGACAAAAATTATGACCTATACAATAGAAGTAAATTCGCCGGAGGAAACGGAAGCGTTTGCTGCAAAGCTGGCCGGATATTTACAGCCGGGAGACTTGCTGACTCTTGAAGGCGGTCTTGGTGCCGGCAAGACAACATTCACAAAAGGCCTGGCAAAGGGCCTTGGAATCAAACGGATGGTCAACAGTCCGACGTTCACCATTTTAAAGCAATATTCCGGTGATCTGAATCTGAATCATTTTGATGTCTACCGGCTCGAAAACAGCGACGAAGACATCGGCTTTGATGAATTATTTGCCGATGATGCTGTTTCGGTTGTCGAGTGGGCACAGTTTATAGAAGACTATTTACCGAAAGAACGGCTGGAAATCATTATGGAACGCCTGTCGGAAGAAAGCCGGGCAATCCGATTTCATCCAATCGGAACGCGTTACGAAACTCTGTGCAAGGAGCTTATGCCATGATTTATTTAGGGATTGATACATCGAATTCCCCTTTGGCCATTGCGTTGGCAAAAGATGATACCATTCTAATAGAAGAAACTACGAATCTTAAGATCAATCACTCACTGACGGCAATGCCGGCCATTGAAGAATTGATGGCTAAAGCGAAGATTCTGCCAGCGCAATTAACGCACATCGCTGTTGCAGAAGGACCGGGCTCCTATACTGGCGTTCGGATCGGTTTGACGATTGCCAAAACTTTGGCCTGGTCTTTGAAAATACCTTTGCATATGGTGTCCAGCTTGAAAGTGCTGGCGGCCAATGGCCAATTTTTTGATGGCTTAATTTGCCCGCTGATGGATGCCAGAAGAGGAACTGCTTTTATGGGCGCCTACGCCGGCGAGAGCCTGGAAACGGTGATTCCTGATCAACATAGTGATGTAAGAGAATTTCTGTTCAAATTAAAAGAATTGGGGCGTCCGGTTTTATTCGTTGGGATGGATGTTGCTGTTCATGAGGAAATGATTCGTGAAACCCTGGGAGAACAGGCTTTTTTCGCAGCGTCACAGAACCGGTTGCCTCGGGCTTCAAATCTGATTATGCTGGCGAAACAATCGGCAGAGCAGGATATTCATCATGCGGTGCCTGAATATCGTCGCATTACGGAAGCTGAAGCGAACTATATCAAAGCGCAAGGCGGCGGAAAACTATGAGTGAAGAAGTGGCATTCCGCAAAATGACCGTTGAGGATATTGATGCTGTTTATGAAATTGAGCACGCATCCTTTTCCTTGCCTTGGACAAAAGAATCTTTTTTTTATGAAATGATGGAAAACAAACACGCCTATTATGTATTGGCTGAAACAGCGGATGGAATCATCGGTTTTTGCGGATTATGGCTTGTCATGGATGAATGCCATGTGACCAATATCGCCATCCGGCCGGATCAGCGCGGCAAAAAATTGGGTGAAAAACTCATGCGTGCCGCAATGGAAACGTCTAAGGAACATGGGGCAAAGACGATGACGCTTGAAGCAAGAGTCAGCAATACGGCAGCGCGAAACCTGTATGAGAAACTTGGATTTAAATATGGTGGCATCCGCAAAAGCTATTATTCGGATAATTATGAGGATGCCATAGTGATGTGGGTGAATTTTGATGAATGAGGATATTTATGTACTGGGAATAGAGACAAGCTGCGATGAAACGGCAGCATCGATCGTGAAGAACGGCACGGAAATCATTTCAAATGTTGTGGCTTCGCAAATTGAAAGCCACAAACGCTTTGGTGGCGTGGTACCGGAAATCGCTTCGAGGCATCACGTGGAACAGATTACAATCGTCATCGAAGAAGCCTTGAAAGGAGCCGATATGCTCCCCGCTCAATTGAGTGCAGTGGCGGTAACAGAAGGGCCCGGACTTGTCGGTGCTTTATTGATCGGCGTGAATGCTGCGAAGGCTTTCGCTTTTGCCCATCAATTGCCGATTATTGGGGTTCATCATATTGCCGGCCATATTTATGCCAACCGGCTGGCACAGGAAATGGAGTTTCCACTGCTTGCCCTAGTGATTTCAGGCGGCCATACGGAACTGGTATATATGAAGGAACACGGCCATTTTGAAGTGATCGGAGAGACAAGAGACGATGCAGCAGGGGAAGCGTATGATAAAGTGGCCCGTACCTTGAGTCTTCCGTATCCGGGAGGTCCGCATATCGATCGCCTGGCGCATGAAAGCACCAATCCCGTGAAATTTCCGCGAGTTTGGCTGGAGGAAGGTACTTATGACTTCAGTTTCAGCGGCTTGAAATCTGCGGTGTTGAATTATATGCACAATGCAGCGCAGCGTGGAGAGCAAGTGGCATCTGAGGACGTTGCTGCAGGGTTCCAGAACAGTGTGGTTGAAGTCGTAACTGCGAAAACCCTGCGTGCTGCGGCACAGTATGATGTGCGGCAAGTAATTGCGGCCGGAGGGGTAGCGGCCAATAAAGGCTTGCGCGCTTCACTGGAAAAGGAGTTTGCGGAAATAGGCGTTCCTTTCTTTATCCCGCCTTTGAGCTTGTGTACGGATAATGCGGCAATGATTGCGGCCGCCGGAACAGTGATGTTCGAAAAAGGCATCCGCGGGAACATGGCAATGAACGGCCGCCCGGGGATGGAGATGGATTCCTGGGTCTGACAACCGCTTAATCAAATAAAGCAGAAAAGCTCTTCATCCGAATAAAGGGTGAAGGGCTTTTTAGCGCATGTGCATAACTTGAATGAAAACCGCTAAATTAACGAAAAACTGTGAAAAGTAGCAAGATTTATCCACTATTGGTGAAAAAACAGATCTTACTCTGTCAATAGAGAACATTTGTACTTATGCACAATTTGTTAGTAAGCTGTTTGTAAGTGGAGAATAACTTGGTGATTCCCTATATCTTGTGTACTATATACCAACCCGTTCTGTGGATAACATTTTTTTCTTCTGTTGATAATGTTTATAACTCTGTTGATAGTTGATATCATAGGTGAGAGAATGTGTACAACTTTGTGGAAACAAATATTTTAAGAAAAGGTATTGACCAAGATGTGGACATAGAAAAACCGTACACAAAAGTATACGGTCAATTGTTGATATGTTCGAGCTTTTCCTGCAATTCGAGCCAAAGAGCCATTGTATCTTCGTGACGGCCCTTCAATTCTTCCAAATACTGCTGCAGGGGAAGAAGGCGTTCGTGATCCTGGAAAATTTCAGGGTCGGTGAATTGTTCTTCAGTTTCCGCAATTTCAAGATCCAGACCTTCCATCTCTTGCTCGACTTCTTCAAGCTGGCGTGTCAGTTGGCGCTCCAGCTTTTTCGCTTCTTTATCGATTTGGGAGGTGGAATTGACCGTTTCAGGTTTGTTTGCGGTTGAAGGGTTTTCGGCTTCTTCCAGTGCCTTCAATTCTTCCGTTTCCAATTTCTTTTCCACATAATAATCGTAATCGCCGAGGTATTCGGTAGTTCCTTCTTTCATCAATTCAACAACTTTGGTGGAAATGCGGTTCATGAAATAACGGTCGTGGGACACGAAAAGGATGGTGCCCGGATAGTCGAGCAATGCGTTTTCAAGAACTTCCTTGCTGTCGAGATCCAAATGGTTGGTAGGCTCATCGAGCAGCAGGACATTGGCTTTTTGCATCATGAGTTTGGCCAGCGCCACACGCGCTTTTTCTCCGCCGGAAAGCGAGGAAACGGGCTTCAGGACATCGTCGCCGGAAAACAGGAAATTGCCGAGAATCGCGCGGATATCCTTTTCATTGACCATCGGATAATCATCCCAAAGTTCGTTTAAAACGAGCTTATTGCCTTTCAGATTAGCCTGTTCCTGGTCGTAATAGCCAAATTGGATACCGGTGCCATAGTGGATATTGCCGTCAAGCGGCTGTATTTCTTTAATGATGGTTTTCAGGAGCGTCGATTTGCCGACGCCGTTCGGGCCGACCAGTGCCAGACTTTCCTGCCGGTAAAGCTTCAGATTAATGTTTTCGGATACCGGTTTTCCGCTGTAGCCGATTTTCAGGTCCTGCACATTCAGCACATCATTGCCGCTTTGTTTTGCAATCGTAAAGCCAAATCGGGCTGATTTTTCACTGCCGTCGGGAGCTTCCATCCAATCGGTTTTTTCTATTTTACGGCGTCGGCTCTGCGCCATTTTTGTAGTTGACGCGCGAACCAGGTTACGGGCGACGTAATCCTCCAGCTTGGCTTTCTCGCCTTGCTGTTTTTCGAACTGCTTTTGGTCCAGTTCGTATTGCTTCGCTTTTTCATCAAGATAGCGGCTGTAGTTGCCCGTGAATTTCTTGACGCGATGGCGCGACACTTCATAGACTAACGTCACGATTTGGTCGAGGAAATAACGGTCATGCGAAACAACCAGGATCGCGCCGGGGTAATTCTTTAAATAATTTTCCAGCCAGCTTAAGGTTTCGATATCAAGGTGGTTGGTCGGCTCATCGAGAATCAATAGCTGCGGCTTCGACAGTAGAAGCTTCGCGAGCATAAGGCGCGTTTTCTGGCCGCCGGACAATGAAACCACTTTCTTGCCGAAAACATCCGGATAGAATTTCATGCCGTGCAGAATGGCGCGTGTATCGGCTTCATATTGATAGCCGCCGGCGTCCTTGAAATCAACCTGCAGCTCGTCATATTCCGCCATGATTTTTTCATTCGTTTCCGGATTGTTGTAGACAGCAGGATCCGCCATCTGCTGTTCCAGCCAGCGCAATTGCTCTTCCTGTTCGCGGAAAGCGCTGAAGATGGTCATCATTTCATCCCAGATCGTCATTTCGGACTCAAGCTTGGATTGCTGCTCGAGGTAGCCGATGGTCAGGTCTTTCGGCATGATGATGTCGCCGCTGTCGTACGATATTTCCCCGGAAATAATTTTCAGCAGGGTCGATTTGCCGGCGCCGTTGCGGCCGACCAGCGCAACCCGGTCACGGTGCTGGACTTCTAATTTAACGCCGGAGAGGATCTCTTCCGCCCCGAACGATTTATGGACTTGGTTTACTTGCAGAACGATCATTTTGGGTCACCTCTATTCCTCCTAAGTGTAGCCGATAGAAGCGGGCTTCGCAATCGGCGGTGCCTTTACATATCGGGCCGCCTCATGTAAGATAAAGGCGATTTGACAAGACTCAGGAGGTAACATTGTATGTTACAGGAACCAACATCCAAAATTCCGCAAGCCACTACAAAAAGGCTTCCGCTTTATTATCGTTTTCTTCAGAATTTCTCCAACGCCGGGCAGAAGAGGATCTCTTCCCAAGTGCTAAGCGAAGCAATGAAAATAGATTCCGCCACCATCCGAAGGGATTTCTCGCATCTCGGGGCGCACGGCAAAAAAGGCTATGGCTATGATGTGCAGGAATTGCTCGAGTTTTTCCGCAAGACATTGGACCAGGACGAAGCGACGAATGTTGCCCTGATCGGAGTCGGAAGCTTAGGCAGCGCATTCCTGAAATACAATTTCCACCGCAACCACAATACGAAGATTATTCTGGCATTCGATTCGAACAGCCCACATGAAGGTGAGAAAGTCAGCGGCATCGATACGTATCACCCGGATATGATTGAAGAGAAAATAAAGGAATATGGCGTCGAGGTGGTCATCCTGACTGTCCCGTCACGCTCCGCGCAGGAAGTCACGGATCGTCTGGCAGATACGGACATCAAAGGGATTCTGAACTTCACGCCCGTCCGCATCGCGGTTCCTGCACATATCCGTGTACAGACCATCGATTTGTCGGTCGAGCTGCAGACGCTGATCTACTTGATCAAGCAGACATGACTCAAAACCTTCACATTTGATGAGCCTGTTGAAATAGCCAAAGCGCCGCAGATGCTGTAAAATAAGACGCATACTACAGGAGGTGTCAATTATGCCAGGTCCACTAAGTTTAATCATTATCGGAGTTGTAGCCTTGCTTGTTTTCGGGCCGAAGAAATTGCCGGAATTGGGTAAAGCGTTCGGTTCTTCACTCCGTGAATTCAAGAATGCCACAAAAGGGCTTGTTGATGATGACGACGATACCACAGCCAACAAGAAAGAAGAGCAAAAAGAAATACGATAGGATGTTTATCCGATGACTGAAAAAGATATGACATTAGTTGAACATATAGGTGAATTGAGAAAACGGCTGACGATTATAGTCGTTTTCTTTCTATTGGCCGTGATTGTCAGCTTTTTTCTTGCACAGCCGCTGATTCAGTATCTGCAGTTTACCAATGAAGCAGAGAATCTGACATTGAATGCCTTTAAAATTACTGACCCGCTGAAAATCTATATGCAGGTTATGATGATCCTTGCGCTGTTCATCACTTCACCCTTGATCATGTATCATTTCTGGGCATTCATCAGCCCCGGCCTGCACGATAAAGAACGGCGGGCGACCCTAAGTTATATCCCGTTTTCACTGATCCTGTTTGTCGGCGGAATCGCCTTTTCCTATCTGGTGCTGTTCCCCTACGTAATCGGCTTTATGCTGAATATTTCCGACAACCTCGCCATTCAGGAAACGATCGGAATCAATGAATACTTCCAATTCCTGTTCCAAATCACATTGCCATTCGGTTTCATTTTCCAATTGCCGGTGCTGATGCTGTTTCTGACAAGGCTGGGTATCATTACGCCGATGCTGATGACGAAATACCGCAAATACGCGTATTTTATCCTGGTGGTCATCGCGGCTTTCATCACGCCGCCTGATATCATCTCGCATCTCATCGTGACGCTGCCATTAATTCTTTTATACGAGTTCAGTATTGTCGTCGCGAAAATCGGCTATCGCAAGTTTTTGAAAGCTGAACAGCAAAAGGCAATCGAAGATCAACAAGGCCTTTCAGGGGAATAACCTCTGGAAGGTTTTTTGTTTTGAGCGAATATAATTTCAGGAAAACCGAAAGCCCGGCTGCAAATATGCAGCCGGGCTTAATTTATTTGAAGAAAAGATGGAAGACGAATTGCATTTGCTCCAATTGCTCCATTTTTTCGATAAAACGGTTGATTTTGTCCATATTGAGCTGGATGAGCATGACGTAGCCGTTCAGCAGAATATGGGCGATGATCGGTGCCAGCAGGCGTTTTGTTTTTTGGTACAGAAACGCCAGTATAAGGCCGGTGGTGAAGTACAGCAGGATATGGGCAAATTCCATATGGACGATGGCAAAGACAATCGCGCTGACGGCTGTGGCGAACCAGAAGTTTGTTGTCTGGTTCAATGAACCGAAAATGACACGTCGGAAAACGAGTTCTTCCATTACCGGTCCGAAAAGGACGACTGCAAAAATAGCGGCCGGTACAACTTCGGCGATACTGACAAGTGTCGATGTATTTTCAGAACCCGGTTCGATGCCGATGGCAAATTCGATCAACGCAGCAAGCGATTGCCCGATGAGGAGCAGCAGGAATCCGAAAACGCCCCATAGAATGGTCCATCCGATATTGAGTTTTTTGCCTTTCCAGATATCGAAGAATTTCTTGTCGCGGAAGACGACAATCAGGGCAATTGTAAAACCGATGCCCATGGCTAGAAAGATGAGCCAGCCGGACGTGGCGGCAGTGGCCATGTCATGTTCCATGCCCTGATCAAGAAAGTAATTATAGGTGGATTTGATGAAAAGGACCGGAGACAATTGGATTGCGATAAAAATTAACAGGACGTACAAGGAGGTTTTTTTTGTTTTCTTTTTTGTTTTTGATCCCGAGCCTTTGAAGAATACATCTTTCAGCGGGTTTTTCTGGGTGGTCATGTATGCAAAATTCCTTTCAATTGCAGATCTCTCCTCTATTGTAGTGGTTTCGAAAAAATAGCGCAAAGAAATGAAAGGAGCTAGCCTTCACGCTTGCAAATATTCCTTATTTTTATTAAACTGGAAAAAGGGTTAGCACTCGAAGAGAGAGAGTGCTAATGATTGCATTTATTCAGAGGAGGGTGTTTCATTTGTTAAGACCATTAGGAGACCGAGTTATCATTGAACTCATCGAAGCGGAAGAAAAAACTTCAAGCGGGATTGTCCTGCCGGGATCGGCTCAGGAAAAACCACAAGAAGGCAATGTCATCGCGGTAGGAAATGGCTTGATCCGCGAAAACGGCACACGCACGGAGCTGGATGTAAAAGAAGGCGACCGCGTGATCTTCTCGAAATATGCAGGATCTGAATTGAAATATGAAGGCAAAGAATACTTGATTTTACGTGAAAACGATATTTTGGCAGTACTCGGATAAATTAGAAAATACAAGTTGATATAGGAGGAAGCTAATTATGGCAAAAGAGATTAAGTTCAGTGAAGATGCACGTACCCTCATGTTGCAGGGTGTAGATAAATTGGCGGACGCGGTAAAAGTCACGCTTGGGCCAAAAGGGCGCAATGTTGTGCTTGAGAAGAAATTCGGTTCACCGCTGATCACCAATGACGGTGTCACGATCGCAAAAGAAATCGAACTTGAAAACGCTTTTGAAAACATGGGTGCGAAACTCGTGGCTGAAGTTGCTTCTAAAACAAATGACATCGCCGGTGACGGTACAACGACTGCAACGGTTCTTGCGCAGGCAATGATCCGTGAAGGTTTGAAAAACGTCACGGCCGGCGCGAACCCTGTCGGCATTCGCCGCGGCATTGAAATGGCAGTGGAAAGCGCTGTTGAAGGATTGAAAGCCGTATCCCAGCAAATCGAAGACAAAGAATCGATTGCACAAGTTGCAGCGATTTCATCCGGCGACGTGGAAGTGGGCAACCTGATTGCTGAAGCGATGGAGCGTGTCGGCAACGACGGCGTCATCACATTGGAAGAATCACGCGGTTTCACGACTGAACTTGACGTAGTTGAAGGGATGCAATTCGACCGCGGTTACCAGTCTCCATACATGGTGACGGATTCAGACAAGATGGAAGCGGTTCTTGAGAACCCGTTCATCCTTGTTACTGACAAGAAAATCGGCAATATCCAGGAAATCCTTCCGGTCCTTGAGCAGGTTGTTCAGCAAAGCAAGCCGTTGTTGATCATCGCTGAAGACGTGGAAGGCGAAGCATTGGCTACTTTGGTGGTCAATAAACTCCGCGGCACATTCAACGCTGTAGCGGTTAAAGCTCCAGGATTCGGTGACCGTCGCAAAGCAATGCTGGAAGATATCGCGGCATTGACTGGCGCTGAAGTCATCACGGAAGACCTTGGACTTGAATTGAAAACGACGAATATTGCACAACTTGGACGCGCAGCAAAAGTTGTTGTTACAAAAGAAAACACAACAATCGTTGAAGGCGCTGGCGATTCCCAAAACATCGTTGGACGCGTCAGCCAGATCCGCAGCCAATTGGAAGAAACAACTTCTGAATTCGACAAAGAGAAATTGCAGGAACGTTTGGCGAAACTTGCCGGCGGCGTAGCAGTCATCAAAGTCGGAGCGGCTACTGAAACAGAATTGAAAGAACGCAAACTGCGCATTGAAGATGCGTTGAACGCAACACGCGCGGCAGTTGAAGAAGGAATCGTGGCAGGTGGCGGTACAGCACTTGTCAACGTCTACAATAAAGTCGCAGAACTTCTTGAAACAACAGAAGGCGACGTGGCAACAGGCGTTAAAATCGTTCTTCGCGCACTTGAAGAGCCGGTTCGCCAAATCGCGACAAACGCAGGCCTTGAAGGATCAATCATCGTTCACCGCCTGAAATCGGAAGAAGCGGGCATCGGCTTTAACGCAGCGAACGGCACATGGGTCAACATGCTGGATGAAGGCATCGTCGATCCAACCAAAGTTACGCGTTATGCACTTCAAAACGCAGCATCCGTTGCGGCTATGTTCCTGACTACCGAAGCGGTAGTGGCGTACATTCCGGAAGAAAACAACGGTGGCGGCGGCATGCCTGATATGGGTGGCATGGGCGGCATGATGTAATCAGTTCTCCTAACCTTTAATTCTGGGTTGAGAATTTCGATAATCATTTCTGTTCTCCATAAAAAAATTCAAAACCGCTGATCCTTCATTAGGATCAGCGGTTTTTTAAACTCTGTTATCCAAATAGCTTCTCTTTCAAAAGCGGTTGCAAAACTAGAGATAAAAAGCTATATAAGTTCAACTTATGTCAGCCACTTTAAAATTTTTTTCTGACATGACACCTGTCACTAGTGCCTAATTGATCTTTCCTGTAAATTAGCGGTAGTAGACTGATGATTCCGATATGGAATTTATCTATAAAGGAGAATCTTTTTTAATGAAAAAAATAGCTTGGATTACGGATACAGCTGCACAATTGGACGAAGCCTTCATCCAAAAGCATAATGTATATGTCCTGCCCTTGAGTGTTGTTTTTTCCGATGGGTCATATAGGGAATCCATAGATCTTACACAGGAAGAATTTTACGATAAATTACGCGTAGCGAAAGTTTCACCTAAAACCTCACAGCCTGCAATTGGGGAGATGCTTACTTTATACGAAAAGTTGCAGTCGGAAGGATACGATTTTGCGATTGCTGTACACTTATCAAGCGGACTTTCAGGTACATTTGAAAGCGCGCAGTCGGCTGCGGAAATGTCCGACTTCAAAGTGTATCCGATTGATTCTAAAATCGGTTCTTTTCCGATGGTTAAAATGATTGAAATCGGCGATGAGCTGTTTGCGGAAGGTAAAGATGTCGAAGAAGTTGTCGCAACGATCCAAGGAATGACAGCCAAATCGCACTTATCCTTTATTCCCTCGAGCCTGAATCAATTGCATAAAAGTGGACGTGTTTCCGGAACACAAACATTCTTAAGCAATATACTGAACATTAAACTGGTCATTACTTTTGTGGATGGTATAACTGTCATGAAAGAAAAAGTCCGTTCAAATAAGCGGGCAAAAAACAACGTGGTTTCTGCACTTCGCGCGGATATGGAAGCAGGCACTGTGCCGGAAGTTGCGGTTATTCATTGCAATAATGCCGCTGACGCAGAAATCTGGAAGAATGAGCTCATGCAAGAGTTTCCAACTTTAAAGGTGCAAGTTGTTCCACTGAGTGTTTGTGTGGGCGTACATGCGGGTGAAGGAACTACAGGATTAAGTTGGGTTATGTATTAATATTGATTTTAAATTTCGAATAGAAGCAGTAAAAAGCTTCAAAAAGACCGCTATTCCATCATGGGATTAGCGGTCTTTTAAATTTCGGTTTTATGCTGAATGTTGGAGTGGCCAACATTCAACCCCCGCCACTTTCCAGAAATGCGTGATTCGTGTAAACTGTATAAGGTTAAGAAAAAATGAGATGGCATTACTGCATTTGAAGTTTATTGATTTCCAGCATAGAGCTAACAATGGATGGAGGGCTGACCTTCCATCCCGTAATGAAAGGATTGGAATTTGAATATGAAAGAGAATTTTTGGCGTGACTTGCCGCGGCCGTTTTTTGTATTGGCGCCCATGGAAGATGTCACGAATGTTGTTTTTCGCCATGTAGTGGCTGAAGCCGCGCGGCCGGATGTGTTTTTTACGGAGTTTACGAATACAGAAAGTTATTGCCACCCGGAAGGTATCTTAAGTGTGCGGGGACGTCTGACGTTCACTGAAGACGAGCAGCCGATGGTGGCTCACATATGGGGCAATAAGCCCGAACATTTCCGGGAAATGAGTATCGGGATGGCAAAGCAGGGCTTTAAAGGGATCGACATCAATATGGGCTGTCCTGTGCCGAACGTGGCCGCAAAAGGAAAAGGCAGCGGCATGATCCGTTATCCGGATAACGCAGCTGAGGTCATCGAGGCTGCAAAAGCGGGAGGATTGCCTGTCAGCGTTAAGACACGGATTGGCTATACGAGCGTGGATGAGTGGAGAGGCTGGCTGACGCATATACTGGAGCAGGATATTGCCAACCTGTCGATTCACCTGCGTACGAAAAAAGAGATGAGCGCTGTTCCGGCGCATTGGGAATTGATTCCGGAGATCAAGCAGCTGCGTGATGAAATTGCGCCGGATACCCTGTTGACGATCAATGGCGACATTCCGGATCATCAAACGGGCATGGAGCTCGCCAATAAATACGGCATCGACGGCGTCATGATCGGACGCGGGATTTTCCACAATCCGTTCGCCTTTGAAAGGGAGCCGAAAGAACACGGCAGCAGGGAATTGTTTGATCTCCTGCGGCTGCACCTCGACCTTCATGATAAATATTCCGCAGAAATCGGGCCGATCTCATTCAAACCGCTGCGCCGCTTCTTTAAGATTTATGTCCGAGGAATCCGTGGAGCCGGTGAACTGAGAAATGAATTGATGTATACAGAGACGACCGATGAAGTGCGTACATTGCTGGATAATTTTGAGTTGGTTGTCAGCGGAAGCGACAGAGAATCGGACTGATCACCGAATGGTAGTTGATCAGACTTCCTGAATAATCTATGGAAATAATTTGGAACATGAAAAACCCTTCAAAAGTTTAGACTTTTGAAGGGTTTTTTTACGCAAGTGAAATCGAACAAAGACCGGAACCTTAAATTTCATTATTTTCTGATCCCAATTTTAAAGAGAAGCCCGAAAAGAATTTATGAACTTTGGACAACGGTGTTAAGAAGCCGCCAGTGATTTTCTGGAAGCTCTTCTCTTCCACCATTTTGATATAATCCCGTGTTTCGGACTGAGAAAGAAGGCCAGGGTGAATAACAACCCGCTTGATACGGCCATCGAGCCTGCAATGGAAACGTCCAGCCAGACTGCAAAACCATAACCGATTATTGAAGCCAAAGCGCCGACAATCGCGCTCAATGCTATCATCCAGCCGAAATGGTTGGTTAATAAATAGGCAGTTGCACCGGGTACGATGAGCATCGCTACAACTAAAATCGCTCCCACACTGTCGAAGGAAGCAACGGTCGAAAAGGATACCATTCCCATTAATATATAATGAAGAAAAAGAATGGGGATTCCTAAACTGGCAGCCATTTGAGGGTCGAATGTGCTGATCTTGAATTCTTTATAAAACAGCAGAATGATGGCTAAGTTCAGAATTAATACGCCGCCCAGCATCCATACGGCTTTGGGCCCGAGGTTCATGCCGTTGTAAGCCCATGTATCCCAAGGCACATATGAAATTTCACCCATCAAGGCATGTTCCACATCCAAATGGACACCATCTCCGATAAAACTGAGCAGCACCACTGCCAGGGCAAACAGCGAGGTGAAGGTCACCCCGATGGCGGCTCCGGATTGGACTCCGCTTGAACTGAGCCATTGCACAATAACGGCAGTCAGTATTCCAACAATTCCTGCTCCTATTAACATCGGCAGCCCATTTAGGGATTGGGTCACGAAAAAAGCAAGGACGATGCCGAGCAGGACCGTGTGGCTGATGGCATCTGCAATCATCGACATTTTTCTTAAAACAAGTAGAGCACCAGTCATTCCGCAAGTGATGCCGACAAGGACGCCGGTTAAAATAATCCAGGCTGCATATGTCATGTCAGTTTCACCACCTTATAGAAAAGACCATGCTTCGAACCGAAAAACAGGGAAAGTATAAAAATAGCCGAAGCCGCAAGAACAATGAGCGGCCCTGTTGGAAGGCCGTCACCCAAAGTGCTGACCGTTGTGCCAATCAATCCCGAGACAGCGCCAATCAGTCCGGATATAAATCCCATCCACTCCAGCCGGTCGGTCCAGTATCTTGCTGCCAGTGGCGGCGTAATCAATAATGCCACCATCAAAACAACCCCCACCATTTGAATTCCGATGACGACCATACTAATAACGAGAATCATCATGATCGCGTTCAAACCTTTAACCGGAAGGCCTAAGCCTTTGGCATATTGCGGATCAAATGTGGAAATTTTAAATTCCTTGAATAACAGGCTGGTTACCAGAATGATCAAAAGGGAACCAACCCCTATCATCTGCACATCACTGCGAACCATGGCTGCTGCCTGGCCGAAGATGAAGTCATCCAAACCGGCCTGGTTTCCGCCGCTATGGCGCGTGATATAGGTGAGCAAGACGATTCCGAGTCCGAAAGAAACGCTTAATACGATTCCAATGGAAGCATCTGTTTTGATTCTGGAATGATTGACGATTGCTTGTATGAGGTAAGTCGCGATCAACCCGCTCACTGCAGCTCCCAATAGGAAGAGCGGAGTGGATTTGACCTCGAATATCAAGTAAGCAACACAAATTCCCGGCAAGGCGGCGTGAGCCATTGCATCACCAATCAAGCTTTGTTTTTTCAATAGTACAAAACTGCCAATTAACCCGCTTGCGAAACCCAGCAAAATCGAACCGCTGAGTACCCAACGAGCATTTGGGCTTTCGAGGAGTCCCAATAATTCCTGCATGGAATCAGCCTCCTTTTCCGAGAATGGAAGATTCCTGTGACAGGATGGATAACGCTCCTCCATAGGTCTTTTGAAGATTCTCATAAGTGAAGGTTAAATCCGTCGGACCGAAAGCAATCGGTGTTTTATTGAGCAGCAGGCAATGGTCAAAATAAGAGCGGACGGTTTGAAGGTCATGATGAACGACCAGGACCGTTTTCCCTTCCTCTTTCCATTCGTGCAAAATCTCAATCATTGCTCTTTCTGTCGCCGCGTCAACGCCTGCAAATGGTTCATCCATAAAGTATATATCGGCATTTTGGGCAAGGGCACGAGCAAGGAACACCCTTTGCTGCTGTCCGCCTGACAGCTGGCTGATTTGTCGGTCGGCAAAGGCTTCCATGCCAACTCTGGCCAGGCATTCTCTGGCCATTTGCTTGTCTTCTTTTTTGATGCGTTTTAACATTCCAATATGGCCGTATCGTCCCATAAGAACAACATCGAGAGCGTTTGTAGGAAAATCCCAATCGACTTCGCTGCGCTGTGGCACATAGCCGATTCGGCTTCTTTCCTGTTTCAACGAATTTTCATATATCGACACTTCTCCGGATAACCTTGGGATCAACTGTAAGATGGCTTTGATCAACGTTGATTTTCCAGCGCCATTGGGGCCGATAATGCCAGTCAGCGATCCCCGGGGTACAGAAAAGCTTACCTGTTCAAGAGCCGGTTGCTTATCATAAGTGACACTTATGTTCTTAACACTTAAAGCGTTCATTTGTATCCTCCTATTTCAATGCTTCCACGATTGTATCGACGTTGTGGCGGAACATGCCCGTATATGTGCCTTCTTCTGTATCTTCAGGCCCCATTGCATCGGAATAAAGTTCTCCGCCAATTTGGACTTCGTGTCCTTGTTCTGAAGCACCTTCAATTACCGCATTGATGGATCTGTCGGATACGCTGCTTTCAACAAATACAGCCTTCACATTGCGTTCAATCAATGTTTCAATGATTCGTTCGATATCACTCAGCCCATATTCGGATTCCGTGCTCAAGCCCTGCAACCCTAAAACATCCATGCCATAGGACTTGCCGAAATATTGGAATGCATCATGCGCGGTTACGAGTACACGGCTTTCTTCTGGAATTTCAGAAATATTTTGGAGGGCATAGTTGTGAAGTTCATCGAGTTCTTCTTTATAAGCCACTGCATTATTCTGGTACGCTTCTTGATTTTCGGAATCAGCTTCGATTAATCCCTCTGTGACTGTGTCCACTGCATATTTCCATAATTCAATATCAAACCAGACGTGGGGATCAAATATTTCCGGACTCTCAGGATCAGAAGCCATCTTATCTTCCGGAATCGATTCTGCCACTGCATAGGCAGGTTTTTGTTCGCTCATTTTTTCGAAAACTTCATTCATTTGGCCTTCCAGGTAATGGCCGTTGTAAAAAATGATATCGGCTCGTTCCATGGCTTGAATATCACTTGATACAGGTTTGTAAATGTGCGGATCGGTTCCGGGGCCCATCAGATTCTTCACTTCTACATGTTCGCCGCCAACGTTTTCGACAATGTCAGCAATCTGGGCAATCGTTGCGACTACCGCTAATTTACCATCATCTCCAGCTCCAGCATCCTCACTTTGACATCCGATCAGCAAAAAAAATGGAATTAAAAATATCGGTATTATCTTTTTCATTAAATACAGCTCCTTTTCCTATGTACACTTTTCTTTCCCTCGGGAAACTTTTAGGGTAAAAAATTTTTGCCCTTTTAAAATGGGGGCAATACCATAAAGTTCGGGTTAAGTTGAGCAGGGGTAAAAAAGTTTCCTTAGAACAAAATATATAGGTATGAGTGGAAGAAGTCAACTATATTTAATTAGGATAGGGACGCGAAAGACAATAAAAATAACGCAATCCCTGATACAAAAGGGGATTGCGCTATTTTGTTGGAAAGGTGGTTGTTGATAAATAGTGATTCTTTTAGGGTTGAGCATTTGGAGAGTTTTTGTTTAGACTTCCAGAATTTTTAAAATAAGGTTTTCGATCACTTTTTCATTGAGCATGTTCTTTTGATTTGCAAGCGGCAAAACGCGTTTGCCGGTTTCGACTTCCTCAACAAAGATCACTTCACGCTTTACGGTGTTGGAAAAGCAGATCATATACTTTCTTCCATTATAGTCAATGACGCTGAAACGAGTTCGATCTGTAAGAAACCAATTGGGAGATACCACTGGATGCCCGCCTTTGCTGATGGATTTTAGAATAGTATGACATGATACGAAAAGTAAGTAAATAAAAACCCCCGTTAAACGGGAGTTAAAGTACTTCATTGCGATTAAGGTGCATGTCTATAACAGCAGCTGCTTCTTCGATAGTATTGAAAGATTCAATTTTAGAGGTCTCCAGAAACGTCAATTCCAAAATTGTTGTATTTGGGACGCAACTGGCTAAAATCAAATCCTTGCTGTCCAATGTGAAAGTTTGGGTAATACGTACATTGTTGTATTGGCAAATCGTACGCAGCAATTCGGTTATGTGATTTATGTTCATAGGAAGTCTCCTTTCCATAATGGAGCATGACTAAAAGGAGTCAAGAAGAATCCAAATGTATTAAAAGATTATCGAATAATCATACCACTCCGTATTTTATTGCACAGTGCAATAGGGCTCATTTTTAAATACTGCAAAAGTCAGGGTATAGTCGATGACGGGACAACAATGGCATCAGGGATGTATGTATCATTCCACGGTCAAATATTTTTCTTATAAATGCCAGTCCGTGCTATAATAAGGCACTTAGGATCATTGCGACTTATGCTCATAAGCGAATGGATTACTGCCTACCAATAAAATATAGAGGTGTATTTGAATGAATAAACGATGGACGATAGAAAAAATCAGGGAATTTACTGAAAAGAATTCGGACAGCAAATTGCTGTCGAAGGAATATCATGGTTTTTCCCAAAAGCTGCTGTTCCAATGTGCATGCGGGAATAAGTTTGAAAAGACATTTACGAAATTCAATAAGAACGACCAACGCAAATGTGATGTTTGCCAGCCGCCAAAAGAGCCGCGTGGCGCATAATAACTAAAGAAGACACTGATTTCCTTAACAGGGAATCGGTGTCTTTTTTATTGTGGGGAGGAATGGCTGCTGACAGATAACTTGAACAAGAAGGGGTATAATGAACAATAAAGATTGAATAATTAGAAAACAATTATTTACACTGGCGGTAACTGGGTGTAAAATTAAAGGGAACAAGTGTTCTTTTGGAGTTTACATAAATGCCAAGATTAATAGAAATCAATTATGCATAGCTCTTATTTTGCAGACTGTTCCTCCTTTACATAGGAAAGGGTGAGAAGAGTGAAAGCTGCAAGTTATCAGCCGACAACGGCTGAATGGGCAATTGAAGCAACAGATCTTGTGAAAATTTTTGGCAAACACCATGCAGTTGACGGAGTGGATTTGACAGTTCGGAAAGGGACAGTGTATGGGTTTTTGGGACCAAATGGAGCCGGGAAAACAACGGTAATCCGGATGCTGGCCACGTTGCTGAAGCCGGATGGCGGTTCGGCCAGAATTTTTGGGCACGATTTAAGCAAGGAAGGTGATGAAATTCGGAGCCGCATCTCTCTCACCGGCCAATATGCTTCCATCGATGAAGATTTGACCGGTATGGAAAACCTTGTCATGATGGCCAAGCTGATGGGTTATGGACGGCGCGAAGCGAAAGTGCGGGCAGATGAATTATTACATGCTTTCGGATTGGAAGAGGCAGCGAAACGGCAAGTGAAAAACTATTCCGGCGGTATGCGGAGGCGCATTGATATAGCTGCGAGCATCGTCGTGACTCCGGATTTATTGTTTTTGGATGAACCGACCGCAGGGCTGGATCCGAGAAGCCGGAACCAGGTGTGGGATATTATCCGTGCGCTTGTCGCCAGCGGAACAACGGTTATGCTGACAACACAATATTTGGAAGAGGCAGATCAGCTGGCGGACCGCATTGCCGTCATCAACAAAGGCAAAATCATCGCAGAAGGCACCAGCAGTGAATTGAAGGCTTCAGTGGGTACGGGCACTTTGAATTTACAGCTTGCAGATGCTGGCGACCGACCACAGGCAATAGGAATCCTGGAAGATAAGCTGTCAGTAACGGTGCATTCCAGTTCAGATGAAGCATCGTTGACGGCACAGATAAACGACTCGTTTTTGGTAGCAGACGCATTGGGTGAATTAGCGCGGAAAGGGATTGCCGTCAGTGATTTTTCATTCGGGCGGCCCAGCCTCGATGAAGTATTCCTGACATTAACGGGACATGCAGCCACTCAAGAGTCGAAACCTGAGGAGGGGGCATCATGACTGGATTTGTCGAAAAAAGGGGAAAAGATGAAAATGAATTGCGGCTGGCCGATTCGATCGCTTCAAGCAATCGGCCGAAACCGCCAAACGCCATTTCGTCCACACTGACTTTCGCAACACGTGCGCTTCTGCGGATTAAACATGTTCCTGAGCAAATGTTCGATGTCACTGTTTTCCCTATTATTTTTTTATTGATGTTCACCTATTTATTCGGCGGCGCAATTGCGGGGTCCACGGAGGAGTACCTTCAATTTCTGCTGCCCGGTATTCTGGTGATGACGGTGTCTCAAATTACGATGTATACGGGCATTGACTTGAACAATGATATCCGAAAAGGCATCTTCGACCGGTTCCGAACACTGCCGATCTGGCTGCCGTCTGCATTGGTCGGGTCGTTACTGGTCGATGTCGTCCGCTATTCGATGGCAGCGGGGATCATGATCAGCCTTGGATTTGCGCTGGGCTTCCGGCCGGAAGGAAGTTGGCTGGGGGTTCTTGGTGCAGTCGCTCTGATATTGGTGTTCGCGTTCAGTCTGTCCTGGATCTGGACGGTCTTAGGCTTAATTGTGCGTTCGGAAAAATCGTTGATGATGATCAGCTTCATGGTCCTGTTCCCGCTGACATTTATCAGCAACGTGTTTGTCGATCCCCGGACATTGCCGTCCTGGCTGCAAAGCTTTGTCGAGGTCAATCCGATCTCAATCCTTGCGACGGCTGTCCGCGGAGCAATGCACGGAACTGCCACGATGCAGCAGGTGCTGTTGGTGCTCGTCGTTTCCTTGATCATGACAGCTGTATTTGCGCCCATCACCATCTATTTGTATCGCAATAAGAAGTGAGTTTTTCGGTAATACAGAGTATAAGCTTGTCGGTAAATGATATGCGAAAAAGTGATTTCACTCATAAAACCAGGTGGCATTTCGGCTATAATGATATAACAAATTGAAAAAAGCAGGAGGTGTCCGATGAAAGACCAAGTGCGGGAAACATTCAACGGGATGGCGAATGACTACGAGCATTCGGTGGACAGCGATAATTTATACAATGCCGAATACGAGCGGCCGGCGATGATGGCGCGGGTGTCGGAAGATTTAACCGGCAGGAATGTGCTCGATGCAGGCTGTGCCGCCGGTTGGTATACAGAGCAGCTGCTCCGACGCGGTGCGGACGTTGTGGCGGTGGATATGAGTCCGGAGATGGTCAATGCCACCATCCGTCGCGTTGGCGATAGAGCAAATGTGCTGTGCCTGGATTTGGAAGCGGCCTTGCCTTTTAGAGACGAGTCGTTCGATATGATTGTCAGTTCGCTGACTTTGCATTACCTCAAGGATTGGAAAGATGTCTTTAAAGAATTCCGGCGTGTCCTGAAACCGGGCGGCCTGTTCCTGTTTTCGGTGCATCATCCGCTGACGGATATCCGGCTTCTGGAAGATCCCGTATATTTCTCGACGGAGCTGATCATCGATGAGTGGGTGAAGGGCGGCAAGACGTTTACCGTGCCGTTTTACAGAAGGCCGTTGAACGAAATAATGAATGCGACGCTGGAGCATTTCGAGCTCCTTCAAATCATCGAACCATTGCCGACAAACGCTTTCAATGAGCGGGATCCGGAGCGCTTTGAGCGATTGATGAAGGAGCCCAATTTCCTGATTTTAGAAGCTGGATGTAACAAGTGAAAATTGCATGATGCAGGGTCTATGCCATGTATTCGATAATAACAAAAGAAGCCGGTCTCCAAAGGGGAGGCCGGCTTCTTTGCTTCGTAACTACTGCGTTTATTTTACCCATTCACCAATCAGTTCTTCGTTCTCTCCAACCCACTTCTCAGCTCCATCAAGAGGAGCTTCGGCACTTTCTACATAGTCAATGAGCTCACCGATTTGTTCATCATCCATCTTCCAGTTTTGG
>DATHVZ010000113.1:0-4224 GCA_035461005.1 Planococcus sp. (in: firmicutes) | reverse complement strand
TTTAACGCGGACGGAATCGTGACCGAATCCACGAGATTCAATAAGGCCATCGTAATGGCACCGAATGCAATTGGTATGGATATATAAAGGATGCGTTTTGCCGTCCTTTTAAAGTGGCCGAAATTATAAGGAAGCGCTTTGTTGACACGCACTTCCGAGCGTCCGTATCGAAAACGGAGGTAGACGAATGAAGCCAGGGCCCCGAAGAAGGAGCCAATCATGATTCCGCCTGCCACTTCGCTGTCCGAATACAGATTCTGGACAAGATAAGCCGCGATCAGAAGAATCAGCCCGACCCGGACGAATTGTTCGATCACCTGTGACACGGCTGTAGGGGTCATATTTTCGTGCCCCTGGAAATAGCCGCGGTAAACCGCCATATACGGCGCGATTAAAAGCGTGGCTGATACGATGAGGAGCGCCGGCCGCGTTGAACTTCCTCCGAGGACTTCGGCAATCTGGTATGAAAAAAAATAAAGCAATAAAAAACTGCCGATGCCGAACATGGCCGCCAAAATTCCGGACGTCATGAAGATGTCTTTGACTTCCTGTTCGTCCCCCCGCGCCCTCGATTCGGCGACCAATTTTGAAATGGCGATCGGAATGCCGGCAACCGACAGGATGAGGGCCACCATATAGACCGGGTAAACCAACGTGAAAATCCCGAGCACCTCATCCCCCGCAATGTTCTGGAGCGGGATACGGAACAGGCTGCCCAGAATTTTCGACAGCAATGCCGCCGCTGACAGGATGATTGTGCCTTTCAGCAATGTGTGCTTCATCGCTTGCTCTTGGCTTTCTTGCCGATGACTGTTGCAGCGAATTTCGGCAGCACGAGCATGCGTTTCCAGCGAGAAGGCTGTTTGATGAGCCGGTAGAACCATTCCAGGTTGAGTTTCTGCCAAACTTCCGGTGCCCGCTTGGCGTTTCCGGAGAACACATCGAAGCTACCCCCGATTCCGATAAAGACTCCCTGGTCGAAGTGGCCGAGGTGGCCGCCAATCCAGTTTTCCTGTCTCGGGAAGCCCAGTGCGACAAAAACCAGATCCGGTTTGGCGTCTTTGATCATTTGCGGCAAGACTGGATCGTTCCAGTCAAAAAAGCCATTCTGTGCCCCCGCAATCTGGATGCCGGGATAATCGGATTTCACTTTTGCAAGTGTTCCCTGCAGCACATGATCCGCCGCTCCCAGGAAAAAGACGCGGTATTGCTTTTCATTCGCGACTTCCAGCAAATCCATCATGATATCGAAGCCACTGACCCGCTCCGGCAGCGGCTGCCCGATAAGCTGGGCGGCCTTGACAATGCCGATGCCATCCGCGGTAATAAAATCCGCTGCTTCGAGCGTCTTTTTGTAGTCGCTGTCGTCCAGCGTGTGCATGACGATTTCCGGATTGGCAGTGACGACGAATGTTTTTTCTTTGTTCTCTATTCGGTTCTGTAATGTCTGTATGAAAGCTGCTCTGGTTGTGTTGATGAACGGCACGTCCAGTATTTTTACGAATTTTGGGGTCATATGTATTCTCCTTATTTTGGGGCAAAATATCTCATTTAATATAACACAAAAAAAGGGTGCTGTGTTAAGGAGTAAAGACCCTTAACCAGCACCCAGCCTGCTTATTCGATTGATTATTTCGCGATCGGCAATGTTTTGATGTAAGCGCCGTGAGCGTATGCATCAGTGTATTGCTTTTGTTCGGACAGCACTTTATACCACGTTGCGCCGTTTGGATCTTTTGCCTGGCCAGTGATGACAACTGGAATTCCCGTTGCCGGCAATGCGTACAGCGCATTATTGGCTGTACCCGCGCCGGAGCGGAAGTTCAATCCGGATTTCGAATCGTCGAAGCTCGCGAAGCCAAGGTTTTCCTTGTTGACGTCTTTCCTGCCAAGGTAAAGATCGATGCGGTACATATGGCCGGCGATTTTCTCGCCCCATAATTGGTCAGATGCATAACGGACGTTCATGCCAAGGGCTTTATTGCCAAGGATGGAGCCGTTATAAAAGCTTCCTTCCACTCGATGGTAGTTTCTGTTGATTCGTTCGGCTGCATCCTGGATCGATTCCTTGAACGTATTGTAGGAATACGCGCCTCTGTATGGGTCCGAATCGACCGCGCCGTAACCGAAGAGGTTGTTTTTATCCTGCGCAATCAGGCTTGTTCCCCAGCCGCTTTCGTGGAGGGCATGTGCCAATAAATACATCGCGTTCACTTTATAGGTTTCTTCGATTTGCTTGAAGTAGCTTCCGCTTCCCGCAAGCGGGCTGACGTCCCATTTTTTGCCGGCAACTGTTTTGCCGTAAAAAGGAAATTTGTCTACCAGGAATTTATCCAGTTCTTCCGCCGTGTAATTTGTTTTCGTCGACAATGGAAGCTTGCTGAAATATTGATGTGATTCTGTCACAAGTTTGCCGGTTGCAGTCGTAAATACTGCGCCGTCAAAACTGTAATATTTCGCGCCGGCCTGGAAAGCCGCCGGTGCTTTGCCAATCACGCCAGCTGTTGCGTAATTGCCGGTTGAGTGATTGTAGATGCGGTGAATCAGGCTGCCGTCAGTGGTTCTCTCATAATAAGAGCGCCCTTTTTGCATCTGGGTTGGGATCATTCTTACTACGCTCGGTGCCACGTAGCCCACTTTACCCGCCAATTCAATTTTCACATATTTATCAGTTGAAGCTAAATACTTTAATTCCGTATTTGTTGTTGTATAGGGTTTGAACTGTGATGCGCGTGTTCCAGTTCCCCATTTCAAATCTGCAGTTGGGTAAACATTCGTAAACGAGTTAGTTACCGCAAGTCCGCTTTGCATCCAGATAATCTGCTTGGAGCGTTCAACAACATGGGCGTTTGAATTGTTCTGCACATAAGTTTTTGCTTCAGCGAATGTCGCAAACTGCCTAACAACAGTTGTGCTGTCCGCATCTATTGAAGAAGCCTGAAATTCCAATGGCTTAGGTGGGAAAACAATGTCTCTGGCTCGGATCATGACCAATGCCACCATCCATCTTTTCGAATTGTCCTTCGGTGCGAACGTATTATCGTCGTTGCCCTTTATAACACCAAGGTGAGTCAGGATTCTAACATCTTCTTTGTGGTCGTTCAGGATTTTTGCATTGTCTTTGAACGACAGCGCTGGAATCGAATCGACATCCGTCAGGACACCTTTCGCCTCCATAGCGCGCGACACCATACTTGCCATTTGTTCGCGGGTGATCAAATCGTTCGGACGGAACGTGTTGTCAGGAAACCCGTTAGTGATGCCCGCTTTTACAGCGTCCATAACAGGCGATGCGTACCATGAGTCTGCTGCAACATCTTTGAAATTGATTATTTCCGCCGCTGCACTTGTAAATTCAGCAGCTTCAAGCTTGGTCTCAAGCTCAAACGATTTTACGACCATCTTGGCAAACTCGGCACGCGTCACTTCGCGTTCCGGTTTGATCGTTCCATCGTTATAACCATTTATAACTCCCAAGGCCATTAATTCTCTTATTTCTTTCTCGTATGTATGGCCTGTTAAATCATCTGCTGCACTTGTATGCAACGGTGTCAGTGACGAAAGGACCAGTAGCAATGCCATTAAAAATATTACTGTTTTCTTCATTCTGTGATGAATCCTCCTTTTTCTGTTCCAAATCAGTAATTCTTCCATATAATATGTTCTTTACATGGCCTGTAAAACTTTATATCGTTGCTCTGCGGCAAACTATACATCGTTACATCTAAATTTAACCATTTATCCATTCAGATATAACCAACGTATAAAAAAGAGTATACCATCTAAAAGTCACTTAAAGTTGATAAAATGTCGATTTTTTTAATAAAAACCAAATTTTTCTGAACGGTTTAGAAGGAGTTTCTGGAGCTTAAACCGAATGTATAAAAATCGGGTATTTTGAGATTACATAGTCTTGTGCACCATAGGCGAAAATTTATATTTGACTTTTAAACTAGACTTATTGCTTATTTTATAAAAAAATACATAAAATAGCATAAAAACGTGATAATATCATCAATAGCACGAAAAATATATAAGCCGGAAGGGGATAATGAAATTAAAATGAATAGTTTCTTTAGCAAAGTCACGTTATTCTTGGTTGCTGCTGTTTTAGTGATTTCCAGTATAGGGCTAAGCCCAACATCTGCTGCGACACCATTCAATGATGTTTCTTCAAAAGATGTGGAAATAGATTATCTCTATAACAAAGGGTTGATCAAAGGA
>DATHVZ010000112.1:0-14606 GCA_035461005.1 Planococcus sp. (in: firmicutes) | reverse complement strand
CCGGCAGCGGCAATCGGCAGGAGTCCGACCGCTGTGAAGACGGAATAGCGGCCCCCAACATCTTCAGGCACCACAAATCGCTGATAGCCATTGGTGATGGCCAGATTCACCAAAGCTCCTTTTTCTTCATCGGTCGTGACGATGATGCGCTCTGCAGCTTGGCTGCCGTATCGATCTTCCATATATTTTTTGAGGAAGCGGAAAGCGAGGGCAGGTTCAGTCGTTTTGCCGGATTTGGAGATGACATTGACCATAACTTCCTTCCCATCCAGATGGGCCAGAAGCTGCTTGAGGTATTCGCCGCTTACTTGATGTCCAGCGAACAGCACTTCGGTTTTCTTGTCATCATTAACGAAATAAGGGGACAGCGCAGTCAGCGCAGCTTTAGCGCCAAGATAAGATCCGCCGATGCCGATGACGACTAGGACATCCGCGTTTTTCTGTATGTTATCTGCCGACTGCTGAATGCGATCCAGGAATTCCGGCTGCACAGTGCTCGGCCAATCGAGCCAGCCAAGAAAGTCTGAGCCGCGGCCTTCTTTCTCATATAAATTTTCATGAATTTCTTTTAAGGCCTTTTTCTTTTCGTCTGTCCAGATTGCCCCGAAAGATCCTGAGTATGTAAGCTCGATCATTGCAATACACCCTTTCCTTTTTCTCTCAAGTTTACCATATTCACAAGCTGTATACCTTGCTGTTCAAAGAGAGTTTTGTTTAAATTATATTAAATTAGTCCATTGGAGGAGGTGTCCTCCAGTTACCCTCTTTTTATCGAGACAAAGGATTACTTTTCTTAAACCGCCTATAAATATCAATAATATACGAAAATAAGCAGGTTTTTATGGATTGGTGCCGAATCATTCTTAAAGAAACAAAACTTTGTTCGTTCCGGCCTGACAAAGAGTTCTGAAAGAAGGTGGCTATTATGAAGAAAACCTGGTGGAAAGAATCGGTTGTCTATCAGATTTATACACGGAGTTTCAAGGATACCAACGGGGACGGCATAGGGGATTTGAACGGAGTCACCGAGAAGCTTGATTATTTGCAGGAAATGGGGATTGATATCATCTGGCTGTGCCCGATGTTCAAATCCCCGAATGTCGATAATGGCTATGATGTCAGTGATTACCGGGCAATCATGGATGAAATGGGGACAATGGAAGATTTCGATAATTTGCTGGAACAGATCCATTCCCGCGGCATGAAGTTGATTCTGGACCTCGTCCTGAATCATACGAGTGACCAGCATCCATGGTTTCATGAATCGAGATCTTCGAAAGACAATCCGAAGCGGGACTGGTATGTCTGGCGGGATAAGCCGACAAATTGGGAAAGTATTTTTGGGGGTCCCGCCTGGACTTTCGATCCGAAAACAAACCAGTATTATCTTCACATTTATACAAAGAACCAGGTGGACTTAAATTGGGAAAATCCGGAAGTTCGCTATGAACTTTACGATATGATCAAATGGTGGATTGAAAAAGGAGTAGATGGGTTTCGGGTGGACGCCATCAACCACCTGAAAAAGGACTATACCGATATGCCGAATCCGGAAGGGAAGAATTATTTGCCGGCATGGGAGAAAATGACGAATGTGGATGGGATTCAGGATTTTCTTGAGGAGATGAGGGATGAAGTTTTTGCGAAATATGATATTGTCACAGTAGGGGAAGCGAATAGCATTAAAGCTCACGAATTGTCGGAGTGGATCAGTGAGGATGAAGGGAAATTCAATATGATCTTTCACCTGGAAGCGCACGAAACCTGGGATACCGATAAAGATGCAGACTGGAATGTCGAAAGTCTCAAGGAAGTATTGGATCGCTGGCAGAGAAGCGCCCAAGGGATTGCCTGGAATTCCTTATACCTTGAAAATCATGACAGGCCGCGGACAGTTTCCACCTGGGGCAATGACCGGGAGTTTTGGAGGGAAAGTGCAACCGCGCTGGCATGTATGTATTTCTTTATGCAGGGCACGCCCTTCATCTATCAGGGCCAGGAAATCGGCATGACCAATGCGCCATTTGACGACATCAAGATGTACCGGGATGTGGAAACAAAGAATTTCTATCGCTACAATCGCTTGCACGATGTACCTCACGAGGAACTGATGATTTCGATCCAAAAAATCAGCCGGGACAATGCCCGCACGCCGATGCAATGGAATAACAGGAAAAATGCGGGTTTTACAGAAGGGGAGCCGTGGATCTCACTCAATCCGAATTATACTTGGCTGAACGTCGAAGCGCAGGAGAGGGATGACCAGTCAATTCTTTCATTTTATAAAAAAATGATTTCACTCCGCAAGAGTTATAAATGTCTTTTGTACGGGAAAACAGAGCTGGCCGAATTGGATTGTCCCGACGTCTACGCCTATACCCGGGAATTCGAGAATCAGCGGGTCCTGGTTGTTGCCCATTTGGACAACGACCCTTGCAAATGGGCGCTAAGGGCAACAGGGCAGCTGCTGCTGTCCAATTATCAGGATTTTATAAATAGGAGACTGCAGCCGTTCGAAACCCGTGTGTATTTACTGGAATAAAGAAAGGGCCACAGGCAATAAAAATGGAGGAGCGAAAAGATTGTATTTTAAAGAACAATTTGTATTTCAGGATGGAACGATTCATAAGGCGATAATCAGAAATTACCGTGAAGGTGACTTTAAAGGATTGATCGATATCCAAAGAGAATGTTTTCCCCCGCCCTTTCCCGATGAACTGCTTTGGAATGAAAAGCAATTATCGAGCCACCTCGCGCATTATCCGGAAGGTGCGTTATGCGTCGAAATCGATGGTCAACTGGTGGGTTCCCTGACTGGGATGCTGACAGACTTCGACCGGCATAATCTCGCACACAGCTGGGAAGAAGTAACGGACCGTGGCTCCATTGCGACCCATAAACCGGAAGGCAAAAGCTTTTATATAGTAGACACTGGCATAAAACCGGCTTTCCGGAAAATGGATCTCGGGAAATTACTCCAGCAGTCCGCTTATGAGCGCGTCATTGAAGATCGCCTGGAACGCGTAATCGGCGGCGGCAGGATGCCAGGCTATAAACGTTTTTCTGAAGAAATGACTGCTGAACAATACGCAGGAAAAGTATTGAATGGGGAAATGAAAGATCCGGTCATCACTTTTCTGATGCGCAGCGGCCGAACTCCGGTGGGGTTATTGAAGGATTATCTCGATGACGAAGATTCAGGGAATTATGCTTTATTGATGGAATGGAAAAACCCGTTTATCCCGACTGAACAGCAGCTGGAATAGCGCGGGAATTGGAAAAGGGACGCTCCCGATATCGTATCGGGGCGCCCCTTTGTTTGTTTAAGGTAACATTTATATAGCTTGACTCAATTTTTCAACCCTTTATAAAGGAGAATCATTTCCGTTGAAAGTATTTGCTTTCAGTGCCGCGGTCAGTGTTCCACTGGGTGCTTTCTAACTTAAGCAACGTAAACCCTACCGTCTTTTACGTCCTTGCGATCCTCAAATCGCTCCAGTGTGAATAAGTATTCTCAAAAACAAATATTGTAGAATGCCAGATTATCAAATATACCAGTTACCTATATGTTAACCAGATAATTATCACACAGTGCATAGAGTTTGTCAAATGTTTGGTTCTTCCTGAAAGGCTTGCGGTCTTTCGTTTTTTGATTGTGTCCAATAGGGTATAATTAATTGGAATTAAGAATAGCGGAAGAAGGCGATTTTATGCAACATAAGAATTATGCGGATGACAGTCTCGCGCTGCATACCGACTTATATCAGATTAATATGGTGGAAGCCTACTGGGCGGATGGCATGCACGAGCGAAAAGCGGTATTTGAGCTGTTTTTCCGGAAACTTCCATTCGGAAATGGTTATGCCATCTTTGCGGGCTTGGAGCGGGTGCTTGAATACCTGAAGAATTTCAGTTTCACGGAATCCGATCTTGCCTATTTAAAAGAGGAAGCTGGCTATAAAGATGATTTTCTTTCATATTTAAAAACTATAAAATTCACGGGTGATGTGTATTCTGTGGTGGAAGGGGAATTGGTGTTTCAAAATGAACCGTTGATCCGTATTGAAGCGACTCTTGCAGAAGCTCAGCTGATCGAAACGGCTTTGTTGAATATTGTCAATTACCAGACGTTGATCGCCACCAAAGCAAGCCGCATCAAACAAATAGTGAAAGATGACCGGGTGATGGAATTTGGGACGCGCCGCGCACAGGAAATGGATGCGGCGATTTGGGGATCCCGTGCAGCTTTTATCGGCGGATTGGAAGCTACCAGCAATGTCAGAGCCGGAAAATTATTCGGTCTGCCGGTTGCCGGCACGCACGCCCATTCCATGATCCAAGCCTATAAAAATGAGTACGAAGCATTCCATGCTTACGCAAAGCGCCACAGAAACTGTGTTTTCCTGGTGGATACATACGATACCTTAAAGTCAGGGGTTCCGATTGCTATCCAGGTGGCCAAAGAACTTGGTGATAAAATCGATTTCCAGGGCATTCGCCTGGACAGCGGAGACATCTCGTTCCTATCTAAAGAAGCACGCAAAATGTTGGATGAAGCCGGCTTTCCAGATGCGAAAATTGTGGTATCGAATGATCTGGATGAATATACAATCCTTAACCTAAAAGCGCAAGGAGCGAAAGTGGATTCCTGGGGGATCGGAACCAAACTGATCACTGCCTATGACCAGCCTGCTTTGGGAGCAGTATATAAAATCGTTGCGATTGAGAACGACTCAGGCCAAATGGAAGACACCATTAAAATATCCGGCAATGCAGAAAAAGTCACGACACCTGGTTTGAAGAGAGTTTATCGAATCATAGACAGGGAAAATGGGAAATCAGAGGGGGATTATATCGCCATGGCGGATGAGGATCCCGCATCCGAGGAACGGCTCAAAATGTTCCATCCGGTCCATACCTTCGTTTCGAAATTCGTTACAAATTTTGACGCAGTGGAGATTCATAGACAAGTCGTCAAAAATGGTGAAGTGACCTATCAATGCCCTGCGATTCAGGAAGTTCAGGATTATGCGAAGAAGAGCCTGGAACTGCTTTGGGAAGAATACAAGCGTTCGCTTAATCCGGAAGAATATCCTGTCGACCTCAGCCAAAAGTGCTGGGACAATAAAATGCGCAATATCCAGGAAGTGCGTGAAGCAATTCAAAATTTCTCGAATAAATAGGAGGATTTTTTATGTCAAAACTGCAACAGAAAATCATTGAAGAAATGAAAGTTCAACCCAAAATCAATCCGCGCGAGGAAATCGAACGGACAATTACATTTCTGAAGGATTATATGAAAAAACATTCCTTCCTTAACGGTTTCGTCCTCGGAATATCTGGAGGACAGGATTCCACACTTGCAGGGAAAATGGCACAAATGGCCGTGGATCAGCTGAATGAAGAAGACGGCAGCGATAAATATGGTTTCTATGCACTGCGGCTTCCTTACGGGAAACAATTTGATGAGCACGATGCACAGGATGCATTGGAATTCATCAATCCGACAAAAACCTATACGATCAACATCAAAGAGGCGGTAGATGCCAGTGACCGCGCATTGGAACAGGCGAACATCGAACTGACCGATTTCGCCAAGGGCAATGAAAAAGCGAGAGAGCGCATGAAAGCCCAGTATTCTGTAGCAGCAATGCATAATGCAGTGGTTTTGGGGACAGATCATGCAGCAGAAGCCATTACCGGTTTTTATACAAAACATGGGGATGGCGCAGCGGACCTTGTGCCTCTTTTCCGGCTGAATAAGAGGCAAGGCAAGGAAATGCTGAAGGAATTGGGCAGTCCGGAACATCTCTATAACAAAGTTCCGACGGCTGATCTGGAAGAAGACAAGCCTGCGATTCCTGATGAAGTTGCTCTTGGCATGACTTATGACATGATTGATGATTATCTCGAAGGCAAGGAAATACCCGGCGAAGCACGGGAGAAATTAGAAGGCTATTACCTGAAAACCCAGCATAAGCGTAAGCTGCCCATCACTGTGTTCGATGATTTTTGGAAATAGATTTAAAATATGGAAAGTCCTCCTCAAGGAGGGCTTTTCTTATGCAAAAAAGCGTGCCTTCCGTTACCGGAGAGTTGAGTTATTGCCCGATTTTCGTTATGCTATTGAGTAAGAATGTGACAATTCAAAATATTATTTGTCACCCATTGGGGGAAACTATGATGAATCCAAAAGATCAATTAAACAAAGTTATTGATAATATCGAAAAAGTCATTATCGGCAAGCGGGATATCGTTGAATTGAGCATGGTTGCAATGCTGTCCCATGGCCACGTCTTGCTGGAAGATGTGCCCGGTGTCGGCAAGACCATGCTCGTCAGGGCGTTGGCAAAGTCGGTCGGCGCCGACTTTAAGCGCATTCAGTTCACGCCGGATCTGTTGCCTTCTGATGTAGTCGGTGTTTCTATTTATAACCCGAAGGATATGGAATTCAATTTCCGTCCAGGCCCGATTATGGGCAACATCATTCTAGCTGATGAAATCAACCGAACCTCACCGAAGACCCAGTCTTCATTGCTTGAAGCAATGGAAGAAGCTTCCGTAACCATCGATGGCGTCACCATGCAGATTCCCAAACCGTTTTTCGTCATGGCGACCCAGAACCCGATTGAATATGAAGGGACCTATCCACTGCCGGAGGCGCAGTTGGATCGTTTTCTATTGAAAATAAAAATGGGTTATCCGACAGCCAAAGAAGAAATGGAAGTCTTAAGCCGTTCGCAGTTTTCCACTCCGATTGAAGACTTGCAGTCGGTCATTTCACTGGAAGAATTGCTTGAACTTCAGCGCAAAGCGAAGAACATCAAAGTGGATGACACAATCAGAAGTTATATTGTGGACCTTGCCCGCCAGACCCGAAATGATCCATACGTCTATTTGGGGGTCAGCCCCCGCGGTTCCATCGCTCTGATGAAATCTTCCCAGGCTTATGCGTTATTGAAAGGGCGTGATTTCGTAACGCCTGATGACGTGCAGCACCTGGCGAAGTTCGTCTTTGGCCACCGCATCATGCTCCGTTCTGAAGCGAGATACGACGGCATCACTGCCGAAGAAATCACTGAACGCATCCTGACGAAGACCAAAGTGCCTGTCCAAAGGCTAGTAGGCCAATGAAACAAGTCAAAAAAGCTCTGGCTTTATGGGGACGAATAATTTTTGTGCTCTTTATTCTGCTGCTCACTTTTTCATTTGCGATGTTCCAGGGCGGGTTCGTCAGCTGGTTCATCTTCTATATGGCGCTCCCATTTGTGCTGTACTCTTTGCTGCTGAACTTTTATCCCCTTCAGGGTATTCAATTGACCCGCAAAATCCATACGACGCAAATCAGAAGAGGTCAGAAATATTCTGCAACAATCCGTTTTGAACGCAAAAATTCTTTTCCCCTTCTATATACGGTTCTTACTGAAAAAACAACTTCTATTGCATTGCGAAACAGAAATTTTTCGGATAATCGTACGATGTTCATGCCTGGCTTCCGCAAGTCCCATACCTGGCATTACGAAATCGAGGATATGCCCAGAGGCGAACATGTGCTGGAAGGGATTGAACTCGAAGTGGCTGATTTTTTCGGCTGGACGAAAAAAACGAAGATGTTTCCTTTGAAACAGACCATCCTTGTGTATCCGAATATTGTCGATATTCCTTATCGTGCGCTTGAATCCAATTACGACCAAGGGGCGATGGCGGCACCGCATACTTTGGTGAAAGATACGACAATGGCCACGGGAATTCGCGATTACCAGCCGGGAGACCGGGTATCCTGGATCCACTGGAAATCTTTTGCCCGCACGCAGACCTTGCGTACCAAGGAATTCGAAGACAGGCAGGCGGAAGACCTGTTTCTTCTCGATGACAGAAAACCATCCCGGAATTTCGAGTCGCAAGTGGAGCTGACCGCTTCATTATTGCAATCAATTGTACGAGGCAATTCAAGCGTAGCTTATATGTCAGTTGGAAGCAGTGTCGATTCCTTTCCAGTCATCCATTCGGAAAGCCATTTGCAGCATGTCATGTATTATTTGACGAAAGTGCTGCCTGATCTCGACCGTTCTGCAGATGAGGTGGTCAGCCGCAACCTTCAGCAGATACGGGCTACGGCACTGATTTATATTACCACTCGGCTGACGGTGGAAATGGTCGAAGCCATTCGGAGAAATGTCAAAAATCTTAATGTTTGCATGTGCCTTGTTGTAACGGATAAGGGTGAAAGGCTTGAGGAAGCGGATGAAGCCGCCCACCAGTTCGCGAGCTCAAAAGGCTTTGTTGTGAAACTTGTGGCACCAGAAAATTTTGCTTCAGTCTTTACGGAGGTGAGCCGCAAATGAGTTCCATTCGAAAGAATAAAGCATTTATGGCCATATTATATGTGCTCGTATTCCTCTTATTGGCTGAATGGCTTACGCCGGTTATCACCTTGACTGATACCGGGCATAAAACATTATTTCTGCTGTTTATCGGCATCAGTTTGGCGATGGCTTATTTGCAGGTTCATTGGGGCATCTCCGCAGCTGTCAAAACCTTCTATATAATGTGGTTCCTGATCCATGTCTATACGGAAACCGCTGTTTTCTCATTTGAAGCTTTAGGGTTTATCCTATCTGATTTGCGAATAAACCTGGAAGCATTGCTCGCTCAGAACTGGGGAGATACGACCGATATTTTCAGGACTGTGCTGTTTTTCAGTTTATTATGGATGGCGGTTTACCTGATTCATTACTGGGTCAGTTTCCGACTGAGCATCTTCCTCTTTTATATACTGACGGTTATTTTTATAGCTGTTTTGGATACGTTCAGTCCTTATAACGGCGACACTGCCATCATTCGCATCATGGTCGTCGGCCTGATGCTTGCTGGTTTATTGCATCTCGCCAGATGGTTGGAAAGCCATCGCATCAATGAAAACATTGAGCGGCTGGCTGGTTATATCATTCCGCTGTTTCTAATGGTTGCAGTATCGACTGCCTTCGCTCTTTATTTGCCGAAAGCAGGCCCGATCTGGCCCGATCCCGTTCCTTACATCACATCGTTTTCTGGTGAAGGTGGGCCAGGTCCGGCTACGGTCGGCCGCATCGGCTACGGAGTGGATGATTCGGAACTGGGCGGTTCTTTCCTTGGTGACGATACACCGGCATTCAGGGCAGAAGTCGAAGATGGCCAGTACTGGAAAGTGGAAACAAAAGATATATATACTACCAAAGGCTGGGAATTGAGTGAGTCGGCGGAAGAGCCGGTGCTATATACCAGCGGCGACCTGATAGAAACCGAATTTGAACCGGGCTCGGAAGAAGAGTCCCTCAATGCGGTCCTTGAAATGGAACAGGAATTTCCGTTTGTTCTTTATCCTTATGGAATTGAAACGATTCAAATGGACGGAGAAATCCGTTACAGCTATTCAGCAATTGATCAAAAAATAGAGCCAATGTTGAGCGGTGCCCTTTATGAGCCCGAAGCTGCAAACCTTCAATTCAATGAACCAGCCTATAGCCTTACCGGACTTCGGGACACGACCGTTGACAAACTGGCCGATCTGCCACCGGAATTCGACCGCTACAAACAGCTGCCGGAAGACTTGCCGCAGCGTGTCAGGGATTTGGCAGAAGAAATAACGGTGAATGCCGAAACGGCCTATGACAAAGCGCGGGCTGTTGAGGATTATTTTGAGAGAGACGGATTTGAATACAGCCTGACAGATATTCCCGTGCCGGAAGAAAATCAGGATTATGTCGATCAATTCCTATTTGAAACAAAACGCGGCTATTGTGACAATTTTTCCACCTCCATGGTGGTTATGTTGCGCAGTTTGGATATCCCGGCGCGCTGGGTAAAGGGTTTTAACGAAGGGGAACAATTGGAAGATGAGAATGGTGTGGAAACCGGCGTCTATCAGGTCACTAACAATAATGCCCATTCCTGGGTAGAGGCCTATATGCCGGGCGTCGGATGGATGCTGTTTGAACCGACAATCGGATTTACTGGATCCTCGCAGATAGACTTCGATTTGGATGTCGAAACTTCTGATCCCGAAGAGCAGGAACTGCCGGAACGACCAGAACAACCGGAACTTGAAGAAGAAGATGAAGCCGCAGCAGCTGCTGCTGCAAGAGGTCCTGGTTTGTGGGAGCGGTTGGGTGACTTTGTATCAGATAATAGAGGGTCGGTGCTTATTGGATTGGCAGCTTTTATAGTGGCGGCAATTGTGCTGTTTGTTAAACGGCAAAAATGGCTTCCAAAAGTGCTTGTTCCCTATTACCGCAGTAGAAACGGAAAGCAGACATTCGAAAAAGCGTATCTGCGGCTATTGAAACAATTGGATCTCTACGGCATCAAAAGGGAAGACGGCCAGACGCTCATGTCTTACGCTAGATATATCGATTCTTTTTTCGGGACGAAAGAAATGACGCGATTGACTGCCTCCTACGAGCAGTCGATTTACGGCGGCAAGCCCGAAAACGTTGAATGGAGCGAATTGAAGGAAAGTTGGGAAAACTTAATCAATCGCACTAGCAGTTGATTTTGATATGGGTAGCTTGTACAATTGAGAAAATTATAAAGTACAGGTGCCCTCATATATGTCCGGTGATATGGATCGGATGTCTCTACCAAGTCCCCGGAAATGACTTGACTATGAAGGCGGATGCCGCATGCCTTTTTTGCATGGGCTTCGCCTTTTTGATGTAGAGCAAAAGAACGCGAGGAAACTTTTCGCGTTCTTTTATTATTTGGAGACCCTGAAATCGATCAGAAGAGGTGAAGGTTTTGCCAGTTAGTCCAATGTTAAAAGAACAAAGCAAAATTGTCGTTTTAGATTTTGGAAGCCAATACAATCAATTGATCACCCGCCGCATCCGTGAACTTGGTGCTTACAGCGAGCTCCACCCCCACACAGTCACGGCCGAAGAAATAAAAGAAATGAACGCAACCGGTATCATTTTTTCTGGCGGACCGAATTCCGTCTACGATAAGAACGCTTTTTCAATCGACGATGCAATTTTTGAAATGGGCCTTCCGATTCTTGGTATCTGCTATGGCATGCAATTGATGGCACTGCATTTGAAAGGCGACGTTAAAAAAGCTCAGAATCGTGAATACGGCAAAGCAGAAGTGAAACTTGTGAAAGAAAACAAGCTGTTTTCCGGATTGCCGGAAGAACAAATTGTCTGGATGAGCCACGGCGACCTGGTAACTGAAGCACCTCCGGGGTTTGATGTTATCGGGACCAGTGCCGGCTGTCCGATTGCGGCAATGGCTGATGAATCGAGAAGTTTTTACGGAGTCCAATTCCATCCGGAAGTCCGTCACTCAATTTACGGAAATGAATTACTGCGTCAATTTGTCTTTGATATTTGCGGAATGGCTGCAGATTGGTCGATGGAAAATTACATTGAACTTGAAATTGAAAAAATCCGTGAAGAAGTCGGAGACAAGAAAGTCCTGTGCGCATTGAGCGGCGGGGTCGACTCTTCAGTTGTGGCTGTCCTGCTCCATAAAGCGATTGGGGACCAATTGACTTGTATGTTCGTCGATCACGGCCTTCTCCGGAAAGGGGAAGCGGACAGTGTCATGAAAACTTTCGCTGATGGCTTCCATATGAATGTTATTAAAATCGATGCGCAAGAGCGGTTCATGAACAAGTTGGCGGGCGTCACTGATCCGGAACAAAAGCGAAAAATCATCGGCAATGAATTCATCTACGTTTTTGACGATGAAGCGTCAAAACTCGAAGGAATGGATTTTCTTGCACAAGGCACATTGTATACGGATATCATCGAAAGCGGCACAACGACTGCGCAGACGATCAAGTCCCACCACAATGTAGGCGGACTGCCGGATGATATGCAATTCAAGCTTATCGAACCGCTGAATACTTTATTCAAGGACGAAGTGCGTGTGCTCGGCACAGAACTCGGCATGCCTGAAGAAATCGTTTGGCGCCAGCCGTTCCCGGGCCCAGGTCTGGGAATCCGCATAATGGGGGCAGTTACAGAAGAGAAATTGAAAATCGTCCGCGAGTCTGACTGGATTCTGCGTGACGAAATCAGCAAAGCTGGCTTAGACCGTGATATTTGGCAATACTTCACAGTGCTCCCGGATATCCGAAGCGTCGGTGTTATGGGAGACGCACGCACCTATGATTATGCAATCGGCATCCGTGCAGTAACATCGATTGACGGAATGACTTCTGACTGGGCGCGCATTCCATGGGACGTGCTGGAGAAAATCAGTGTGCGACTTGTCAACGAAGTGGACCATATCAACCGTGTGCTCTATGACATAACGAGCAAACCGCCTGCAACGATTGAGTGGGAATAGGATTACCGCCTATGCGAATCTTCAAATCACGAACTTAATGCAGTTATTTATAAAAAACGTTCGTGTATGGACTTGTTTGATTCCAAATGATGTGTTATTCTACTATAGAAATTAAATAACGCTGTCGTATAATGTCGGGGATATGGCCCGAAAGTTTCTACCGAGTTACCTTAAATGACTCGACTACGATTTTAGTTTTATTCCATCATTACCTATGGAATAAAATTTTTCTGGATTAGTTATTCCGGAAATTTAGAATCGGGAACGCATACGGCTATTGGCTGTATGCGTTTTTTGTTTTAAGAGCATCTTTGCGGCAGCACGCGGAGGCAATGGAATAATGAAGAAATATTTTCAGTTTGAAGAGCTAGGAACAAATTATCGACAAGAATTTATCGGTGGTTTAACAACGTTTTTGGCAATGGCATATATACTTGTTGTCAATCCGCTGACATTAACTTTGGCGTCAGTGCCGGATCTTCCCGATTCAATGCGCATGGACTATGGCGCTGTTTTCATGGCAACTGCTTTGGCTGCAGCACTTGGTTCGATATTAATGGGGGTACTAGCTAAATATCCAATCGCACTTGCACCGGGTATGGGCTTGAACGCATTTTTTGCTTATACGGTTATCCTTACTTATGGTATCCCATGGCAAACCGCATTGACCGGTGTATTCTTCTCAGGTGTGATTTTTATTATTCTTACATTGACCGGCGTTCGTGAAACGATTATAAATGCAATACCCAAAGAACTGAAATACGCTGTCGGTGCCGGTATCGGCCTCTACATTACGTTCATCGGCCTTCAAAATGCAGGCATAGTTGTCGGCAATCCGGATACTATGGTAGGCATTGGCGATTTGGCTAACCCATCGACCTTACTTGCTATTTTCGGTTTGTTTGTGACAGTGATCTTCATGGTCCGCGGATTCAAAGGTGGAATTTTCTTCGGTATCCTTATTGCGGCGGTAGTCGGAATGATTTTCGGCATCATCAATCTGCCGAGTGCCATCATCGACTTGAGTGTTCCTAGCATGGGCCCAACCTTCGGAGTTGCTCTTGAGCCTATCTTCAATGATTTTGGATCATTGATGACAATCCAATTCCTTGTCGTGGTTCTGACATTCCTATTTGTAGACTTTTTTGACACTGCTGGCACTTTAGTGGCTGTGGCCAATCAGGCCGGCTTGATGAAAGACAATAAACTTCCAAGAGCGGGCAAAGCGCTTCTTGCGGATTCAATCGCAACAGTTGGTGGTTCCATTTTCGGAACATCGACAACGACTTCTTACATCGAATCAACGTCAGGGGTGGCGGCTGGAGCACGATCAGGTTTCGCTTCCGTAGTAACAGGAGTCCTGTTCCTTATCGCCATCCTGTTTTATCCGGTGCTGGAAGTCATTACGAGTGCAGTCACTGCACCGGCTTTGATTATTGTAGGAGTGCTCATGGTGTCGTCGCTTGGATTGATTGACTGGAGCCGCTTTGAAATTGCGGTACCGGCATTCCTGACGATGATTGCTATGCCACTTGGCTACAGCATTGCAACAGGTATTGCCATCGGTTTCATCTTTTATCCGATTACAATGATTGCAGCTGGTAAAGGCAAGCAGGTTCACCCGATCATGTACGGACTGTTTGTTATATTTGTTCTATATTTTGTTTTCCTTGTTTAAAATCTTTTATGTTGAACCCCGCCAATAATTTGGCGGGGTTTTTCTTTGGATCTTTTTATATAGAAGGAAAGCGAAAATTTTCTGCGAAAAAATTAAGGTCGAACATAAGTTGTTGAGAAATTTTCGGTGGTTTGGTAAATGAACCAGCCGTATAGAAAGTGGCTGTGCATTGCAGAGGCATTTGTTTTACAATCGCTGATTGGAGAAATACCGATTATCTTCGGGCATATTTTTAGGGAGAAGGGTGGTTAATACATGTAAGAATTTAAAACTTCACCATACCTTTCAATGTAAAGGAAATTATTCCTTTCAAACTTGTAACTTTATTGTAATCTTATTGTGAGAAAATTCTGTTATAATTGAATTGTTGGCACTCATAAAAAACTTATTAATTACTGTTGACTTCTTAATTGCCAGCGTGGTATATTAATCAAGTCGCCAATGAGCGCGGCAATAATTTGAACCTTGAAAACTGAACAGCAAAACGTCAACAATACCGCCGCGAATTTATTTGCGGCACAAACTACTGATCAGCTTCGGCAGATCAAAGCGAATCGTGCGTCTTCGGACGGCGATACGCCAGCAGTATTGAGCAATC
>DATHVZ010000111.1:0-2019 GCA_035461005.1 Planococcus sp. (in: firmicutes) | reverse complement strand
AAACATTACGGACTTCGACTGAATTAGGCATATGATCCACTTCCCATTTTATAGGAAATCAATAAATTGACTTCTGAATTTCACGTGCAGATACGCTCCGATGATAAAGGTCACCAATACGACTCCGCAGAAATAGAACGTATACACTGGATTCTCGATGAAATACCAGCCCTGACCCAGCAAGGAATGCCGGTACCCTTCAATGATGTAATAGAAAGGATTCAGCATTAGCGCCATTTGCCATTGTTCCGGCAACAGACTTGGCGGCCATAGGATTGGTGACAAATACAACAGCATGCGCATGATCGATTGCAGCAGCATCTGGACGTCGCGGACAATCGTCGCGAGTGTCGACGTGATCAGCGTAAGGCTGAAAAGGAATGCGAGCAGGCCAATGATATATAAGGGCAATTGCAGGATATAGATGGACACCGGATAGCCGATAAACTGCAGGAATATGGTTCCGAGCCCGAGCAATACGAGATGCGGATAGAACTGTGAAAAAATGACGTAACTGGGTATGACACTCATCGGGAAATTCATCTTCGCAAGCATCTTTATTTTGCTGTAAATCGATTTCGAACCTTTCATCACACTCTGTGTGATGAAGAACCAGGCAAGGATGCCGGCGAACATCCATTGAAGATAGGGCACATCGCCAACCGGAGCCCGCTCCCGGATTCCGTAGCCGAAAACAAACCAGTAGATGGTGATCTGGATGGCCGGATTGATGATTTCCCACGCCATGCCGAGATAATTTCCACTGGCCAAGCTGCGCAGTTCATAGATAGACAGCCTTCTGACCAGATAGAAATACTTTATTTGCTCTTGCAATACTTGAAAAGCTGATTTCATAAGAATTCCTCACCTACTCACATTTTATCATACTACTCGAGGAAGGCTTCTACCACTCGCTGAGCAGCATGACCGTCTTCCAATGAGGAAAATTTGTCCTTGAATGCCTTGAATTTCGGATTGGTCCGGACTTCTGAATCCTGTAAGGCCGTGATGGCTGCAAATAAATCAGCCTCCGTCTGGACAATCGGACCCGGCGCCTCATTTTCGATGTCCATATAAAAGCCACGCAATTGATCGCGGTAATTTTCGAGATCATACATAAAGAACACAATCGGACGGTTCAGTATGGCGTAATCGAAAAACACCGATGAATAATCAGTGATCAGCAAATCCGAAATCAAATACAGGTCGCGGATATCGGGATACGTGGAGACGTCATAAACAGTTCCCGCATGCGCAGTAAAATCGAAATTCTCTGCTACAAGATAATGCATGCGCGACAGGAGAACCCATTCATCGCCAAACTCCAGCTTCCATCTTTCCAGGTCAAACTTGAATTCAAAACGGTATTTCCCTTTTTGATAAAATTCATTGTCGCGCCAAGTCGGCGCATACAGCATCACTTTCTTTTGTTCCGGGATGCCGAGGTCCCTTTTGATGCTGCTGAGCAACGCCTCCGAAGGATCACTCAGCACATCGTTGCGGGGATAGCCGGATTCGATGACCTTGCCGCCGTATTCGAATGCCCTCGTGAAAATCTCCGTCGAATAAGCATTGGGTGACACGAGATAATCCCATTTGCTCGCTTCCAGTATGAAGTTGCGCTTATAGCTCTCCGTATCCGTGCCGGGCATATGGATTTCTTCAATATCGGTCCCCAGCTTTTTCAGCGGTGTGCCGTGCCAGGTCTGGATGTAAACCGTCTGTTCCGGTTTCGGCATCCAATTCGGCAGGCGGACGTTATTGACCCAGTATTTTGCACGCGGGAACGTCAGGAACCAGCGCAGTGAAAAGCGGCGGATATAGGGCACCCCAAATCCGTCAAATAAAGGAGTTGCCTGTTTATCGACACTCCACAAGAGACGGAATTCCGGATAATGCTCTTTCATGTATTCATAAATAGCACGTGGGCTATCGCTGTATTGCTTGGCGTGGAAACTTTCGAAAATGACCAATTTGCCCTTTTTCGGCAAGCCACCGAGAAAGACGAAAATGAGCCGG
>DATHVZ010000110.1:0-4017 GCA_035461005.1 Planococcus sp. (in: firmicutes) | reverse complement strand
AAGAGAAGACAATACCAAAAGCATCATGACGAGCACCCCGACTGCGATGATCATATGGGATCCTGAAACCGCAGAAATAATGGTGCCTGAAGTATAAACGGGATCAGATACAGCTAAAAGGACCATATTGAATATATTGCTTCCGAAAATCGCGCCGACGGCCATATTGACATTGTTCAAGCGCAGGGCGACAAATACGGAAATGGCTTCGGGCAGGGAAGTGGCGGCTGCGATCAAAAAGGTCCCGATAAAGCTTGAACCGATGCCGGTGATGATGGCAATTTGGTCACCTGTGATTGAAAGTGCAGTTCCAGCAGCCAGAATGACAATGGCGGCAATGACAAACCTGACGATTGCCGCTTTTGGAGAAAGTGAAGCACTTGGATTATCCGGCTCCTCATCTGTTACCACTGGATCCGTTTCGGTTTCAAGTTTAGGCAGTTTGCTGATCAAGAACATGCCGACCGCATAAAATGCTGCAATGATGATCGCATCCAGCCCCACCCCGAAAATCGAAACATCAAGCCGGAGCCATAAGGCCAATATCACAAGGACCGTCAGGAAAATCCCGAGCAGTGCGGTGTAGATATGATCTTTTTCCGCCCGTGCCAGAATTCGGCGCTTTCTCAGAAGAAAATCGAAACCGGCCAAGATGAACAAATTAAATAAATTCGAACCGAGCATATTGCCGACTGCAATATCGGCATTGCCAATGACGGCTGCAGAAAAGCTTGTGGAAACTTCTGGCAAGGAGGTGGCACCGGCAAGGAGCAGTGTGCCGACCATCATTCCGCCCATAGCGGTTTTGGAGCTGATGACGTCCGCATACTCCGATAATTTGATGGCAGCGTAAACGGTCACGACAGCTGCCAGAATGAATATAACGAAAACCAAAGTGATTCCTCCTGTCAGAACGCAAAGCGTTCTAATCTATCTAATATGTGAAATTCAGGTAAGATGCGACGAAATAGATTGCCAATATGAGCAAAGGTGGAACCGCATAAGACAGTCGTGAAACAGAACGTTTGCGCATCAGGGAATAAAGCGCCAGCACGGTCATTAAAAAGACACCGCTCGCAATGATCATATGGGACCCTGATACATCTGTGAGAATCGGGCCGGCCGTATAAACCGGATCGGAAATCGCTAGAATGATCATATTGAAAATATTGCTTCCCAGGACTGCTCCGATTGCCATGTTGATGTTGCTCAGACGGAGTGCTACAAAAACGGAAATCGCTTCGGGCAGAGAAGTGGCCGCAGCAATCAGGAAGCTCCCGATAAAGCTTGAACCGATGCCGGTGATCACTGCGATCTGGTCCCCCGTAATGGACAGTGCCGTACCGGCAGCCAAGATTACCAGGGCCGCCAGAATGAAACGGAAAATGGCGGCTTTTGCTGAAATGCCTTCATTGATTTCTTCCCCGCCTTCTTCCTCCGCTTCTTCAACGGCGGAATCCAGCTTTGGCAGTTTATTGATAGCGATCATCCCCACAATGTAGACAAGGGCAATGAGCAATGCGTCGAGCCCGATACCGAGTACCGAAATGTCGATGCGAATCATCAAGGCCAGTATGACCAGGACTGTCAGCAGGAGCCCAAGCGATGCGGTATAAATATGGTCTCTGGAAGCCCGTTCCATAATGCGCCGTTTGCGCAGCGAAAAATCGAAGGCCGCCAGGATGAATAAGTTAAATAAATTAGAGCCGATCATATTCCCGACCGCGATATCCGCGTTGCCGATAGCAGCTGCAGAAAAGCTTGTGGAAACTTCCGGGAGGGAAGTGGCACCCGCAAGAAGCAGAGTGCCCACCATCATTCCGCCCATGGCGGTTTTTGCGCTGATGATATCAGCGTACTGGGACAATTTAATGGAAGCAATCACTGTGCCGATGGCGGCAAGTATAAAATATAGAAATACCAACTTTTTTCCTCCTGTTCAATGTAAAGAGAGCCGCTGAGACGAGAACTTAATCTTCTTCCGGTTTAGCTTTGAAAGTCGAGACATAGGAGACGCCAGCGAAAATATTCGCTCTTTTTTCTGCACTGCCTTCCGGTGGCTTCTCATGAGCTTTTGAAAAGGCCTGTGATTCTTTCCACTTTTCATAGAACACCGGAGATTCCCATTCAGTCAACACGATGTAAGTATCTGAATCGCGCGGTCGCAGAACACGGAAAGCGACATACCCCGGCTCATTTTCGATGGCCCCCGCCCGGTTCTTGAAACGATGTTCAAAAATCGGCCGACCTTCGTCACTTACAGGAATATTATTGAAGACGAAAAATCCTTTTTCTTTAAATGTCCCTGTACCCTCTACCACTTCATAGCGCCGCGGGGTCTGAAAGATGGTTTTCCCCTCGGTTTCATGCAGGAGCAGGGTAGTGTTTTCTCCCTGCATGACTACCATGGTTTCTTCCGGGTGCTTGTCCCGCATTTTTTTCATATACTCGTATGTTCCGGTCGTCATGAATATGTTCAAATCAATTACCTCCTATTTAATAGTGGTGATCATTTATTATAGCTTTCCCTCAAAAAAAAATCACCAAACTTTCTTTGTCCATCCCATGAAGGCATTAACGTCTATTTTATGACATTTGCCGAAGGAATCTATACAATAAACCATGTAGGGTCTATAGTATATACGGATATAGAACGGATCTGAAGAGATGAATAGACTGAAGGGATGAATTATACATGACTTTTAATGACACTTATTTACGCGCTGCCCGAGGGGAAAAGACGGACCATGTACCAGTATGGTATATGCGCCAAGCTGGCCGCTCACAGCCGGAGTACCGCAAGATCAAGGAAAAATATTCTTTGGAAGAAATTACACACCAGCCGGAACTTTGCGCTTACGTGACAAAGCTTCCTGTTGACCAATACAATGTTGACGCCGCAATCCTTTATAAAGATATTGTCACTCCGCTTCCGGCGATAGGCGTGGACGTGGAAATTAAAGCGGGCGTAGGTCCGGTCATCGATAACCCGATCCGCACGATGGCAGACATCGAACGTTTGGGCGAAATCAATCCCGAACAGGACGTGGACTATGTTTTGGAGACAATCCGCATTCTGACCCAGGAACAATTGAACGTTCCGTTGATCGGATTCTCCGGTGCGCCATTCACACTTGCCAGCTACATGATTGAAGGCGGACCATCAAAAAGCTATAACAAAACAAAAGCGATGATGGTGTCGCAGCCTGAAATGTGGTTTGCGCTGATGGACAAATTAGCAGATACCATCATTCCTTACGTCAAAGCCCAGGTCAAAGCCGGTGCAAAAGCTGTGCAGATTTTTGACTCATGGGTCGGTGCGTTGAATGTTGAAGATTATCGTATTTTCATCAAGCCGGTCATGGACCGCATCTTTGCCGAACTTCGTACTGAAGGTGTGCCGTTGACCATTTTCGGAGTGGGCGCAAGCCACTTGGCAAAGGAATGGCATGAGCTTCCGGTGGATGTTGTCGGACTTGACTGGCGCCTGCCGATAACGGAAGCGCGTTCAATGGGGTTGACGAAAACACTGCAGGGTAACTTTGATCCTTCTTATTTATTGGCCGACTGGCCGGTGATTGAGAAGCGCGCCAAAGCGATTCTGGATATGGGCATGCAGCAGGACGGTTATATTTTCAACTTGGGCCACGGGGTTTTCCCGGAAGTACAGCCCGATACATTAAAGCGCTTGACTGCGTTTGTTCATGAATACAGTGCTGCCTACAAAGCGCAGCGATAAAAAACTGATGGGGTGACTGAATTGAAAAAGAAAATGGGATTACTTGTTATGGCTTATGGAACGCCATATAAAGAAGAAGATATCGAACGTTTTTACACACATATCCGCCGGGGCCGTCCGCCAAGCCAGGAAAGCCTTGACGATTTGAAAGAGCGCTACCAAGCAATCGGGGGAATCTCTCCATTGGCGCGCATTACACTGGAACAGGCGAATGCTTTGCAGGACCGTTTGAACGAAATTCAGGATGAAATTGAATTTAAAATGTATCTCGGATTAAA
>DATHVZ010000109.1:0-2127 GCA_035461005.1 Planococcus sp. (in: firmicutes) | reverse complement strand
AAGTGATTGCTTGAAGAGGAGAAGAAATGATGAGTGAATTTTTGGGTCAAAATCAATGGCGCTTTTGGGATCAGTCCCAGAGCGGCAGAAACCGTTCCGCCCTGGAATCGTTTGCGGCGGACGATACACTATGCGAACTGGTCGGCTCCGGCAAAAGCTTGCCGACGGTCCGGACATGGGTGCATGACCACACGGTGGTTCTCGGCATTCAAGACACGCGCCTGCCTCATATTGAAACTGGGATGCAAGAATTAAAAGAACGGGGATTCACCCCGATCGTACGAAATTCAGGTGGCCTTGCCGTCGTGCTGGACGAAGGCGTGCTGAACATCTCGATTGTGCTAAGCGAAAAGGACAACAGCATCGACATACCGGCCGGTTACGAATTGATGCTCGAACTGGTCCGCACGCTGTTTCCGGACGCCGAAATCGACGCCTATGAAATTGTCGGTTCCTATTGTCCAGGCTCTTACGACTTGAGCATCGGCGGACGCAAATTCGCCGGCATTTCCCAGCGGCGGCTGCGGCGTGGAATCGCCGTACAAGTCTATTTATGCGTCGAAGGCAGCGGGGCGGACCGGGCAGAACTGATCCGGGATTTCTATGCAAAAGGAATTGCGGGGGAAGAGACCAAATTCGATTATCCGGCCATACAGCCGGAAGTGATGGCTTCGCTCAGCGAACTGCTTGGCAAAGTAATAACGGTGCAGGAAGTGGTTATTGATTTGTACGAACTGATCGGCTTGCCGCAACCGCAACCGCTCCTGCCGGAAGAAACCGAACTTTACGGATTTTATTTGAAGCGGGTCGTGGAGCGCAATGCGAAAATGCTTCCGCAGACTCTTGAATGAAGCCGAACGGCTGGTGTAAACTAACCGATAACAGAAATCTGGAGGTGGGCTTGTGAGCTATGCAACACAAAAGCTGGCAGAAGAAAAGGTGTTCAAAGATCCGGTTCACCGATACATACATGTACGTGACCAAGTGATTTGGGACTTGGTCAACTCGCGCGAATTCCAACGGCTGCGGCGCATCAAGCAGCTTGGGACCTCTTACTTGGTATTTCACGGGGCAGAGCACAGCCGGTTCAGCCATTCGCTCGGAGTTTACGAAATCGTCCGAAGAATTTCGGATGATATTTTCCACGGCCGGCCGGAATGGGATGAAAGCGAACGATTGGTGGTTCTTTGTGCGGCGCTGCTGCATGATCTGGGGCATGGCCCATTTTCCCATTCGTTTGAAAAAGTGTTCCAGGTGGACCACGAAGAATTCACGCGTCAAATTCTGCTGGGTGACACGGAAGTCAATGGAATCCTGTTAAGAGTCTCACCGGATTTCCCCAAAAAAGTGGCGGATGTCATCGCAAAAACCTATTCGAACAAACAAGTGGTGTCGTTGATTTCCAGCCAGATCGATGCGGACCGCATGGATTATTTGCAGCGGGATGCCTATTATACCGGCGTTTCGTACGGCCATTTCGACATGGAACGCATTTTGCGCGTCATGCGGCCGGTGGAAGACCAGGTCGTCATCAAGTCCAGCGGCATGCACGCGGTGGAAGATTACATCATGAGCCGTTACCAAATGTACTGGCAAGTGTATTTCCATCCGGTGGCGCGCAGCGCGGAAGTGATCCTGCGGAAAATTTTGCAGCGGGCAAAAGAGCTCCATGACAGCGGTTATGAATTCCAACAGCCACCGACTCACTTCTTGGCGTTTTTCGATCGTTCGTTCGCGCTGAAGGATTACTTGGCTTTGGATGAAGGTGTGCTGATGACGTATTTCCAGCTATGGATGAGTGAACGTGATCCAATCCTGTCCGATTTGAGCGACCGGTTTGTCAACCGGCGCCTGTTTCAATATGTGGATTTCGATCCCGGCAAAGATTACCGGAAACTGGGCGAACTGTCGGAACTGTTCCGGAAAGCGGGAATCGATCCGAATTATTATTTGATCGATGATTCCACCTCCGATCTGCCGTATGATTTTTATCGTCCGGGTGAAGAAGAGGAACGCCTGCCGATCCACTTGCTCATGCCGACCGGAGAAATCAAGGAATTGTCGCGCTTGTCCCAGATTGTCGATGCGATTTCAGGCAAAAGAAGAACCGATTATAAACTATATTTC
>DATHVZ010000108.1:0-6651 GCA_035461005.1 Planococcus sp. (in: firmicutes) | reverse complement strand
GTTCTGGCGCTCGACCCTGCTGGATATCGACAGCCGGCTGCGAGTAGCTCGCGGCATTGGCAAAGACGAGACAAAGGCCAGTATGGCCGTGTTTCGCTGGCTGCAACAGCGCGGACATGCGGACAGTCCTCCACCGACCAGCTCCGATGGGTGGGGCGGGATCGATGAAGCGATGGTGGAAGTTTACGGCTGCGTACCCGAATATGGCGGTCGGGGACGCCCCGCCACCCGTAAAAAGCCAGGCTCCGACTGGATGTACCTGCAAATGGTCAAGCAGCGCGATGAGCAGGGACACTTTCAAGGCACAAAGCTCAAGGTGATTTTTGGGACTAAGGCCGAAGTAGTGACGCTGCTGGGCAAAAGCACGGCTTACCTTGAACGCTCCAATCTGACCAGCCGATTGTTCAATGGTCGCCAGGTGCGCAAAACCTTGGCCTTTTCCAAAGATATCGACGCCTATCGGGCTTCGGCAACCTGGGAGGACAGCTATTACAACCTGATCCGCCCGCACAAGAGTTTGCGCCAGTCAGTTCAGGATAGCCTACCGCAAAAATGGTCGCCTCGAACGCCAGCAATGGCTGCCAAGCTGACCGATCATATTTGGACTATTAAAGAGCTACTGACGACGTTACCCTTACCGGGTGGTTTCAACACCTAAAAGGGAGACTATCCAATTTTCGATACGGCACCAATAGGAGAGGTATTTTTCATTTCGGTTTACTCCGTGGTAAAGTGCCCATGTTCGTCGGTTATTTTGACATCCAACAGCTCGCCCAGTCCCTTGGCTGTATAAAATACTTGATATGCCTCCTCCAGGTTCGCCGGATCGGAGTAATCCAGCAAACGGCACAGTGCAGCATCCAGTTCAATCGTGGCTCGGATCAGCTCGTCGACGCGCCGAAGCCCTGCTTGAAGCTCTGCTAGAGACTTTTCCATTTCTGCTTCCGCCTCTTCTAACTTGGCGATTTGACGCAAGCTCTCTGTCTCCACTTGTTGTGCTTTTTTGCTGGTCAGTACGCCTGTCACGAATAGACCGAGCCCGCCGACGACGGCCTCGCCCAGCCCCCAGGAGGCACTGATGACCGCCTCCCCACGGTCCCCGGTAACCGGGTTGGCGGTGAACAGGATCCCGGCGGCTTCGGCGGGGACGAGCCGCTGCACGGCCACCGCCAGGGCGATCCCCTCTGCGGGAATGCCCATCCGGGCACGGTAGGCGATGGCGCGCGCCGTCCACAGGCTGGCCCAGCACTGCTTTACCGCCTCCACGACCGCCTCCGGGCTGGAGATATTGAGGTAGGTTTCCTGCTGGCCGGCAAAGGAGGCCCCGGGTAGGTCTTCCGCTGTAGCTGAGGAACGCACCGCCACCGGTGGATGGATCCCGGGAAGCTTTTCGTAGGCCTCGACAATCGCCCGCGTGATCTCATCCGGGATGTCTGACCCGGAAAATAAACCGCGAATAGACTGCGAAACCCGCTCCAGGGATGCGGGGATGGACAGGTTGGCCTGCTCCAAGGCGGCTGTGATGGTTGGCTGGAGTTGATTGGCGGCCACAAAATGCCGGTAGGCGGAGGTGGTAATGTGGAACCCATCCGGTACAGGCAAACCGAGGCTGACCAGCCGGGCCAATGAAGCGCCTTTCCCCCGACGGTGTCCAGGCTTGCGCGTGGATCCGGTAACGTCAGGATAAATTCTGCACGCGAGGTCATTTCGCCCTCCCTTATCCGATGCCCAATATGCCGAAAAGGATGGCGATCAGAGTCAGCCCGTTGTTAATCCAGTGCCAGATAACGGCAGGGGTGGTATTTTTCCGCTTTACAACCACAAAGGACAGCAAAAGGCAGCCTGGTAAAAGCGACAGAAAATCCCATTTCCAGAAGGTATGGAAGGCAGCCCACAGGAGCCCGTGGATCCACCAGGTGTTCTTGCCAAAGGCCAGTTCCTGGCGTGGCAGGATGTACCCCCGCCACCAGAACTCCTCTCCAAAAATATTGAAGAAAAGCACGCCGATCTGAACCAGGAGGATCCACCCGTTGCCTTTCAGCGGGATGCCCATCATTTCCTGCGTCAGGGAGGTCATCTCCAGGCGCGGATCCAACAACGATGGCAGGAACTCAGGCGGGGCGAAGAGAGGCAGGGAAGCCAGCCACCTGGACAGGCTCTGCCTCAGCAGCATGTACCCGCCGGTCCAGGCTACCAGCACCAGGGTCCAGAGCCAGTCGCGGCGCCGCATCGGCTTGAGCCGGAAACGTGCCTTGATCCCGGCCCAGGTCCAGGGATGCCCCTCCAGGCGGTAGGCGGTCAATGCCGCCGCGAACAGGATGACCATTGGGGTGCTCAAACACAACCAGAAACTCCAAAACAGTGACACCCCGGCCTTGCTCAGGGTTGGGATGCCAATATAGATGCTTAACCACGCCAGCAGAGAGGGAATGCCGAAGAAGACCAGTGACAGCCACAGTGGCATGGGATGGTATGCCAGAGGCATATCCCGCGCATCTTTCTGGAAGCCTGTCCTGCTTGCTGACTGAGCTGCAGCACCTTCCATTTCATCATCCCTTCTACAGGTTTGTAGTCTGTCAACGGTCATTTGATTAATTTCCTGGCATGTAGATTGATCGTAAAATGTCCAAATTGAGATAATATCCCACAACTCAAAAGTATGCCTACCACGCAAATAGCAGCGATCCCTAATTTCTTCTTTTTATCCATGGCTTGCCTTACCTGATCTTCCCTTCCCGAATAGTTCTGTTTCCAAAATACTTATGACTTGAACTGGAGCACCCATAATTGGTTTTCTTCCGGCACTGTTGACTAGAATTAAATCAAAATTCGGAGTTGCGGTTGTAGACTGCCCGGATGGACAATTACCGTCGATACGGGGTCTACTGAGAGCGACATCTGCAGGTCCGCAATGCTTTTTGTTCCTTTGCCATGATCTTTTGGTCTGCCAAAAAAAATAAGCAATGACTACTAAAAGAACAATACAAGAAGAGCGTCACATTTTCGTTGAAAATAGAATACAGATGGCGTTACAAATATCCTGTTTTTCCCGAGGAATAGAAATATTGGTGTAAACTAATAATGGTTGTTTCCTTTACTGTATACATATTTTTTGTCCAGTTCGTATAAGCCGGTAATAACCCACGTTTATTGGATTTGGTTCTATCCAATATCTTAGGTGCAGCCAATCGTTCAAAATTGATATTTTGACGTTGTTTACGCTGAATATTCGGATCGATAAGTAAAGGAACCTGATGACAAACCTGAGGCTTTCCTGGTTGGGCACCCCGATAATTGAGGGCGGCGCCGGCGTTCTCCATCTGGAAACGCGAAAAGCGACTGCCCTTGTGGCATTCTTAAGCGATACTTTTGAGCCTCATTCCAGAGAAAGCCTGGCAGCTCTATTCTGGTCAGAATTTAACCAAACCCGCGCATACGCAAATTTACGCCGGTGCCTTTACTCAATTCACAAAGTCCTTGGCCCCGGAATCCTTGTGAGTGATTGGGAAAACCTTCGTATCGATCCAAATGCCGTGATCTGGCAAGATGTCAGCGAGTTTCGTCTTCTGCTTACGACAGTGAGAGCGCATCAGCATACGGAAATTGCTATCTGTCCGGAGTGTATCAACTACCTTGAAAAAGTCATTGCTCTTTACCGGGGAGATTTTCTGGAAGGGTTTAATCTGAGGGATTGTCCAGAATTCGATGATTGGCAGTACATGATGCGAGAAGGTTTTAGACTGGATTTGGCATCTTCCCTGGAGAAACTGGCTCATATTTATTCAGCCCATGGAGAATGGGAAAAAGCAATCCTCAGGACTCGCCAATGGGTTTCCTTAGATCGTCTGAATGAGGCGGCTCAACGGATGCTGATGCAAGTTTACGCCCTGGCCGGACAGCGCAGCGCTGCCATTCATCAATTCGAAGATTGTACGCGCTGGCTGAAAGATGAACTGGGTCAATCTCCAAATGAAGAGACGATCACACTTTACCAAAAGATTCTAACCGGGAAGACTCGACAAATTGGCGATCGCGTAGAGACTCCAGCGCTTCGTTCCCAGGTTGACCCGGGAAAGCAACCACTGATCAAAAGGAAATTTTTTATCCCACAACTACGCGCCGGGTTGGTTGCGCGCCCTCATCTCTTGAGCAAATTAGAGCAAGGTGTTAAAAACTCTCTTACTTTGATCAGTGCTCCGGCGGGATACGGAAAAACCACCCTTTTAACCGAATGGATTGATGCCTTGCAAAAGGCGGAATCTTCATCTCCCTGGGCAGTGTGCTGGTTATCGCTGGACGCAGGAGATAATGACCTCATACGATTTCTAAGTTACCTCACGACTGCGTTAGAAAAAGTTCAGCCGGGGATGGGTGCAGAAACCCGGGCGCTGATTCGATCCTTCGAGTCTATGCATCCAACCACACCTTTGTCTATGTTGGTCAATGACATGCACGAGCTGGATCAGTCCATCCTGCTGGTGCTGGACGATTACCAATTCATCAACAATCCCGCCATCCATGACGGAATCACTTTCCTCCTCGAGCATATTCCGGATAATGTGCATATTTTGATCGCAACCCGGTCGGATCCGCCAATCCCTTTAGCCCGATTGCGAGCCCGCAATCAATTGACCGAGATCAGAGCCCATGATTTGCGCTTTACCTCCATTGAAACTGCCGAATTCCTAAATAAAGTATTCAACCTGGCGCTTACACCCGATCAGATTGCCACCCTTGAGAACCGCACCGAAGGGTGGATTGCTGGACTGCAGCTGGCAGCGATCTCTTTGCAAGGTCGTTTGGATATTGCCCAATTCATCGAAGCGTTTTCAGGAAGCCATCGCTTTATTATGGATTACCTGGCTGAGGAAGCTCTGGGCCGGCAGCCCACTGAAATTCAAGCATTTCTTCTGCAAACATCCATATTGGAGCATTTGAGCGAGGCATTATGTGATTTTGTAATAACCGGTGGATCCGAAAACGTAATAGATGGTTCTCGATCCTCGATGGATTTTGGATTAATTCGAAGCGAAAACCAAAGCCAGTTGGTCCAATTGGAACGCTCAAATTTATTTATCGTGCCACTAGACGACGAACGGGGCTGGTACCGGTACCACCATCTCTTTGCTGATCTGCTGCGGACTCGTCTACATCATACATCACCCGAATTAATCCCCATCCTTCATCGGCGAGCTTCTACCTGGTTTGAAAAAAATGGAGACATTGAAGAATCAATCAACCACGCCCTGGCGGCCAAGGATTGGGAAAATTCAAGCCGGTTGATAGACCGTATTATTCACTCTTATCTCGAAAATGGTCAGATGACAACCGTCATGAAATGGATTAATGGTTTTCCGCAGGACGAACTCTTCAAGTATCCAAAATTATGTGTCCAAGTGGCAGAGGTATATTCGCAAGCAGGAATGATTGACCAAATTGACCCACTCCTCGATAGAGCGGAAGAGATCGTTTCCTCTATGAAATACCAGGAGGACGTTACAAAGGGTGCACGAGTATTGTATTTATCATCAAAAGAGATTACAGTCATCCGGTCGATGGCCGCGATTCTTCGAGGTTTGAAGGCAGTCTGCTCTGATGATCCTCAGCGTGCAGTAGACATCACACAAGCAGCATTGGTTAACATTCCAGATATGGAGCCGAAAGAACTTGCTGTTTTATTCTGGGTACAAGGATGGGCATATCGAAGCCTTGGGAATCTTAACTTAGCCTTGGAACTGCTCACTAGAGGAACTAAGTATGCTCGTGAATCTGGAGCAATCTTGCGTGATATTTGGACTGATTTGGGAAACGTGACCCGGCTTGTTGGAAAACTGCCGCAGGCAATTGATATCCTTACCAATTCGTTACAGGCTGCAGCTGACCGTGGAATTCAAAATCAGGGAAATCTGTCTAGAGATGAATCTTTCCTGAGTTATATTTATTATGAGCAAAACCAGCTTGACCTGGCATTCACTCATGCTAATCGAGCGATTGCGCACACTCAATGGTGGCCAAGCCATAATATTATCTCGATAGCTTATGCAAGCCTTGCCCAGATTTTGCTTGCGTGGAACGATCTCGACGGCAGTTTATGTGCTATCGAAAAAGCAGAGCAAGAACGGAAGAACCGGTTGATGACCCCCTTTGTGCAGAGTATCGTTGATGTGATTTGGGCGCAGATTTGGTTAAGACAGGGTAAATGGGATTTATTGGACCAATGGGCAAGCGATCAAATCTCGCTCCTCGAATCTAAATCGGAAGGGGGGGAATTGATCGATGAGTATTTGGAAATCCGGTTGGTCATGCTGGTTCGCGTATGGATTGAAAAAACAAAATTAGACAGAACGACTGAAAGGTACGAGGAGTGTTTACAACTGTTAGATCGTTTAGAGAAAAGTTGTCAAACCGCAGGACGCGTTAATTCTCTGGCTATTATTTTATTTTTAAAAGATATTATTCTCTTTTCACAAGGCAAAATCGTCGAGGCGCTTAATGGCCTAGATAAATGTTTCTCGATAGCAGAACCGGGAGGGTATATGCGGATTTTCCTCGATACTGGTGAATCCGGCCATGCTTTGATCTATGCCTACCTTCAACAATCGAATCCTATCCATAAATTGTATGCCATCCAAATCCTCAAGGCATTTGGCG
>DATHVZ010000107.1:0-2002 GCA_035461005.1 Planococcus sp. (in: firmicutes) | reverse complement strand
ATTTTGGAGATGAGCAAGACTTGCTGAATATGTGACAAAATTCGATGAATGGAAGGGGATGTGTAACGATGAGAATGCACAAAATCCAGACCAATGATTTGGTGAGGGACGAATACGGCAACCATTACCTCGTAGTGGAATCGCGTGCGGCAGAAGGGGTTTTGAAGAACATACAGATATCGAACCTCTGGTACGAGCAGGCTTTCCGTACTCGTTTCGAAGATGCGATCGGCGGCAAGTCGGTTGGCATCCAGCTGCAGGAAAAGGTGAATGAATATATAGAAGAGATGAAGAAAAAGAAGCGTCCCATCTACGACATTCAGGGTCTGATTTTGAATGAAATCGAGGTCTACGTATTCGATACCACGAAGCCGCATCCGAATAGCGTTTTGTAAGAAGAAACTATAGTTTGATGGTCATCTCCATATACATAGAAACAGCCGCATCCCGGGGGAATGCGGCTGTTTCTCTTACTCCTTCTCCAAACCAACGGCAAAACTGAGATACATCAATGCGTTGCGGGCTTTAAAGGTAACGGACAAAGCCAGGCGTTCGAGCTCGGCCTGTGACATCTGGTGTTTGCGGAGTTCACCGCTTGCCGCGACATCTTCCTGTTTGCTGATGACCTGCACGAAGCTGCGTTCCATTTGGTCACGCAATTGCAGCGACCGGATCATGGCAAGATTCTGGGATTCAGAGCGTTCGTAGCCGTAGATTTCTTTTGACATCCAGTACAGCGCTTTTAATGCGCTGTTTTTCGTGCTGCGGATAAACGGTTTGAGTTCGTTTTTCGGATGCTCATCGACGAACCAGATTCGCTGCATTCCGGCGAGCGGGCCTTTTACTTCAAGTTTGTAATAATGATTGATGAATTGCGCGGATTTATTGAACAGCGTAAAGCTCTGGCGGTAAACAGTCTTCAATTGCTCGTTGCGCAGAGGGTCGGACGGATCCAGTTCGAGTGCTTCAAACAGGTTCTCGCGATGCGCGGTGAATTCCGCAATGAGCCCATCCATGAACGCTTCGAGGAACACACCGTGCTCTTTGTCCTGGCCTTTGTAGCGGTAGCGCAGGGTATCTTGTTTCATCGTGCCTATGGGATCGACTTCATTGTCAGGGTTCAACAGCAAATGGTGCTTGGCGCACCAATTGCGGTATTCTTCCTCGCGACCCTCGAAAAAGTTCGGTTTGTAATTCGCGGTGATGTCGACGGGACCGATTTCATCCAGCATTTTCTGCGCCAGCTTGAGGCGGTCGGCATACAGCGCGCGGCCGTTGGCATCAGTTATTTTCTCAGCGCCCTGGCTGAGCAACTCGCGCGCTTTGTGAAGCGCATCGGCTTTGTCTTCTTTGCCGGTCAGGAATGTGGAATAAAACAGCAGCCCCCAGCCGCGTTCAGCGTCCTTGCGCTGGAAGGAGGGATCACTCTCGGTTTCGGTCATCTGTTCGAGCACGTGCAGGCCATCGAGCGAGCGGCCGACGTAGATCAGCACCTCGGCGTAGTTCAGGCAAATCTGGTTCCAGACAGTCGGCGGGACTTTGCCGCGGAATTGGAAAAACAGGCTTTCAAACAGGAACAGCTGGCGCTGCTTCATCGGGCTGTTCCAATCCTTCTGCAATTGGTGGCGGATGCCCAGCTGGCTTGACTCCAGAAGAATAGCCAATGGATATGCCGCCTGTCCTTCCAACCGTTTTTTCAGATGGGCGATGATGTCGTTGAGCTTTTCCGGTTCCGTCTTCGTCTTCTGGAATTCCTGCAAAAGCATCTGTGTCGCCTGGTATAGTTCCTTCAATTCAAATTGCCCGTAATCGTCTGATTGGGCAATCGTCTGTAAATTCGTCATCGGGAAGCCTCCTTGGGTGTATGGTTCTATCAGTTTTGTCGGGTTTATATTTTGCTTAGGTCTGTGTGATTGACCTTCAGTCTCTATTGTAACGAAAAGGGGGGAGCGGGTCACGATATATTATCAGAATTGTGTGGAAGTTGTGGCGGTGACAGTCA
>DATHVZ010000106.1:0-4354 GCA_035461005.1 Planococcus sp. (in: firmicutes) | reverse complement strand
TCGCCTTGATAACGTTGTTTATCGTTTAGGTCTTGCGCGCACTCGTCGCCAAGCTCGTCAAATCGTAAACCACGGTCACATCCTTGTTGATGGCAAACGCCTTGACATCCCGTCATACAGCGTAAAACCAGGACAAACGATTACTTTCCGTGAAAAATCAAACAACCTTGACGTGGTCAACGAAGCGATTGAAGTGAACAGCTTTGTTCCTGAATACGTTACAGTTGACGCTGAGAAAAAAGAAGGTACGTTCGTACGCTTCCCAGAACGCAGCGAATTGTCTGCTGAAATCAACGAACAGTTGATCGTTGAGTACTACTCACGTTAATCTTACGATTTCAAAACCCCAAACCGGACCTCCGGTTTGGGGTTTTTCTGTTGAGGGGCATCCGTTTTTCGGGAAGGCCTCTCTTCATTATGCTAAACTGATGAAAATGGAGGTGCAGCAATGAGAATCATATCAATTTGTCCGAGCAATACAGAATTACTGGCTTTTTTGGGAGCCCAAAACATGCTGGTCGGCATTGATGATTTTTCCGATTGGCCAGCGGAAATCACCCATTTGCCGAGGCTTGGGCCGGACCTTTCCATCCGCATGGATGAACTGGAAAAGCTGGAACCTGACCTTGTGCTGGCGTCGTTAAGTGTGCCGGGCATGGAGAAAAATGTGGAAGAATTGAAAAAAAGAAATATTCCCTATATGATCTTGAACCCTCAAAGCCTGGATGATATAGGCCGCGATCTCTTGGCCGTCGGCGAAGCTTGCGGAGTAGATGCGCTTGCTGCCCACTCCGCCTATATTTCAGCGATCGATGAAATCAAAGCAAGATCCGCAAATGTAAAAAGCAGGCCTTCCCTCTACTGGGAATGGTGGCCAAAACCGATTTTCACCCCGGGACGAGTCAATTGGCTTACCGAAATCAGTGAAATTGCAGGTGCTCACAATGTATTCGCAGACATCGATTCAGCTAATATCCAAACCGATTGGCAGGATGTCCTTCACCGGGATCCAGACTACATTCTGCTGGCCTGGGTCGGTATCATGACCGATAAAGTAAAACCTGCCCTCGTCCAGAAACGATCGGGCTATGAGTCGATGAAAGCCGCGGGCAATATTCATATAATGAAAGAAGAACTATATTGCCGCCCTTCTCCCCGGCTGATCGAAGGTGCGATCAAGCTGGCCAAGCTTCTCCATCCTGAGGAGTATGAATCAATGGAGATGCCCTCATTTTTAATACGCTGATAAGATGCGCAGCCAACACAGATTATTTTTCTTCTATTAGGTATAAAAACACAAAAGCAACGCCCTCAAACGAAGGCGTTGCTTTTGTATGTTGATTTCCAAGTTGATAATTAGTAATGGTTTCTTGTTCTTCTGATACCTCTTCAAAGGCGCGCGATAAAAGGATAACGACAAGTTTCTCTCCTTAAAGGATCAAGCCAGAAACTGCACCATATGGTATTTCTTTTTGCCCCGGCGAATAATCGCAAATGCATCCTCAAGACGGTCTTTTTCATCTATGATATAGTCAAGCTCCGTCACCTTTTCACCATTGACCGAGATAGCCCCGTTCGTGATATCTTCCCTTGCCTGACGTTTTGAAGGCGAAATCCCTGCTTCTACAATCAGATCCACGATGGATTTCGGCTGGCGTTCCATTTCAATAGAAGGAACATCCTTGAATGCCGCTTTCATTTCGCTTGCGGACAACGCTTTAAGGTCTCCACTGAATAAGGCTTTCGTTATGCGCAGAGCATCCTCCAATGCGGAGACCCCGTGGATTAACTTCGTCATTTCTTCTGCCAGCACTTTTTGGGCTTTGCGAAGATGCGCTTCAGTTTCCACCGTTTTCTCCAATGCCTCAACCTCTTGCCTGCTGATAAAGGTGAATATTTTCAGGTATTTGATGACATCGGCATCAGACGTATTGATCCAGAATTGATAAAATTCATATGGGGACGTTTTCTTGGCATCGAGCCAGACAGAACCGCCTGCTGATTTCCCAAACTTCGTGCCATCTGCTTTTGTTACCAGCGGAATCGTGATTCCGAAAGCTTTCGTTTCTTCATCATGTGTTTTGCGGATGACTTCAAGACCTGAGGTGATATTTCCCCATTGATCCGAACCACCGATTTGCACACGGCAATTGTAATTATCGAATAAATGGTTGAAATCGATTGCCTGAATCAAAGTATAAGAAAACTCTGTAAATGAAATACCTGTTTCCAGACGGGATGCCACTGAATCCTTGGCGAGCATATAGTTGACTGAAATCAATTTCCCGTAATCCCGAAGAAATTCGATAACACTCATTGCACCTATCCAGTCTCGGTTGTTGACCATCTTCGCTCCATTTTCTGTCTGAAAATCAAAAATCTGCTGCATCTGTAGTTTGATGCCCTCTACATTGTGGTCGATCTGTTCCGTCGTCTGCAATTGGCGTTCCTCGTTGCGCCCAGAAGGGTCACCGATCATTCCCGTTGCACCGCCGACCAACAAGATCGGCCTGTGGCCATGCATCTGAAAACGGCGTAAAGTAAGCAACGGCACAATATGCCCGATATGCATACTGTCGGCTGTTGGGTCAACGCCACAGTACAGGGAGATTTTCTCTTTCTCCAATACTTCTGCCAGTCCCTCTTCATCCGTTTGCTGGTATAATAAACCTCTCCATTTAAGATCTTCCATTAATTCTTTCGACATTCCAATTCCTCCTAATGTACAATTACGTTAAAACTGACAACACGGGATTTTTCCACGCCAAATAAAAAAGTCCCTGCATGTCAGACATGCAGGGACGCAATTGCGCGGTACCACCCAGCTTGAAGAGACCTGAAAGACCCTTCCACCTCAATTGTGCCGAACGCGGCACTTCCGTAAACTCCAAACCTGTAATTCAGCTTCTGTGTTTTTACCGGTTTGCACCTGCCACCGGCTCTCTTTGAAAAAATCACAGTTCCTACTTCGGGTTCTTCTCAGTTTTAATATTAAATATAGTAGTAGTGTACTTTATTATCACAGATTGTCAATTATCTTAGTCGACAATATTAGACTATGCTATAATAAAAATGATTTTAGGGGGTAGATAATATGCGTGAACGCTTACGATATTGGCAGAAGAAATCTGAAGACACATATAATAAATGGAACTCAACAAAATGGGCCAAAGGATTGAATATAACGACCGGCGTATTTTGGAATCTCGCAATTCTGTTGGCAATCATCCTTCTGGTGGGAGGCGTTTTTGCCGCGTCAGTAGGAGCAGGATACTTTGCATCTCTAGTGGACGAAGAAAAACTGCGCACCGCGAGCGAAATGCGCGGGGAAATTTATGCCTATGAGGAAACTTCAGAGATATTTTTCGCAAATGATCAGTTCCTCGGGAAATTGAGAACTGACCTGGAACGTAAAGAAACGAATCTTGACAAAGTTTCTGATTATGCAATTAACGCGGTTCTTGCTACAGAAGATGAGTATTTTGAAGAACACGACGGCATAGTTCCAAAGGCGATCTTCAGGGGCCTATTCCAGGACGTTTCGAACGCTGACAACCAAACGGGCGGTTCTACGTTGACGCAGCAGCTTATCAAGAATCAGGTCCTGACAAATGAAGTTTCTTACGAGCGTAAAGCCAAAGAGATCCTGTTGGCAATGCGCCTTGAAAAGTTCATGAAAAAGGAAGAAATTCTGGAAGCATATCTTAACATCATCCCTTACGGCAGAAACTCAGCGGGAACGAATATTGCCGGGATCGAAACGGCAGCAAACGGAATTTTCAATGTACCGGCCAGTGAATTGAATCTTCCGCAGGCGGCATTTATTGCCGGAATACCGAAAGCTCCTTTCCGCTACACACCTTATTCATCCGGTGGCGGCCTGAAAGAGCCCGAGTATTTGGAATTCGGGCTCGACCGGATGCGAACCGTTCTTTACCGTATGCTGGAAACTGAATTCATCACACAAGAAGAATATGATGCAGCACTTGCTTATGATGTCACCCAGGATTTCAGAACGGATGAAACCCGTTCTTATGAAAGGTACCCGCATATCACTACGGAAGTCGAAAAACGGGCAACCCGCATCATCATGGATGTTCTTGCTGTAGAAGCTGGAATCGACCCGGCAAGCTTGAATGAAAACGATAAGCTTTTTGAAGAATACGAGATCTTGGCAGACCGGGCAGTCCGTGCCCGAGGCTACCGGATTCACTCAAGTATTGACAAAGACCTGTTTGATGCCCAGCAAAAAGCAAAAGACGCTTATGAGGCATATGGACCGACCTTGACCAAGAAAATCATCAACCAGGAAGGCCAGGAAGAAGAAGTTCCGATGCCTGTACAGGTTGGTTCG
>DATHVZ010000105.1:0-3074 GCA_035461005.1 Planococcus sp. (in: firmicutes) | reverse complement strand
GCAGGTGGAGGGACAAGCCCGACGATACCCGGCAACCGGTCCAGTGATGGATACGGTGCTAATTCTTGCAGCCATCCGGCTGAGAAATAAGAAGATGTTAACACAAAATTAACCTCTTCTTGGAAGAGGTTTTTTCTATTTTCATTAATTTAGGAGCGTGAAACGATGAGTCAATTAACAGCCACATATCAATTGTTCGGCAAACCCGGATCTTTTCATAGGAAAGCGGAAGGCATCGCCCTCGGCCTGACGATCGGTTCCTGGACAGACTTGCCGCAGCTTGAGCAACAACAACTCAAGAAACATAAAGGCCATGTTGCAGCAGTCATCGAATTTGAAACCGTGCAGCATCCACTGAATCCGGAACTCATCCGGGCAGAAGTGAAAATCGCTTACCCCGCAGTGAACTTCTCAGCAGATCTGCCAGCTATTCTGACAACGGTTTTCGGCAAACTGTCGCTCGACGGGGAAGTGAAACTGCTGGATTTGGAATTTGATGACGCGCTTTTGGGTCAGTTTCCTGGACCGCGCTACGGCATCGAAGGCATACGCCAACTCATCAATGTGTACGACCGCCCGTTGGTCATGAGCATTTTCAAAGGCGTCATCGGCCGAGACATCGACTTTCTGTCTGATCAATTGCGCGAACAGGCCCTTGGGGGTGTCGATCTTGTAAAAGACGATGAGATTTTATTCGACAATCCGCTGACGCCGTTCGAACAGCGGATTTCTGCAGGGAAAAAGGTGTTGCACCAAGTTTACGAGGAAACCGGCCATCGCACATTGTACGCCGTCAATTTATCTGGCCGCACCTCCCAACTACGGGACAAAGCGAGACGAGCGAAAGAGCTCGGAGCCGATGCTTTGTTGTTTAATGTTCATGCTTACGGCTTCGATGTGCTGCAGGAACTTGCGGAAGACGATACCATCGGGCTGCCGCTCATGGCACATCCGGCTTTTAGCGGCGCATTTACGTCATCTCCTTTTTACGGCGTGGCGACGCCATTGGCACTTGGCAAACTGACGCGTTATGCAGGCGCAGACTTTTCGTTATTCCCCTCCCCTTACGGCAGTGTTGCGCTCGAAAAAGCCACAGCACTCGCTTTGGGAGATGAATTGACGAAACCCTCTCCAGTGAAGCCAACATTCCCTGTGCCATCGGCAGGAATTCATCCGGGGCTTGTGCCGTTGCTTGTGAAAGATTTCGGCATCGACAGCATCATCAATGCCGGCGGCGGAGTCCACGGACATCCGCTCGGGGCAGCAGGTGGCGGAAGGGCCTTCAGGCAGGCGGTAGACGCGGTGCTTGCAGGCTCGGCTTTGCAAGATCCGGAAGCTCAACCGGAAGAATTGAAAACAGCATTGGAATTATGGAGGTGAGGCAACATGAAAAAACCGGTTATATTTTGTGATTTTGATGGCACCATCACGAATAACGATAACATCATCGCCATCATGAAGAAGTTCGATCCGCCGGGATGGCTGCCGATCAAAGATGCGATTATGGGTCAAGAGATCTCCATACGTGAAGGTGTTTCCAAAATGTTTGCCCTTCTCCCGGCCTCTTCCAAAGAAGAAATTATCGAATACGTTTTGGAGCAAGCAGAAATCAGGGACGGCTTTTCTGAATTTGTGGCTTATGCAAGGAAAAATGACATTCCTTTGTACATTGTCAGCGGCGGCATCGACTTTTTTGTCCACCCGCTACTAGAGCCATACGGACCATTTGCCGGGGTTTATTGCAACGAATCGGATTTTTCCGGCGACACGATCCGGATCCTCTTTCCCCACGGCTGCGACGAACAATGCACGAGCCAAGGGTGCGGCTGCTGCAAGCCTTCAATCATCCGAGAGCTTTTAACGGAAGGAACGAGCAGCGTCGTCATTGGCGACTCGATTACCGATCTGGAAGCGGCCAAGCAGGCAGACCTTGTGATTGCCCGGGATTTCCTGATCCAAAAATGCGATGAACTGCAGATTCCGTACGAACCGTTTGACAACTTTCAGGATGTGACGGAAATCATCGACAGCCGGCTCGGGGTCAAACTATGAGCCGGCTTGCTGACAGGTGGCAAGAACTCGCCGATATTAAAGACGAATTGGCGGTTCGTGACTGGTTTATGGGCACCAGCGGAAACCTTGCCATCAAAGTGAGTGACTCACCTTTGGAGTTTCTCGTCACGGCCAGTGGCAAAGATAAACGAAAGCGGACACCGGAAGATTTCCTGCTCGTGGACGGCGATGGAAACGCCGCTGAAGAGACCCATTTGAAACCTTCGGCTGAGACGTTGCTGCATTGTGCCATCTATTCCAACACCAGTGCCGGCTGCAGCCTTCATGTCCATACCGTCGCCAACAATGTGATCTCCGAACTTTACGGAGACGCCCGGAAAATTGACTTTCAAGGACAAGAGCTCATCAAAGCCTTCGGAATGTGGGAAGAAGATGCGGTGCTGACGATCCCCATCATCGCCAACCACGCCGATATCCCTCTCCTTGCGGAAGAGTTCAAAGAACACATCCATGCGGACAAAGGCGCAGTGCTGATCCGGAACCACGGCATCACCGTGTGGGGCAGGGATGGGTTTGAAGCGAAGAAATTACTGGAAGCCAGCGAGTTTTTATTTCAATACGAATTGACGATGCAACAACTAAAACGATCATAAGAGAGGAAGATTCAGCATGGCCATCATTAAAATTCAAGGAACTGACGAAACGATCCAAGCGCAAAACGAAGTCGCTGCATTTTTGGAGCAGCAGGAAGTTGTTTATGAGCACTGGAATATCGAAAAGTTGCCGGAGCCGCTCCGCGAGAAGTTCGACTTGAGCGATGAAGACAAGGACGAAATTCTGAAAGCATTCAAAGTGGAGATCGACGACATTTCTGAACGCCGCGGTTATAAAGCGGCTGACGTCATTTCATTGTCAGACTCGAACCCGAAACTGGACGAATTGCTGAAGAATTTCCAGCGCAAGCATATCCATACAGACGATGAAGTACGCTATATCGTTAGCGGACACGGGGTCTTTATCATCCAGGGCAAAGACGAGCGCTTTTTTGAAGTGCACCTGAC
>DATHVZ010000104.1:0-13370 GCA_035461005.1 Planococcus sp. (in: firmicutes) | reverse complement strand
TGTTTGGCGGTTTTATTTTCATCAATCGCCATCACGAGCTGCTGGCCGGCCATTGAGAATCCGACTGCACGGCCGTAGACGGCCGATTCTTCAACCAGCTTGCCGCCGTTGACAGCCGCTGTGCCCTTTTCAGTGAGCTTGATGGAAATCTTTTTGCCGTTTTGTTTAATCGACTCGACGCCCACGCTGCGACCCCATACTTTCATGAGGGCGATGCGCAGCAGACGATCTGTCTCCAGCGGCATGTCGCCGAAACGGTCAATCAGTTCATCCTGCAGTTCGGTGACTTCCTCAGCGTCCTCTATGCCTTTGACCCGTTTGTACATCTGGATCTTCTGGTAACCGTCGCCGATATAGGAATCCGGAATATACGCATCGATATCAATCGAAATCTCAATTTCCTGAACGGGCTCTTTTTTGATGCCGGTCTGGCGTTCTTCAATCGCCTCTTCAAGCATTTGTGAGTAAAGGTCGAAACCGACCGAGTCAATAAAGCCATGCTGCTGGGAGCCCAGGAGATTCCCCGCTCCGCGGATCGTCAAATCGCGCATCGCAATCTTGAATCCTGAACCGAGTTCGGTGAATTCCTTGATGGCCATGAGGCGCTTTTCGGCTACGTCCGTCAACACCTTATCCCGCTGGTACATGAAATACGCATAGGCCACACGGCTTGATCGGCCAACGCGTCCGCGCAGCTGATACAGCTGGGACAAGCCCATGCGGTCTGCGTTTTCTACGATTAAGGTGTTGACATTCGGAATATCGATGCCGGTTTCAATGATGGTCGTCGTCACCAGCACATCGTAATCGCCGTCGAGGAAACCGAGGATGACCGATTCCAGTTCTGTCTCGGACATCTGGCCATGGGCATGACCGATGCGGGCTTCCGGCACCAATTGCTGCAGCTCCTCCACCTTCCGCGTCATGTCGCCGACCCGGTTGTATAAGTAAAACACCTGGCCGCTGCGGGCCATTTCACGTTCAATCGCTTCGCGTACGAGCGAACCGTTCTGTTCCATCACATAACTTTGGACAGGGAAACGGTTTGCTGGCGGCGTTTCGATGACCGACAAATCCCGGACACCGATCATCGACATATGAAGTGTCCGCGGAATCGGCGTCGCCGTTAGGGTCAACACGTCGACATTGGTCTTCATTTGCTTGATTTTCTCTTTATGGGTGACGCCAAAGCGCTGTTCTTCATCGATGATCAATAACCCAAGATCTTTATACTGCATATCTTTCGACAGGATTCGGTGTGTGCCGACGACAACGTCGACAGAACCATTTTTCAATCCTTTGACGGTTTCCGCCTGCTGCTTTTTTGAACGGAAGCGGCTCATGAGGCCCACTTCGATCGGATAATCCTTAAAACGCTCACTCATCGTCTCGAAATGCTGCTGCGCGAGAATGGTCGTCGGCACCAGAAATGCGACCTGTTTGCCGTCCAGCACCGCTTTGAACGCAGCGCGTATGGCGACTTCCGTTTTGCCGTAGCCGACATCCCCGCAAATCAACCGGTCCATCGGACGTTCTTTTTCCATATCCTTTTTGACTTCATTGATGGAGCGCAGTTGATCGACCGTTTCGTCGTAAGGGAATTCGGATTCAAACTGCCGCTGCATGTCCTGCTCTTTTGAGAAGGAGAAGCCTTTCAACGCTTCGCGTTCGGCGTACAGTTTGATCAAGTCGTCCGCAATATCTTGGACGGCACTCGAAACTTTCGCGCGAGTCTTTTTCCACTCGGCACCGCCCATTTTGTGGAGCTTCGGCGCTTTTTCTTCTGAAGCAATGTATTTTTGGATCAGGTCGATTTGGTCGACCGGCACAAACAATTTATCGTCCGCTTTGTAAACGATGTGCAGGTAGTCTTTATGGACGCCTTTTACTTCCAGCGTTTCAATTCCGACATACCGGCCGATGCCGTGATGGACGTGGACAATATAATCGCCCGGTTTGATCTCTGAATAGCTTTTGATGCGTTCGGCATTAGTCAGTTTTTGGGCTCGTGTCTTCTTCTTCGCTTGCTGCTTAAACAACTCCGAATCGGTAATGACCGCAAAGCGTTGCAGGGCCATTTCAAAACCATTGGACAATTCCCCGTCCGCCAGATAAACCTTGCCCGGCTGGACGATAGTCGAAGGGGTGATGATTTCCGCATCAATGCCATAATCGTCCAGTACCGAGCGGACTTTCCGCAGCCGCTCGTCACCTTCCGCTACGACAAACACCCGGAATTTCCCCATGACCCAGCGTTCCATTTCCGCCTGCAATAAATGCATCTGGCCATGGAACGATTGCATCGGCTTGCTGGAAAAGACCACGGATTTCTTGACCGATACCACCGGGAAGGTCCGGACGAATAAGGACAGGTACGTCATCTTCTGCTCCAATTGGCTGATTACTTCACGAAACGTATAGGACAGGTTGATGCCCTGCAAAAATTTTCCTTCTTCCAACAAAGAGACGATCCATTCGCCTTCTTCGCGTTCCAGCGTTTCAGTCATTTCCTGTATGCGGCCCAGTTCATCAAAGAACACAAAACCATTTCCCGGGAAATAATCGCCGAGAAAAGCCGATTGGGTTTTCACCAACGATGCGTATTTTGCTGCCTGGTCCGGCATGTCTCCCTGGCGCAGTGTGTCGATATCATGTTGAATAGACTGAAGCAATAACTCTTTCGTATCATCAGCCTTTGTTTTCTTTAATGTGATGGCCAATTGTTCCTCAATGCGGTCCGCCAATGCGCTTCGCTGCGCTCCATCCAGCACCAGCTCATTTGCCGGCAAGATGCATAATGAAGTGATTTTTTTCAACGAACGTTGGTCTTCCGCGTTGAAAATGCGGATGGAGTCGACGTCCGTGTCGAATAATTCAATTCGCACCGGATGCTCAAAATTCAATGGATAAATATCCAGAATGCCTCCGCGCAACGCAAATTCACCGGGTGCGGTCACCATCGTCGTACGGGAGTACCCCATGGACACCAGGTTCAACAACCATTGGTCCGTATCCAACTCTTCGCCGTCTTCTACGCGCAAAGTCGAGGCGTCCCATTGTTCCCTGGAAGGCAATAATTTGCGCATCCCGGCTACCGGCGTGATGTAGACACCTTTTCCGGTATTCGCCATATGGTCCAGTGTATCAATCCGGTGGGCCCGCAATTCCGGCCCTGAGAAGGAGACATCCGCCGCAATCAATTCTTCGGCCGGATATAAATGGACAAGCTCTTCCCCCAATAATTTCACAAGATCATCATAGATGCGCTGGGCATGCAATAAATTTGGTGTGACAATCAGCAGCGGGGCATCCAATTCCCCGTATAGCGTACGGTAGAAGAACGTGCGTCCACTGCCCGATAAACCCGAAACAAGCTGATGATCCTGTCCTTTTTTCAAATCGGCAATTAAGTTTTGTACATGAGAATCCTCTGAAAATGCCTGTAAAATATGATTCATGAAGATTCCTCCTCTCCCGGGAAACAGAAAAAAGCTCTGAACGCGTTATGCGCCAAAGCGAATCTATGCTCCATTGTATTTAGTCATGACTTCTATGAACGGTTTGGCCAGCCAAAATTCACAGGCTTCAGCTGATTTATGGACTGCCTCTGCCACATCCGCGCTTTCCTCTTTTGAAAACCTGGATAAGACATAATCCGGCACTTTCATTCCGGCCGGTGGTCGGCTGATGCCAATCCGGATCCGGTTGAAGTTCTGGGTCCCCAGATGCTGGATCAGGGACTTGATGCCGTTGTGTCCGCCGGCACTGCCTTTCTGGCGCAGCCTTAATTGGCCGGTCGGCAGATCCAAATCATCGTAAATGACTAGAATATCGTCAATGTCGATATCGTAATAGTCCATGATGGCACTGACACTTTCACCGGATAAGTTCATATACGTCAAAGGTTTCAGCAGCATCACTTTGCCTTCCGGCCGGTGGATGACCGAATGCATGCCTTTGAATTTCGCCTGTGTCAGCGGGGCGTTCCATTTCGATGCCAAATGATCAATCACGTGGAAACCGATATTATGCCGGGTCTGCTCATATGTTTTGCCTGGATTGCCCAGGCCGATAATCAATTTCATCGCAACTCGTCCTTTGCTGTTCACTGCTGTCTATTTTATCATATGCTGCTGTGAATGAAAAAACGGAGACTGCCAGAAGACAGTCCCCGTTTTCTTCTGTTGTAATTTGAAGCTTATTTTTCAGACTCGTCTTCTTCAGTTCCGACAACTTCCGGCTCAGCGCCTTCAGTTTCAGGAGTTTCTTCAAGCTCGTCAATCTCTTCCTGTGTACGTGGTGCTGTCACAGATACTAATAGGAAATCGTCTTCATCAAGAATTTCATACGATACTGTATCGCGGATATCTCCGACAGACAAGTGATCGCCGATTTCAAGCTTGCTGACATCCACTTCAAGCGCATCCGGAATGTCCGAAGGTTTCACTTTGATGTTGACTTCGCGGTTCGGCTGGTTCACGATACCATTTTCTTTTTCGCCTGCAGCTTCGCCCACTGTGTGAACAGTTACAGCAACCTCAAGTTCATCGGCCATATTGATTGCCAAAAAGTCGACATGTTTGAAATTACCTTTTAATGTGTCCATTTGGTAATCACTTAAGACCACATTATAAGTCTTGCCATCCAATTCAAGATTGATGACACCATTGCGTCCTGTTTCGCGCAATGTCTTGATCAAATCCATTTCTACTACAGTCAATGGAGTGGTTTCAGCTTTATAGCCGTAAACGATTCCAGGCACGTCACCTTTGCCCCGCAGTTCTGTTAATGCTGAATGCGGTGTACCGCTTTCTCTTTTTAGTGCTTTCATTTTTGTAGCCATATTCATTTCAACCTCCAAATTTTATAAATCCATACAAATGTCCGTAATCAGTATATACCCTTCAAGCCATAACATCAAACCGGGCAGCATGAGAAGGGGTTTTTTTTGCTCAGTCGAATAGCGTGCTGACTGATTTTTGCTCGTGTACGCGGACAATCGTTTCCGCCAATAGCTTAGCTACAGACAATTGCTTGATCTTCGGAGATTTCTTCTCTTCCGACAAAGCGATTGAGTTGGTGATGATCAATTCTTTAATGACCGAGTCATCGATGCGCTGAATAGCCGGACCTGAAAGTACCGGATGCGTACAGCAAGCGTAAACTTCTTTCGCTCCGCTTTCGATCAAGGCACTGGCCGCAATTGAAATTGTGCCGGCTGTGTCGATGATGTCATCGATGATGATGGCTGTTTTGCCTTCAACATTACCGACGATGTTCATTACTTCGGCTACGTTCGGGCGCGGGCGGCGTTTATCAATAATGGCAATCGGCGCTTTCAGACGATCTGCCATTTTACGGGCACGCGTCACACCGCCGTGGTCAGGCGAAACGACGATGACGTTTTCAAGGTCGATGCCGCTTTCGTTCAGGAAATATTCCGAAAGGAGAGGTACTGCCACTAAATGGTCAATCAAAATATCAAAGAAGCCTTGGATTTGGGGCGCATGCAGATCCAGTACGATTACACGGGTAGCTCCGGCCGTCTCCAAAAGATTCGCTACCAGTTTCGCTGTAATCGGCTCACGCGAACGAGCTTTGCGGTCCTGGCGGGCATAGCCATAATACGGCATAACCACGTTGACAGTGCGGGCCGAAGCACGCTTTACCGCATCGATCATAATCAGCAGCTCCATCAGGTTTTCATTGACGGGCTGAGAAGTTGACTGGACGATGAAGACGTCACAGCCGCGAATGCTTTCTTCGATGTTGATTTGGATTTCTCCGTCACTGAAGTGCGTAACCGAACTCTTTCCGAGCGGAATTCCCACATTTTCGGCAATTTCCTCCGCTAATTCCTTATTCGAATTCAATGAAAAGATTTTCAGTTTACTGTCTGCAATTTGATAACCCATTAAGGTGTACCTCCTATTTTTTCACGTTTAATTTTAAAGCATAACCTTCTTTATTTTCCTGGCGGGCACGTGCAATCGCCAGTGAATCGTCCGGGACATCCTTGGAAATTGTTGAGCCTGCCGCTACATAAGAACCTTTTCCAATGGTAACTGGTGCAATCAGGTTTGAGTTACAGCCGATAAATGAGTCATCGTTAATCTTCGTGAGGTGCTTATTTTTACCGTCGTAATTGACTGTGATCGTGCCGCAGCCGATGTTGACGTTTGTGCCGACTTCTGCGTCGCCGATATAACTCAGATGGGAGATTTTGCTGCCGTTGCCAACTTCAGCTTTTTTCACTTCGACAAAATTGCCGATTTTGACTTCGTTGCCGAGGTTGCTGTCCGGACGGACGTGGGCGAACGGACCTACAGCCGTATCTGTTCCGATAACGCTGTTGTAGACTTCTGAGGAACGGATTTCCGTGCGGTCTCCGATTGTGCTCGAGACGATGCGGCTATTGGAGGATATGAAGCAGTCTTCCCCAATGACCGTGTGGCCTTCGATCATGACGTTCGGATGGAGCACTGTATCGGCTCCGATTTGGGCTTCTGCGCTGATATATGTGGAAGCCGGATCGATGATCGACACGCCGCCTCGCATATGCTTTTCCGTTATTCTGGCGCGCATGATGCGCTCCGCCTGGCTCAATGCCACCCGGTCATTGACGCCAAGTGTTTCTTCAAAGCTGTCCGTGGCATAGGCTGCAACGGTCTCGCTTTGTTTCTGAAGGATTTCGATGACGTCCGGCAAATAATATTCGCCTTGCACATTCTCATTTGAAACCAATTTCAAAGCCTCGAATAGTGCTCCATTGTCAAAGCAATAGGTGCCGGTGTTGATTTCTTTGACCAGCAGCTCATCAGGTGTGGCGTCTTTTTGCTCGACGATTTTTGAAACCTGGCCGCTGGCGTCGCGGAGGATCCGGCCATAGCCTGTTGGATTATCGGCTATTGCTGTAAGGATCGTGGCTTTGGCTCCTGTTGATTTGTGATGGTCAAGAAGTGCCTGCATCGTCTCTGTACGGATTAGCGGTGTATCTCCGCAAACCACAAGAGTCGTGCCCGGTTTCCCTTCAATCAACGAAGCGGCCTGCTGAACAGCGTGGGCCGTGCCCAATTGTTGTTCCTGCAGGGCGTATTCGCTGCTGTCCCCCAGTTGGTCCCGCACTTTTTCGGCGCCGTGCCCGACGATTGTAACGATTTTCTCAACCCCGAGCTGTGACACATTGCCGGTCACATGCTCAACCATCGGCATGCCGCATACCGGATGCAGCACTTTATACAATTTGGATTTCATGCGCGTTCCTTGCCCGGCCGCCAATATTACTGCGTATGTATTAGTCATTTATCGATCCTCCGTCTATCAGATTTGTCTGCGAATTCTTTCTATTATTAATAAAGCTTATGCGTCTGAGCGTAAAAAAAAGCCGTTTTCGGCATTTTTCCCTGCATTTATCTGTTTTCACAAGCGCAAGCGTTTTCTCTCTATAAGACAGCATTGCCATCTGGCTTTGATGCCAACCCGCTTTTCTTAACTATACCGGAAAAACCTTGTTTTTTCAAGGTTCGCAGCCATTACAATCCCATGACAAATGCGCCAAAACAAAAAAGAGCCCGGATTGTGCTTCAGGCTCTTCTGTCGTTTCGGGTTATACCCCTGCTTCTTCAAAGACAGGATCAATCTCACTTTGTTCATACGCGGCCAACACAGCTTCTTGAAGTTTGTTGCGCGTTCCAGAGTTGATCGGATGTGCTATATCTCTGAATTCACCATCCGGAGTTCTTTTGCTGGGCATCGCTACAAACAAACCGTCATTTCCATCAATCACCCGAATATCATGCACAACAAATTCGTTGTCCAGGGTGATGGAAGCGATCGCTCTCATACGGCCATCCGTCTGAACCCGCCTCAATCTCACATCAGTAACTTCCATTCTCTCATCACCTCTCCCTAAGATGCAATTTTTGGACCTGTTTTATGATATTCGCTATTAAGGACTAAACTCCTTTATAAATTACAAAATTTATTAGAATATTTTGTTTTTATGATAAAAAAATAAAGCTGCCTATAAAAGGCAGCTTTTGATTTCATTTATTTAACATTCGCGATAACTTCGATTTCAACCCTTACATCTTTCGGCAGTCTGGCCACTTCCACAGTGGAACGGGCCGGTTTATGGTCGCCGAAATAAGAAGCGTAGATTTCATTCAACGCAGCAAAATCGTTCATGTCCTTGATGAAAACCGTTGTTTTCACGACTTGGTCGAATGAGGATCCAGCCTCGGCCAATACCGCTTTCAAATTGGCAAAAACCTGATGGGCCTGCTCGCCAATCGAATCTCCGGCAAGTTCTCCCGCAGGCGTCAACGGAATCTGCCCTGAACTATAGAACATACTGCCTGAAACGACGCCCTGTGAATACGGCCCTATTGCTGCGGCCGCCTGATCGGTAGCTACGTATTTCATATTATAAACCTCCATCCGAGAAATAATTGCCTTCTTGCAACTCGATTTTCCGTTCTTTTTCGCTGACTTCGCGCAACTTAACGAGTGACAAGTATCTTTCGACAAGCTGCTCATCTTTATGTTCCGCTTCCACCAGCACGGCAACGCCGGCTAGCGTGCACTCGAATTCTTCGAGAAGATTCTTCATGCCGTTCATTGTGCCGCCGACCTTCATGAAATCATCCGTAATCAACACCCGTTGGCCACTTTTCATGCTGCGCTTCGACAACACCATCGTCTGGATGCGGCGGGATGAACCCGACACGTAATTGATGCTGACTGTTGAGCCTTCCGTGACTTTGCTGTCGCGGCGGACGATGACGACCGGCACATTCAGGTGGCGCGCGATGGCGTGGGCGATCGGAATGCCTTTGGTCGCAACCGTCATGATGACATCGATTTTCTGATGCGCAAATGCCGTAGCAAAAACTTTGCCGACACGGTTCATCATATCCGGATTGCCGAGTACATCGGTCATATACAGATAGCCGCCCGGCAGAAGCCGGTCCGAATGGCTCAATTCACTGATGAGTTCCTGCATGATGCCCCTGATTTCCGGTTCCTGCAATTTCGGGATATATTTCACGCCCCCGGCAGCGCCCGGCACAGTCGCCAATAAACCGATGCCTTTTTGCTCAAAAGTTTCCTTGACGATTCCCAGGTCTTCGCTGATGGACGATTTGGCCGATTGGTACAAATCGGAAAAATACGTCAGCGGAATCAATTTATGTGGATGGTCCAATAAATAATGCGTCATGTCGACTAAACGTTCACTGCGTTTCCACTTCATATTCCACTCTCCTAAACACGAATGTTTTATAGAAAACTTACCATAATTATCCGTCTTTAAGCAAGTGGGTCCCGCTCGCCGACCAGCCTTACTGCATATACTTCTGCACAGAAGCCGCGCAGCCCGTTATAGATGCGCGGAATGCGCGCTTCCTGCTGGACCAGTCCAAAGACGGTCGGCCCGCTGCCGCTCATCAGCACAGCATCCGCTCCGAATTTTTTCATCTGCTCCTTGATTTGCGCCACTTCCGGATAAAGGGACAGTGTCACACTTTCCAGCGCATTGCCCAGGTTCGCGCAGACAGCGGCATAATCCTTGTTTTCGATGGCTTCGACCATTTTCCGGGTATCCGGATGTTCGGCTTTATTGACATCGAATGCCCCGTAAACTTCAGCAGTGGAAACACCGATTATCGGTTTTGCCAGGATCACCCAGCAGTTGGGCGGGGCGGGAAGCTGCTGGATAATTTCTCCGCGGCCTTTCGCGAGCGCCGTTCCTCCGTAAACGCAGAATGCTACGTCGGAACCGATTTTCGTGCCAAGTTCGGCCAGCTCATCCAGGGACAGGTTGAGCTTCCACAGCTTATTCAAGCCTTTCAGGGTAGCGGCTGCATCACTGCTGCCCCCGGCAAGCCCGGCAGCAACCGGAATCTTTTTATCCAGCTTGATGATGACGCCTGATTTGATATGGTATGTGTCTTTGATTAACTTTGCTGCCTGATAGGCAAGGTTGCGCGAATCATTCGGCACAAAGCGATCAGCTGACTCTATGTGGATGCCGCGTTCTGTTTCTTTCAGCCCGATGCGGTCTGCAAGGTCCACAGTGGTCATGATCATTTCGACTTCGTGGTAATTGTCGGGTCTTTTATGTAATACGTCCAATGTTAAATTGATTTTGGCAGGCGCTTTCACGTAGAGCATCTCCACTGCCTCCTTTTATATTCTGATGAAGACTATTTTAACACACGGTGGTGAAATGGGGAGTTTTTGGGAAATAAAACAAAAAGCCCATACGCTGCCGAGGCCGGCAAGGTATGGGCTACAAAGAAAAATTATGGATATAGTTCAATTATTTAACGACTAAAGCGTCTTCTGTACCTTCATACACAGTGATTTCCACTGCTTCTGTCAGGATGTCCGCGTAGCTGTAGGACACTCTTTCAAATGCATGTTCATCTTGATCTAACTCAATTACGAACACGGAGTGATATGTTTCGCGCAGGATTCCGGCACGTTCAACCGTTTTCTTGCGACCTCCGTTTGCTTTCAACAGCAATCGTTTCCCTAAATGCAAATCCAACGACTTCTTGATATCCGCCAAAGTTTTGGGCATTTTGTCTACACCTCACTATTAATAAACCTTACTACAAAATGCCCAGATTGTCAAATGAATTTTTGATTTTAGCTTGGAATCCGCTTGGTGTCAATATTTATTTATCCGAAATATCCTTTTTTATGCGAGTTGTGCCGGTTTTTCAACAGATTGCTGCTTATCAGCCAAAATAGCTGTAAAGCTTGTCAGCCAGGCCTCCGAATTCTTTGATTGACAGGGTTTCGCCGCGCCGTATCGGGTCGATGCCCGCCTCTTCAAGCGCTTTCAGGATCAGGTCTTTCTTTTCTTTGCCATCGGGCATTACCACTTGAAGATTGTTGAAAATGGTTTTTCTGCGCTGCACAAAAGAGCCTCTTGTCACTTTGAAGAAAAAGTCCTCGTCGATGACCTCTACCTGTGGGGTCGGACGCTTTATCATGCGGATAACAGCGGAATCGACATTGGGCTGCGGCATGAAGACGCCTTTCGGCACCGTCAGGGCCATTTCGACTTCCGTATAGTACTGGATAGCGATTGACAGGGAACCGTATGCTTTCGTTCCCGGCTTTGCAGTGATCCGTTCCGCCACTTCTTTTTGCAGCATAACTACCAGGCCGCGAATCGGCAATTTCTCCATTAATAGCTTCATAATAATCGGCGTAGTGACATAATACGGCAAGTTGGCCACGACCATAATATCTTCATAGCCAGCCAACTCGTTCTCGATGGCTTCAGCCACATTCGCTTTCAGAATATCTGAATGGATGACGCTGACATTGTCGTAGGGGGACAGCGTATCTTCAAGCACCGGCAGCAGCCGTTGATCGATTTCAAAAGCCAGCACTTTGCCGGCTGCACGTGCCAAATGCTCAGTCAAAGCGCCGATTCCTGGACCTATTTCGATAGCCGCGGATTGCTTTGTCAGATCTGCCTGACTGACGATTTTCCGTAAGATGTTCGGGTCGATCAAAAAGTTCTGGCCAAGGCTCTTTTTCACGGTGATCCCGTGTTTCGCCATGATTTCCTGGGTGCGTATCGGTGTTGCTATATCTTTCATCATTTAATTTCCTCCTGATTCAGCGCCTGCACCGCTTCGATGAATTGCTGTTTCGTTATGCCGAACATATGCAGCCGCCTGGCAAGCTGCTTGCCATTCGTATAGCCGATTTGCAACCGGTTGCCGAGTTCGGTGCGGCGTTTTCTTGCCTGCGGGTGAGCGATGAGACGGGCCAGTAACAAGTCGTCCAAAGTGATTTCCGGTGGTGTTTCATTGTCCCAAAGCGTGTGGACCGAAGCCAGCGCTTCCCGGATATCTTCATCTCTGGCATGTTCAATGCCCAAACCTTTGCCATTTTTCGCAATGGTTTTTTCTTTCGCCAAAAATGCATGCTTGGCCGTCGGCACATATTCCTCAATAATAGCACGGATCCGCCTGCCGGGATAATCTGGGTCAGTGAATACAATCACACCGCGTTTGGAAGCTGCGAGAGCGATTTTTTTCAATGTTTCTTCAGTAATAGCGGAGCCGTTTGTTTCAATGGTGTCCGCCTGCACCGCGCGCTTGATGGCCACGGTGTCATCTTTGCCTTCCACTACGATTACTTCTTTTATCTTCATATATATTCCTCGTTTCAAGACCATGTATTTTACTTTACTCTTTTACGGATAAACAGGTAAAAAGCTTTCCCGGGCTGTCCCAGGAAAGCTTTCCATTACCATCATCAATCCAGAATTTTAATTTTAACTTGTTTGCGGCCGAATGCCAATGCTGCAGCACGGTCAGGCATGAAAATATCGATTTTATTGCCTTTGATTGCACCGCCAGTATCACCGGCTATCGCATACCCATATCCTTCAACCCATACTTTTGTACCAAGTGGGATAACGGAAGGGTCAACGGCGATCACTTTCAGATGCGGATTCGCTTTCAGGTTAATGCCCGTTGCCGTGATGCCGGAGCAACCCGTGCAAAAAGCCGTATAAGCTGTTGCCGACACATAAAACTCACGGCTGCTTGATGGTGGCGTGCTTTGCACCGGAGCAGCAGTTTTTGTTGTTTTAGTGGAAGTCGCCGCTGGCTGGGATGCTGCAGCTTCTTTTTTCGGAGCTGGAGCCGTCGCCTTGGTATCAGCGCCTCGGGAAATACTCGCTACAACAGTCTTCGTTCCGACTGCCACCACTTGTGTCTTCGCTTCTTTTAGTACTTTCTCGCCTTTCAGTTCACGTTTTACTTCCTCGCCATTTTCTATGACAACTTCATAAGTCTTTTCTACAAGACCTTCTTCGCCTTTTTGAACCACTTTTTCAGATCCTTTTAGAAGAGAGGAATCTTTCTTCGTCTCTTTGGCGAACTTCACTGAATCTTCCACTACATCGGTGACCTTTTCTACACGAACAACTTTAACTTCAGATCCGGGAAGGATTAATTCATCCATTTCTTTTTCAACGCGATCAAGATCGCTTAAAGTGATTTTATGCTGTTTTAAAAAGTCAGCGACCGTAGTCGAAGTGGACCATACTTTCTTTTCTTCCAGTCCGTCAAGAATGGTAACTTCGTATGCTTTTTCGACAGAGATGGCAGTAGTTGGGTCTACCTCTTCATCAAGAGCAGGTGTTACTTTATCATGTTCAGTAATTTCAATATCCGCTTTTGCCAAAATGTCTTCGACAGTATTCGAAGTTGTCCAGGCTGATGTCGGCTTGCCGTCCACCGTGATTGTGAATTGGTCCGCTTCCGTCCATTCGATTACGATATCCTGGTCAATCGAAGCGTCTGCCGTATGGCTCAAATAGTCATCCTGTCCTA
>DATHVZ010000103.1:0-3992 GCA_035461005.1 Planococcus sp. (in: firmicutes) | reverse complement strand
AAATCGACGATAAACCAAAATGGCCAACAATGGCGTTGTGTGGGCGCCTGGCACCCGCACAATTCATCCTTTATAATAGAAGAAAATGTGATTCCTTCAGAAGAGGTGCGAACATGATTGTGATCATCGATAATCACGATTCATTTACATATAACCTGGTGCATTACCTCGAGCAGATAGCGGGAGAGGTCCGCGTATTCCAGAACGATGAAATTACGGCGGAAGCAGTGAAACAACTCGGGCCGGAACTTATTGTGCTGTCCCCGGGACCGGGCCGGCCGGCAGAGGGCGGAGCGACAAGGGACGTCCTCGCAAATTTGAGCGGGGACATCCCGATTCTTGGCGTCTGCCTCGGCCATCAGGCGATTGTCGAGTTTTTCGGCGGCCGTGTCGTCAAAGGCAAGCAGCCGGTGCACGGCAAAGTTTCCGAAATGACTCACGATAGGAGAGGGTTGTTCGTGGGGATTGAATCGCCCACCCGCATTACGCGCTATCACTCGCTGGTTGCGGAAGGAGCAAGCATGCCGGCCTGTCTGGAAATAAGCGGTGAAACAGAAGACGGAGCGATTATGGGTATCAGGCACCGAACGTTGCCTGTTGCCGGAATTCAATTCCATCCGGAGTCGATTATGACAAAGGAAGGCTATAAGATGCTCGAAAATTATTACGGACAGGCGAGATCCTGGAATGCACAGAAAAGGGAAGGTGATCTAAATGGACAATCCTTATCTTCTCTTTGAATTTCAGAATGCGGATGGCAATGTCGAACCGCTGGCTTTCAAGGATCCGGTGCGTATTCTGCAGACCAATGACATCAACGAAGTGTCCGGCATCCTCAAGCAATTGGATGAAGCAGCCGATCAGGGCTATTATGCGGCGGGGTTTGTTTCCTATGAAGCCGCTCCGGCTTTCGATCCCGCGATGGAAGTCCGTCCAGCCAGCGATTTTCCGCTTCTCTGGTTCGGTATTTTCGAGGAACCGCAAAAATCTGCACTGGCGCTGGGGACCTCGTCGCAATCAGATGAAGAATATGGAGTCTCGAATTGGCAGATGGCGGGTTCGCCGGAAGCTTATCAGCAAGGCATCCGGAAAATAAAAAGGGCAATCGAAGAAGGCGATACGTATCAGGTCAATTACACGGAACGGCTGCATGCTGATTTCAGCGGCAGCGATTTTGCGTTTTACCGCCAGCTTGCCCGCAATCAGCAGGCAGGATACGGCGCCTATTTGAATATCGGGGATCATCGCATCCTGTCCGCGTCGCCCGAGCTTTTTTTCCGGGTAGACGACGGCCGGCTCACCACAAAGCCGATGAAAGGCACAGCGGCGAGAGGACGGACGCTCGAAGAAGACAAGCTGCAGATTGCTGAGTTGCTGGCTTCCGAAAAGGAGCAGGCTGAAAATCTGATGATTGTCGATCTGCTGCGCAATGATATGAGCCGGCTGGCCAAAAAAGGCACGGTGAAAGTGAAGGAGCTTTTCGAAGTGGAAACGTATCCGACGGTCCACCAAATGACTTCCACGATCGAAGCGGAACTGGCGCCGGATCTGACCATGCTGGACTGGTTCAAGGCGTTGTTCCCGTGCGGATCGATTACGGGCGCCCCGAAAATCAGCACGATGCACACCATCGCGGAACTCGAAGCGACGCCGCGCGAGGTTTATTGCGGCACCATCGGTTACATAACACCGGATAAAAATGCGGTCTTCAACGTGCCGATCCGGACGGTCATCATCGATAAGAAACGAGGCAGCGCGCGCTACGGGGTGGGCGGGGGTGTGACTTGGGACTCGACTTCCGAAGGTGAATTCAAGGAGCTCCAGACAAAAGCCGAGGTGCTGACAGCGCGCAGGCCGGAATTTCAGCTGCTCGAGTCGCTGAAGCTGGAGAATGGCACTTACCCGCTATTGCCGTATCATATGGCGCGTCTGATGGATTCCGCTGCGTATTTCAATTTTCCGGCAGAGCGGAAAGTGGTGGAAGAGCGACTTTCGGAACTTGCGGCCGAATTTCCGGACGGCTCCTATAAAGTCCGCCTGCTGCTCGACCGTGTCGGGGAAATCAGCCTCGAAGCGCAGGAAACAGCGGCGATTAAGGAACCGGTCCCTTGCTCGCTTGCCGCAGCACCGGTCGACAGCGAAAATGCCTTCCTTTACCATAAAACCACGTACCGGGAAGTTTATGGAGCGGCAGCGAAAACGATGCCGCCAGCAGCTTTTTCGGTTTTATTATGGAATGAAAACGGCGAACTCACGGAGTTCGCAATCGGCAACGTGGTCGTGGAAAAAGCCGGGGAATTCTATACGCCGCCTGTGAGCTGCGGCTCCTTGCCGGGGACGTTCCGCCAGCAGCTTCTGGATGAGGGAATCATTAAGGAGAAGGTCATCCTGAAAGATGAACTGGGCGAATACGACGCCATTTGGTTCATCAACAGCGTCCGCGGCTGGCTGCGGGTCGAGATGATCTGAACAGGATAAGGAGTGACAGGCTTTTCGTCCGCGAAAAGCCTGTCGCTTTTTTTTATGGCGTTAAGAGATGCCGGGCTGATGTGAAATCGGCCGTTTTTCACGCTGCGAAAAACGGAAAAGCCTCAGATCAACCCCCGGCCAATGGATCTCTTCCTATATAAGAACGGTTATGGAACGAAATTCCGCAATTGTTCCATTCAGTAGATAAAACATTTTTCGATAATTTAAAATAATAGTTGAAATTATTTCCGCAAGCTTTATAATGAAGTTTATGGAAGGGTTTACATTCTTCTCTTTCAGTCGCAAATAGGAACACAAAAAGCGATCTAAGAGCTTTTACAACATAATAGCAACTCGGAATTTATTTCCGCAGGATATTTTTCAACAATTGGTACGGCAACAGCCGGAACAGCCGATAGCAGAAAGCGGGGGCTTCATCATCACTCATTCATTGTTTGATCTGACAGGAAAAACCGCGGTTATCACCGGCGGCAACCGGGGACTGGGGAAAGAAATTTCTTTGGGACTGGCAAAAGCCGGTGCGGATATTGTCATCGTAGCAAGGAAAATCGGTGAAGAGGTTCTGGATGAAATTCGGGAGCTTGGTGTGAACGCCGTGAAAGTCGAGTTCGATTTGCTGAATTTCGACCAATACGGCGAATTGCTGGAGCGCTGCGCGAAAGAGGCAGGGAAGATCGATATTCTTGTCAATAACGCAGGGGTCCAAAAACGGCACGATTCGACGGACTTTCCGAAAGAAGACTGGGATTTCGTAATGGATGTCAATGCCAACGCGTCGTTCTTCATGTGCCAGACATTCGGCGCTCATATGCTGTCCAATGGCGGAGGCAAGATCATCAACATGGCTTCGCTGCTGTCCTATCAGGGCGGCATGCGGGTTCCGGCCTATGCCGCGAGCAAAGGCGCCGTGATTCAGTTCACGAAATCCCTGGCAAACGAATGGGCGCATCGCGGCGTCAACGTCAATGCCATCGCTCCGGGCTATATGGACACGGAGATGAATACGGCATTGCTCGCCGACGAAACAAGGAACCGCCAGATTCTGGAACGCATTCCGGCAGGACGCTGGGGCAAACCCGAAGACATGCAAGGAGCGGCAGTATTTCTTGCTTCCGCTGCATCGGATTATCTCCACGGCATCACGATTCCGGTTGACGGAGGCTGGCTCGGAAGATAGATTCACCAAAACAGCAAAAAAATAATAAAATACTTCTTGAATTCGGCAACTCCATACTTTAAAGTTTGAAAAGCGCCAAGATGTTTTCTGAAGTAAAAAGAAAGGGGTTACATTTATGAAGGTAGCTATGATTGGCATCGGCAAGATGGGCTATAACCTGGCACTGAACATGATGGACAATGGCCACGAGGTCGTTGCACATGACGCAAACCGCGAACAAGTGGACAAAATCGCAGCGGATGGTGCGATTGGCGCATATACATTGGAAGAAGTCGTCCAGCAACTGGAGCAACCCCGGGTCCTGATGATGCTGGTGCCGCACGGC
>DATHVZ010000102.1:0-2189 GCA_035461005.1 Planococcus sp. (in: firmicutes) | reverse complement strand
GCAGCGCTGATCTTCCCAAGTTCAGTTTCAATACCTGTCGCGACGACAATCCCGCGTCCCGAACCGGCAGAGATGGAAGTGCCAGTGAAAACCATATTTGTCCGGTCACCCAACACCGTAGCTTCCGGTAAAGCAGCAGTTTGTTTTTCAACAGCATCTGATTCACCAGTTAATGAGGCTTCATCCACCTGGAGACTCGCGGCTTCCAATAAACGCATATCTGCCGGCACTTTATCACCAGCTCTTAAAAAAACGATGTCACCAGGGACAATATCAGTAGCTGGAACTTCTATCCTCTTTCCAGAACGAAGCACCGCTGCTTTAACAGACAACATATTCCGGATTTCTTCCAATGCCTTTTCAGCTTTACTTTCCTGAAAATAGCCAATCGAAGCATTTATGATAACCACAGCCATAATGACCCCTGTATCTATATAATGACCTAGCGATACTGTAATTACAGCAGCTGCCAAAAGCACATAAATCAATACGTCATTGAAATGCTTCAAAAACTTTATAATAACTGATTGACTCTTCCCTTCCGGCAATTCATTGGTTCCAAATGTGCTCAGCCGAATCTCTGCTTCCGTTGTATCTAGACCATGATCTGGATCTATTTCTTGCTTTTGGAGTACATCTGCAATTTCATGCTTGAACCACTTTTTCTCAGACAAACTTTCACCCCCGCAATATCTTCAAAAATTTCCGAACGAGTAATTCCGATTATTATAACATGCAATATTTTTGTCAGCACCGCCTTTTATCTTTCTCTATTCAAATAATTATATAAACAGATATATTAATTTCACTGCAATAATAAGCCATAGAAAAAAGACCCTGACAATTTGTCAAGGTCTTTTAGCGTTATCACTAGGCAGAGCGATAACTTCGATACCGGCGGTCGGGGTCGAACCGACACTCCTGTGAAGGAACGGGATTTTGAGTCCCGCGCGTCTGCCAATTCCGCCACGCCGGCATGATATGAGATATGGAGGCGGCAACCGGATTTGAACCGGTGATAAGGGTGTTGCAGACCCATGCCTTACCACTTGGCTATGCCGCCAAATTTGGAGCGGAAGACGAGGTTCGAACTCGCGACCTCCACCTTGGCAAGGTGGCGTTCTACCACTGAACTACTTCCGCAAAGCTGGGGTACCTGGATTCGAACCAGGGCGTGACGGGATCAAAACCCGTTGCCTTACCGCTTGGCTATACCCCAACAATAAGATGGGGCGGACGAGGGGAATTGAACCCCCGAGTGCCGGAATCACAATCCGGTGCGTTAACCACTTCGCCACGACCGCCACTTTACTATTTTATAAGTGCGTTTCTGATGAAAATAAACAATGGGGCGGACGAGGGGAATTGAACCCCCGAGTGCCGGAATCACAATCCGGTGCGTTAACCACTTCGCCACGACCGCCAAAATAATATTAAAAATGGCAGGGGCAGTAGGAATCGAACCCACATCGGAGGTTTTGGAGACCTCTGTTCTACCGTTAAACTATGCCCCTAAAACTGGTGGTGGGGGGCAGATTCGAACTGCCGAACCCGAAGGAGCGGATTTACAGTCCGCCGCGTTTAGCCACTTCGCTACCCCACCGAAAAAAATGGTGCCGGAGAAAGGACTTGAACCCTCAACCTACTGATTACAAGTCAGTTGCTCTACCAGTTGAGCTACTCCGGCATGGAGATTTAAATTATGGTGGCTCAGGACGGAATCGAACCGCCGACACAAGGATTTTCAGTCCTTTGCTCTACCGACTGAGCTACTGAGCCACATATGTATTACTTGAAAATGGCGGTCCCGACCGGGATCGAACCGGCGATCTCCTGCGTGACAGGCAGGCATGTTAACCGCTACACCACGGGACCATTTGGTTGCGGGGGCAGGATTTGAACCTGCGACCTTTGGGTTATGAGCCCAACGAGCTACCGAACTGCTCCACCCCGCGACAATAATAGAGAAATAATTGTTTTAAAACCAGTTTCTACTATTATAATAGTTAATCTATACATTTGTATAGGCATACTACGTAGCAATAGAAATGGTGGAGGATGACGGGATCGAACCGCCGACCCTCTGCTTGTAAGGCAGATGCTCTCCCAGCTGAGCTAATCCTCCATGATTGGTGACCCCTACGGGATTCGAACCCGTGTTACCGCCGTGAAAGGGCGGTGTCTTAACC
>DATHVZ010000101.1:0-3261 GCA_035461005.1 Planococcus sp. (in: firmicutes) | reverse complement strand
ACTTCCTCAGGAAACCATTGAGGTATGTGAAGCGAGCGATGCAATTCTCCTTGGAGCGGTCGGCGGCGTGAAATGGGACAGCCAGCCATCCCATATGCGGCCTGAAAAAGGGTTGCTGAATATCCGCAAGCATTTTGATTTATTTGCAAATATCCGCCCCGTTAAAGCGGTACCGGCGCTATTGTCTTCCTCTCCGCTGAAAGAGCATGTAGCGAAAGAAGTGGACATGGTGATAGTCAGAGAATTGACCGGTGGACTTTACTTCGCGGAACCGAAGCGTCGCAATGAAAAATCGGCAGTAGATACACTGGTTTATACCCGCAAAGAAATCGAACGCATTGTGGATCAAGCCTTTGAAATCGCGCGCACCCGCCGAGGAAAGGTCACATCGGTTGATAAAGCCAATGTGCTGGAGACGAGCAAATTATGGAGAGAAGTCGTAGAAGAGCGGATGAAAGCTTATCCGGATATCGAAGTGGAACATGTATTGGTCGATGCGGCGGCAATGAAGCTGATCACGAATCCACGGGCATTCGATGTTATTGTTACGGAGAACATGTTTGGGGATATCTTGAGCGACGAAGCCTCGGTTATCACGGGTTCTTTAGGAATGCTGCCTTCGGCAAGCATTCGTTCAGACGGCTTTGGCCTATACGAACCGGTACATGGCTCTGCGCCTGACATTGCTGGCCAGAACAAAGCGAACCCTTCAGCTGCCATTCTATCGGCTGCCATGATGCTAAAACATTCGTTCGGAATGCATACAGAAGCGGCAGCTATTGAAGAAGCGGTCATGGGCGTCTTGGATGACGGCTACCGTACAGGCGATATTGGTGAAGCTGGAAAACGAACCGTATCTACGGAGACATTCGTAACGAAAGTGCTTGAAGAGCTTGAAAGAGAATTTGTTTCTGAACATATCATGTTCTCTTACGTATAAATGAAAGGAGCGGTTAGTGTGGCGAAGACGATTATTGAAAAGATTTGGGACCAACATATCGTATATGAAGAACAGGGAAAGCCGGACCTTCTTTATATCGACCTTCATTTATTGCATGAAGTCACTTCACCTCAGGCGTTTGAAGGACTTCGCTTGAACGGCCGCAAAGTCCGCCGGCCAGATTTGTGCTTTGCAACCATGGACCATAACGTCCCGACAAGAAACCGGGATACCATCAAAGATCCAATTTCCCGGAAGCAAATCAAAACATTGCAGGACAATTGCGATGAATTTGGCGTTCCATTAGCCGGAATCAATCATCCCGACCAAGGGATTGTCCACGTGATTGGTCCAGAGCTGGGGTTGACGCAGCCTGGCAAAACAATCGTTTGCGGCGACAGCCATACCTCTACGCATGGGGCATTCGGTGCCTTGGCGTTTGGAATCGGCACCAGCGAAGTGGAGCACGTCCTGTCCACCCAAACCTTGTGGCAATCAAAACCGAAAACGATGGAAATCCAGATTGATGGGGAACTGGGCTTTGGCGTGAGTTCTAAAGATGTGATTCTCGCCATCATCTCGAAATTCGGCATCGATATGGGAACTGGCCACATTGTTGAATATACCGGTGAAGCGATTCGCAATATGTCTATGGAAGAGCGGATGACCATCTGCAATATGTCCATCGAGGCGGGAGCGAGAGCCGGGCTGATCAGTCCGGATGAAACGACTGTGGAATACTTGAGAGGCCGTCGTCATGTACCGCAAGGAGAAGCCTTTGAAGAGGCTGCTGCTTCCTGGTTGGCTCTTGCGACGGATGCAGAAGCGGAATACGATGTAACGGTAAGCATCCATGCCGATGATATATCTCCATTTGTGACGTGGGGCACGAATCCCTCGATGGGCTCCGGAATTGCGGGGCATGTACCAGTTGCTTCAGATTACGAGAAACAAGCGGACCGTGAAGCGCTGCACCAAGCGCTGGAATATATGCAGCTTGAAGAAGGTGCCTCTTTAACCTCGATTCCGATCCAGCACGTATTTATCGGGTCTTGTACGAATGCCCGTCTCGGAGATTTGCGCTCTGCCAGTGAAATTATTAAAGGCAAGAAAGTGCATCCTTCCGTAACGGCCATCGTGGTACCAGGATCGGAGACGGTCAAACGCGCCGCTGAAGCGGAGGGGCTGGACCAGATTTTCCTTGATGCAGGATTTGAGTGGCGGGAAACGGGCTGCAGCATGTGCCTAGCGATGAATGAAGACGCCGTCCCTGCAGGAGAACGCTGTGCCTCAACTTCAAACCGGAACTTTGAAGGACGCCAAGGAGCGGGCTCCATGACGCACTTGATGAGTCCGGTGATGGCAGCTGCGGCAGCAATCGAAGGCCATTTGACGGATGTGCGCAATTACATGAAAGAACCTGAACCATCATTCTAATCATCCAGTCAGGAGGTAGGCATAGTGAAGCCGATCAATAAAATTACAAGCGTCTTGACGCCGCTTGACCGGAAAAATGTCGATACAGACCAAATCATTTCAAAAGAATTTCTGAGACGGATCGAGCGCACCGGTTTCGGAAAATATTTGTTTCACCATTGGCGGTTTAACGCTGACGGTTCGCCGGCAGAGAATTTCGTTTTGAACGATCCACGTTTCAAAGACTCCGAAATTTTGGTCGCGCAAGAAAACTTCGGGTGCGGCTCTTCACGCGAGCATGCCCCGTGGGCCATCCAGGATTACGGTTTCAATGTAGTCATTGCCCCGAGTTTTGCAGATATCTTCTATAACAACTGTGTGAAGAATGGTATTTTGCCGATTCGGCTGAAGGATGAAGAAGTGAACAGCCTGATTGAAAAAGGGAAAGTTCAAGAGTTCACGCTCGAAGTGAATTTGGAACAACAAACCGTTAACGCACAGGATGGTACGCATTATGAGTTTGAAATTGACCCATACTGGAAAGAGATGCTGTTGAAAGGCTGGGACGAAATCGCTTTGACCTTTCAATATGAAGAGCGCATTACTGCATATGAACAAGGGAAACAGCCAATTTCATAAATGCTGCAGAGGTCCGGACGAGAATTCGTCCGGATTTTTGTCTGTTTAAAAGCAGCAAATGTTCATTGACATCTATTTCTCCTTTTGTTAATTTAATAAAGGTGCTTTAACGCTTTAGCAAACTAAAGGAGAGACGAAGATATGAATGCAGTAATTATAGCCGTTCTGGTCATGCTTGTTTTGAGCCTTTTGCGGGTCAATGTCGTGTTTGCGTTATTGATCGGTGCATTGGCTGGCGGGTTGACTGGCGGCTTATCGTTTATGGA
>DATHVZ010000100.1:0-13044 GCA_035461005.1 Planococcus sp. (in: firmicutes) | reverse complement strand
AAACTCCGATTTCAGCTTCATCTGCCCAAAACCGTCGATCTTGCAGTCGATATCGTGATCACCCTCAACGAGGCGAATGCTTTTCACCCTCGTGCCCTGCTTCAGGACAGAGGAACTGCCTTTCACTTTCAAATCCTTGATGACGGTGACGGAATCTCCGTCCTGCAGGACATTGCCATTGGCATCTTTGATGACTTTTGTTTCTTCCGGCTGCTCGCTTTCCGCTCCCGGCGTCCATTCATGCGCACATTCCGGACACACCAGTTGAGTGCCGTCTTCATAAACATATTCTGAGTTGCATTTCGGGCAATTCGGTAGTTCGTTCATAAGCTATTCCTCCATTTATGCCGTCCGTTTCCGGAAAGCTCTTCTCTCTGCATATAACACACATTTCTCACAGACTATAATCGCTTTGTTCACTTCATTAAAATACTTTCGTGGCTGAGCAGCCTTCTTTTTACAAACTGCACATTTCTTTTGAAAAATCGACAACATCCTCTTCCATCTCCCCCGAGCTTTGTGAACTTGACAATAAAAAATACTCTCAGGAAAAGCATATCCCAAGAGTACCCCTTTGACCATAAAGAAAACACTAATCCGTTGTTCCGACATCAAGCAAATACAAGCCTGCATCTCCACCTTCGCTATTCACCACAAGAGTTCCACCATCCGTAAAGCGCGGTTTCACAAGCCTTTCCTCCACGTTGTCCAGTGTCGGCAACATCACTAACGAAGAACCATCCATTTCAAACAACTTCACTGTCTCCGCGCCAGCTTCCGGAACACTCAGTGCCACGTATTTGCCGTGTGCTGAGAACGCGCTGAATTCCGGAGCGTCCAATTCTGTCATTTCACCCGTTTCCAACTCAATCAATACAAGTTTTGAAACGAAGTTTTCATCAGCCAGATGGGCATAAATTTTATTATCATCCAAATGAATGTTCATCGCTGTTTTGGAAGGCAATTCAAATTCATTGATGATTTCTTTTTCATTTGCATCAAAAACCGTCAACTTTGTAACGTTCTGTTCTTCCCGCCTATCCGGAATGACAATTATTCCATCATTGAACGCCTGCATACTGTCTGCGCCTTCTGTTGATTGGTATACAGCTGTCTCTTCCATCGTTTTCAAATCCAGTAGCTGGTATGATGCCCCCCCACTTCCAAAAGTAAGAAAGCTCAGATGGTCGCCATCGATTATAGGCGACATCGCATTCAAATCTGAAATGGAGACCCGTTCATCATTGCTTAAATTGTATACATTCAGTCCGGAAGAGTTCTCCATATCCGCTTCAAGTACTTCAGTCCAGACCAGCCACTCGCCTTCAACAGCCACATCCCTGATCAATGTTCCTTCCGGGACCTCAGTCAAAACTGCTTCTTCTTTGGTCTCAACATCATAAGAATAAATTTTCCGATCTTCTTGGTATACCAGGACCCCATTGTCATTATGAAAAACCGCGTTGATCAATTCCGGATTGTCATTCACCGGCAATACCACTTTCTGCAAGGATTCCTCTAAATTCTTTTCCTTCACCGCTCCCCCCTGCTCCTGCCAATCACTCACGTAAGGAGAGCCCAGAATTCCCGCAAGCCCAATCACCGCCACACCCGCAAGCGCCGGCAAAAGCTTCGGCACGCGCGACGGTTTCCGTTCACCGTTCCGTTCCTGCGCCGCCTTCAAAATCTGCCGCTTTTTCGCATCCGACAAGGTCACATCTTCCGGCACCGACCTGTCCAATTGCCGTTTCAAATCCTCACGCATGGTCAATCCCCTCCTCCGTAAATGTGATGCCCGCCTGCTTCCGACCTCTCACCAAACGCGTCTTTACCGTATTGTCCGAGATCTTTAACACTTCAGCGATTTCTTTTACCGACAACTCCGCATAATAATGGAGCCACAACACTTCCCGGTATCTCAGCGGCAGCTTGCCGACCGTTTCCGCCACTTCGCTGCTCCGCTCCGATGCCAGCGCCGTTTCTTCCGCCGAGCCTTTATTCGGCAACAGCGGACTCAGTTTGTTTGTCAATTCGATCTTGCGGTGCGCCCAGCTCCTGAAATGGTTATGGCATTCATTTACCGTAATGCGGTACAGAAATGTTTTGACGCTCGAGCGCCCTTCAAACTTTTCGAGATTTATGTAATAGCGGATAAAAACATCCTGCACAATGTCCTCCGCCTTGGTCCGTTCTTTGACAAACGAATACGCCAGCCGCACCAGGTAATGGCCGTATTCATCCATCGCCTCGGTCAGCAACCGGTCCCTCTCCCGCTTCTCCAAGCCCTCGCCCCCTTTTTTCTCTACCTGTTAGACAACAGCCAACGCGTTGCGGTTTCGTTTTTGCCAATAAAAATACCCTTTCCGCCTATTTTAGCTCAAAGGGTATCCGATTAATGAAGTTCTTTTGTATTTCTTAGCCGACAGAAATGGCTTCTTTTGCCCCCACACAAACCCGCACCAATTCCATTTCCCCTTGGATCCCTTTCAGTTTTGCCGGGAACGCCTCCATCCGAACACCCTCCTGCTCCACCATAGCGCGCAGCTTCGGCTGTTCCAGATAATCGCGGCTGAAGATGATGTCGCCGCCTGTTCCCTGGCCCTGGATGCGCGCTGCCAGATTGACGGTGCGGCCGAAATAATCGAGCCGGTCATTGGACGTTACGGCTATGGCCGGTCCGCTGTGCAAGCCAACTTTTAGGACAATCGGCTCCTTCTTGTTCCTATTGAATTCGACGAGGTTCTCCTGAATCTGCAACGCTGCCCGCAAACCGTCTTCCGGCAGATGGAAAACGGCCATGACCGCGTCGCCGATCGTTTTCACGACACTGCCCCGGTTGGTGCCGATCCATTTCGTCAGAAAATCAAAATGTTTATTGACCTGGCCATAGGCAGTGGCGTCGCCGACCGTTTCGTACAGCGACGTTGAGCCCTGCAGGTCGGTGAACAGAATGGTCACGTGATCGATGCCGATCTGCTGGTCCGGCGACAACACCTCCGAAGAGAACAGATCCCGGAACTCCTGCATCGCCGTCACTTTGGCGGCTGTGATGGTATTTTTGCTCCAGGCAGCTTGTTCCAGGGCCACGAGAATGTCACTGCTGCTTGCATTGTGGACGACTATTTGGGAGGCCTGGGAAACCCGCTCCTCGGACCAACCCGCATCGGTATATGTGATGGCAGCTTCAGTTGCATCCGAATCCCCTTCCAGCGCCACCCGGTCATTGGCCTGTAACACCCGCAATCGCAATTCTTCCGCGTGGACCGGCACCGGAAAGCGCACGGACGCTCCCTGCCCAATGACCTTCTGCGCTTTCACATGCGGCGTAATCAGCGGACCGCCGACACAATACACTTCGGCATAGGCTTGGCGGATCGACGGATGCACCGAAAAATTGAGCTCGACGAATTGATCAAAGCTGGCGTCGTAATTGATGCCGCATAAATCACAGTGAAACTGGCTGGTCAATTGGGACAATGAAGTCTGTGCGGATTTTGATACCCGGCAGTTGGGACAAATCATATTCCAGCTCAGATTCAGGATGCCGGACTTTGTAGCATACAAAAACAAGCGAAGCACTCTATCCGTTTCCACTTGCCACTGTTCGGCAATCCGGACGGGCTCCATTTGCGCCACGTCGTGATCACTCTTTTCCGCAATATATGTATGAAGCAAAGAAACGTTTTCCGTCTCGACCGGCCAGTTTCGGAGCACCGCTTCCAGCCGCTCCAATTCCACAAGGTCCACTTGGTGATTGGCCTTTTTTTGCGGCGCGTTGAATAACTCTTGAGATTCTCCAGTCAAAAATTCATCGAGGTAATTGAACGTATTCAGCATCGACTTGTGGCCGGTCAGCGGAATAGCCGCCAGCCCGACCAGGTTTTGGGGAACGAATTCGGCAAACAGCCGGACTTTGGTTGTGCCCGGCGATGCTTCTCCGCCATCAAGCAGCTCAACCCCTCCGATAAAATGCTTGATGGGACCACTGAGGTACCGCCGTTCCACTTCATAGCTTTTGTTTTCTTCCCATTGGAAAGGAAACTCCTGCCAGCGCAAGGGAATTACACCGCCGACTTTCGCGAATGCTTCACGGTAAAAAATTCCTCTCTCCTCTTTTTTGGCGTTGCTGAATTTCACCGGAAAAAGGCCGATGTACAGATTCAACCGGTTATTATCCGCCAAGAGTGCCCAGATCTGTTCCTTGCTCAGCGGATATTCCCGCTCAATCACGTATTTTTTCGTCGCGTACTTCATCTGTCACTCTCCTACGATATCGCGATGGCAATCGCTATAACGATGATATGAAAAATTTGGTCGGCCACGATGTACAGCCAGGCCTGTTCCGGACCCTTCGCTGCCTGTACCTTCCGGACCCAAAATGCCACAAAGGTTTTTCGGTCCAATACGATGTGGCTGAAGAAAATCAGCGCGATCGCTGCCAACGACAAGCCGCCGGATAAAACGCCGACGACGCTGATCACAACGGTATACACCGTCACATGCGCAAGTAGCGGAAGCCATTTCGTCGCTTTATTTTTCGCCATCCACGACGTCTGCAGCAAAAAATCGCCGATCAAATGCCCGATTAATAGATAGTCGAACTGGCTCATAGGCGGTACTCTTTTTTATGGTCCGCTTCGTATTGCGCCAAATTGTAATCACATTCCGCCAGCACCGCCGTAAAGGCATCGACGATCGCGCTGTCGAACAGCGTCTCTTTGCAGCGGACCAACTCTACCGCACCGTCACGGTACGACATGCCTTTGCTGTAGGAACGCGCCGTTGTCATGGCATCAAACGCATCCGCCACGCCGACAATGCGTGCGAAAAATGAGATCTCCCGCCCTTTTAAACCGTCCGGATAGCCGCTGCCATCGAGCCGTTCGTGATGCGACCGGGCTGTTTGGATGACGTCCATCATCGTTTTTTTCGGTTCCATATTCGACAGGATGTCAGCACCGATCACCGTGTGCAATTGGATTGCCGCGTATTCCTCCGCCGTCAGCCGGTCCGGTTTCCGGAGAATGTCATCCGGTATGCCGATTTTCCCGACGTCATGCAGCAGCGCGGCTTTGTATAATTCCTTCATCTTGTCCGGCGCCATGCCAAGTTTGCCGGCAATCCACACCGAATAATTGGCCACCCGCTCCGAATGCCCCGCTGTATACGGATCCCGTGCATCGAGCACTTTTGCCAGCGTCTGGATCATGCTGATGAACATCTGTTGCAGCTCATCGTACATCTGGCTGTTGTGGAGCGCCATCGCCGATTGGCTGGCCAGCGCCACGGCCAGGGAAACATCTTCCTCTGTGAAGAAATCCGACTGCTTTTTATTCAATAACTGGAGTGATCCCAGCACTTTGGCTTTCACCATCAGCGGCACCGTAATCATCGACTTCGTTACAAAGCCGCTTGACTGGTCCACCCGTTTCGACCAATCCGGATGCTCCTCCACGTTGCGGATCAGCAGCGGCTCCCCGCTCATGATCACTTTGCCCGCGATGCCTTCATCTTTTTTCAGGCGGATGTTCAAAATCTTGTCGGCTGATTCCCCGTAGGCCGCGACCACCCGGATCTCTTCCCCGTCCGGATCCAGCACCCATAACGTGCCCGCTTCCGCTCCGACCACCGCCACCATTTGCAGCAGGATGCTCTGGAACACTTCCTCTATCTCCAAATTCGAATTCAATTGCTTGGACGCTTCCAATAAACTCAATAATTGCTGGATTTTCATTTCGGATTTCAGTAATTGTTCCACGTTATACCCCCATCATCCCGCTTCTATCTTTTGCCATCGCATCTTTTTACCTATCTTATCATTATCGGCTGAATTCGAGATAATTTAAATCAAAATATTTCCGGAATAAAGAAAGTTTTCATCTTGATGATTTCCGCTGAATTCAACTGCAACAATCAATCCAGTTTATGTAAGAATTTCGACTGGATTTTTGGTGATAAATTATCAGCTATCTTATATATCCATTCTGAAATCCATTCGCACTAACGTTAGTGAAGAACTTTATCTATTGAGGTCTGCGTTATTCTTAACAGCAACTCAAAATAACAATATATCAAAAATATATCAAAATATTTAAATGCGTTCACAAAACCATTACAGGGGTTTCTTTCGTAAAGGGCCCGTGCTACACTGTGCAAGGCTTCAAAGAAAATTGACAGGAAGCATCAAATAATTAATATACCCCATCAGATATTTTGGCGTAACACATAAAATACGAGAATCGCTATTCAAACATATGAATTCAGTGAATTCCAGATACCTAAGGAGCGGACTATGAAAAAAACAAAAAAATCATTATTAGCCTTTACTGCCACTCTAGCCCTTTCAGCTGCCATTGCTGCACCTGCAAGCGCATCTACCTATGAAGTAAAATCTGGTGATACACTTTGGAATATTGCCCAGGAGCATGGCACGTCAGTTTCCAGCCTGCAAAGCATCAACAGCATTACAGGTGACATGATTTATCCTGGCCAAACATTTGAAACAAGCAGCGACTCATCTGCCGATGCCAGCAGCACGAAAGCGCCGCAAGTGACCGCGGTAAGCAATGCCCCTTCCGCACTCGCATCAATAGCGAAACAGTATACAGGCGTTCCATACGTGTGGGGCGGCACTTCGCCAGCAGGATTTGACTGCAGCGGATTTATTGACTATACGCTGAATAAAGCAGGCTACGATATAGAACGCACAAACGCAGCCGGTTATTATAATATGGCAACGAAAGTCAGCACTCCGCAGCCGGGTGACCTTGTCTTCTTCTCCGGCACGTATAAGCCGGGGATCTCTCACGTCGGGATTTACATCGGAAACGGCCAAATGATCTCCGCTAACAGCGGCGGCGTTGGCATCGACAACATCTACGGCGATTATTGGGGAGACCACTTTACTGGTTTCGGAAGAATGTAAGTGAATAATGAGCGAAACAGATCAGGATGTATTTCCTGGTCTGTTTTTTTGTGCCCATTCCAAACCGAAACGGAACAAAAGAAAAGCCGGACCCCAAATGGACCCGGCTGTGAATCATAAATAGAAACCCGTCACAGACGCCGGATTTTCCTTCACGTCATTCGGCGTCCCTTCTGCAATCACCCGTCCGCCTTTGACCCCGCCTTCCGGTCCGAGATCAATAATCCAGTCACTCGCCCGGATCATTCGGAGATTGTGTTCCACCATCACAACGGAATTGCCCTGGTCGATCAAGCGGTTGAACAATTCCAGTAAATATTGAATATCGTACGGATGCAGGCCCGTTGACGGTTCATCCAACAGGAATAAACTCTTTTGTTTCGTCTTCTTCATCAGCGACGTCGATAATTTCAATCGCTGTCCCTCGCCCCCGGACAACGTCGTCAGCGATTGGCCGAGTTTTAAATAGCCCAATCCGATCTCCGTCAGCAATCGAAGGGTCTTCAGGATTTTCGGTTCGTTTCCGAAGATCTCCGCCGCTTCTTCGATGGACGCTTCGAGGCAGTCATTGATCGTATGGTCGGCGTACAGTACACGGAGCACATTATCTTTAAATCGCTTGCCTTTGCACGTTGGGCACACCACTTCAATGTCGTTGAAAAACAGCATATTGCTCATCACATACCCTAAGCCTTCGCAGGTCTCACAGCGGCCGCCGCTCGTATTGAATGAGAAATGTTTCGACGTCAGTCCCTGTGCTTTACTGGCGTCGAGTTTGGCAAACAGATTGCGAATGTCCGTGAACAGGTTGGTATACGTGGCGACATTGGAGCGTTTCATTTTCGTAATGCTCGTTTGGTTGATCGTGATCACTTCGTCAAACTGGTCCAGCCCCGAAACGTTTTCGGACCTTTCACCCACCACATCGAAAATCAACGAAGATTTCCCTGAGCCCGACACGCCCGTCACACTGACGAGGGATTGGGTCGGAATAACGACATTCACCGCATCCAGATTATGGAGTGTGGCTCCTTCAACTTGGATGGCTCTTTTTCCTGGAGGCCGGACGTCCTGCTTGAGTTCACTCTGTTTGGTGGCATAATCTTTGATCAGGGATTGTTCATTCCGTTGAAGATCTTCCAGAGAACCCGTCCCGATCAATTCACCGCCGAAGCGGCCCGCCTTCGGTCCGATTTCAATTAAATAGTCCGCCTGTTTCATAATGTCGGTATTGTGCTCGATGACAATCACCGTGTTGCCGTTGTCCCGCAGCCCTTTCATAATGTCCATGATGCCTTCCGTATCTTTCGCATGCAGACTGGCTGTCGGTTCATCGATAATATAGACGATATCCGTTAGGTCGGAATCCAGGATGGCAGACAAGCGGATCCGCTGGCTTTCACCACCGGATAAAGTGTTGGTGCCGCGCTCCAACGTCAGGTAGCCAAGACCGAGCCGCTTGATCCGCTTCAGCTTCGTTTCGATATCGCGAAGGTAGACATCCACTGCCGCCAGTTCCTCTTTTGTTAAATCAGCGCTGCAGGCATTCACCCACTCCAGCAATTGCTCCAAATCCAATGTGGAAATTTCCGTGATCGAGCGGCCCCTTACCGTCACGCTCCGGCTCCTTTCGTTCAGCTTGGTGCCATTGCATTCGGCACACGTATCACTGAAGAAATAGATGGCTTCTTTCCCCATCTCGCCCTTTTTTTCCTGGTATTTCCGCCATAAATTGCCCATGACCCCTTCAAACTTGCCGCCGCTGACCGTTTTTGGCTCCTTCTTATCCGTCAGCTTTGCCACTTCTTTGCTGCCTGTGCCGTAGCACAATAAAGCATATTGCAATTCACTGAAGTCTTTCAACGGTGTACCGGGTTCAATAGGGTCTCCATAATAGTTCATCGTATTCTTGATGTTTTCAAGCTGATAATCCAGGTAATGGCCCTTCCATAACTCGATTCCCCCGTCTTCAATCGGCAGGTCTTTATTGAATAATGTATCGGCATTGATCTGGATGACTTTCCCGATGCCTTTGCATGTCTGGCAGGCGCCCTCAACGGTATTATATGAAAAATGGCTGCGGGTGAGCTTGTGGTATTTATGGTTGCAATGCGGACAAATCTGAAACACCGTGAATTCCCCGTTCACATGCTCTGTTTTTTCAATGGCCTCAACCGGATTCACATCTTTTTTGCAGTTCGGACAGGCACGGATGCCGAGCTTTTCGTACACCATGCGCAACCCCGTATACATCGCGGTCTTTGTGCCGACCGTCGACCGGGGATTGGAGGACGATTCCTGCTGCCTTAAACTGATGGCTGGGGAAACGCCGCTGATCCGTTCCACTTTGGGCTTTTCGATGCCCTGCAAACCCATCGCCTCCAAGTATTGCCGCTGGGATTCATTGAACAGAATATCATGGGCGAGCGTCGACTTGCCTGACCCCGAAATTCCCGTGATCACCGTCAATTTACGCTTCGGAATTTTCACGCTGATATCTTTCAGATTATGCTCGTTCGCGTGCTCAATGCTGATCCATTCCTTCATCTCAACAGCCCCTTATCTAATGTGAAGAATACTATACCTTTAATAATATAAGCATACAAACATTTCTCCAATAAAAAAACTGAACCCCGAAGGATCCAGCTGTCATTACTAAATTATCTTTTATTCAACCGTAACTGATTTTGCCAGGTTTCTTGGCTTATCAACGTCACAGTCTCTGTGAAGCGCTGCGTAATAGCTGATCAATTGCAACGGAATAACCGATACAAGCGGTGTCAGCAATTCGTGCACCGTCGGAAGCACGTGGCTGTCGCCGTCTTCGTTCAGGCCTTCCATTGAAATGATCATCGTGTTCGCGCCGCGCGCCGCCACTTCTTTGACGTTTCCGCGGATGTTCAAGTTTACAGACTCCTGCGTCGCAAGTGCGATGACAGGCGTGCCTTCCTCGATCAACGCAATCGTTCCGTGCTTCAGCTCGCCGCCGGCAAAGCCTTCCGCCTGGATGTACGAAATCTCTTTCAATTTCAAAGCGCCTTCAAGGCCGACGAAATAATCCATCAAACGGCCGATAAAGAAGCAATTGCGTGTTGTTGAAAGGAAGTCATGTGCCAATTTCTCGATTTCTTCTTTCATATCAACTTGCGACTGGATAGCATTCGCCACAATTCCCATTTCCTGCACAAGATCGAAACCGATATCGCGTCCGCGCGCTTCTGCCGTCACGGCCGACAAGATGGCTAGTACCGCCAACTGCGCCGTGTAAGCTTTCGTTGAAGCGACTGCGATTTCAGGGCCTGCGTGCAACAGGAGTGTATGGTCTGCTTCGCGCGACAAAGTCGATCCTGAAACGTTTGTGATTGTCAGGGAAGGGAAGCCCAATGCTTTGATGCGCACCAATACCTGGCGGCTGTCAGCTGTTTCGCCTGACTGTGAAATGAAGATGAACAACGGTCTCTCGGAAAGAAGCGGCATGTTATAGCCGAATTCGCTCGCTACATGCACTTCCACCGGAATGCCCGCCATTTTCTCCAAATATTCCTTGCCGATCAATCCTGCGTGATAGCTTGTTCCCGCTGCGATGATGTACAAACGGTCAGCTGCCTGCAACGCATCCAAAATTACCGGTTTGATTGTCAGTTTCTCGTCTTCGCCCTGGTAAGCCTGAATGATTTTGCGCATGACTGCCGGCTGCTCGTCAATTTCTTTCAGCATATAATGCGGGTACGTGCCTTTGTCGATATCGCTCATGTCGATTTCAGCAGTGAACGGTGCGCGTTCAACTTTTTCGCCGTCAAGTGTCAGGATATCCACGCTGTCTTTGCGCACGATAACGATTTCCTTGTCCATCAATTCAACAAATTGGTCTGTCACTTGCAGCATCGCCATTGCATCAGACGCTACAACATTAAACCCGTCGCCAAGTCCGACAAGCAATGGACTTTTGTTTTTCGCAACAAAAATCGTCTTCTCTTCTTCTGCGTCAAGCAATGCGATCGCGTAAGAGCCTTTCATCAATTGAAGCGCTTTGCTGAAAGCTTCTTGCGTTGTCTGGCCTTCTTCCACGAATTTGCCGATCAATTGTACGATGATTTCCGTGTCCGTGTCCGACTCCATTGCCACATCAGCCAGATAATCACGCTGCAGGTGGTGATAGTTTTCGATTACGCCGTTATGCACAATTGTGAAACGGTCTGACGTGTTCTGGTGCGGGTGAGCATTCACTTTGCTCGGTTTGCCGTGCGTCGCCCAGCGTGTATGCCCAATTCCCGTGTTTCCTGTAACGTCGCCATCGACTGCGCCGCGAAGATCCGCAATGCGCCCTTTTTCTTTGAAAACCGTAATGCCTTCCCCGTTGCGCACAGCAATACCCGCTGAATCATAGCCGCGGTATTCCAAACGCTCCAGGCCTTTTAATAAGATCTCTTTTGAATCCTGTTCTCCAATATACCCGACAATTCCACACATAATTATAATTCCTCCAATTTTTTTGCAATATCAAAAAGAGCGTTCGCCAATATGCGCGGACGCATTTCATGAGCCCATTCATCCTGTTGTACAGCTGATTGCTCAACTGCTTTGAAGATGAACATAACGACCGGGCTTCACGGCCGGGAGGTATCCGCCGAAATCTCGATACTCCTCCTCCTCGTCTACTGGAAAATGACTTGTCCGTCCAATTTCCCCAGTACAGGCGCTTCAACTAGTTTCCTCATACGCTCTACTACTATCCCCCTTTTCACGCGGTCCTAAACAGACATCCCTATCATACCGCGCTCCATGTAAAAGCGCAAATGCATCAAACGGCTCATTCGAAGTAAAACTATTCTATTTAATTGCATAAAAATATCCGCGAACATGGAAGTCCGCGGACAATTTATTATTATATTCAGCTCATGCCCATTTCTGCGCGCACCACTTCAGCGATGCGCTCGACATAGTTTTCGCAATTTTCTTTTGAAGCTGCTTCCACCATGACGCGCACCAATGGTTCCGTCCCGGATGGGCGGACGAGCACGCGGCCGTTGCCGTTCATTTCTTTTTCCACGTCTTCGATCTCAGACGCGACTTTTTTATTATCCGTAACTGCATGTTTATCTGTTACGCGGATGTTTACAAGCTTTTGCGGGAAAATCGTCATTTCAGCAGCCAACTCAGACAGTTTTTTGCCGGTGACTTTCATGATGTTGACCAATTGAAGGCCCGACAATAAGCCGTCGCCTGTTGTATTATAATCGAGGAAAATGATATGGCCGGACTGTTCGCCGCCAAGATTATAACCATTCTTTCTCATCTCTTCCACAACATAACGGTCTCCCACTGCTGTTTTAACACTGGTCATGCCATTTGCTTCAAGCGCTTTGTAAAAGCCCATATTGCTCATCACCGTTGATACCACCGTATCTTTATTCAGGCGGCCTTCAGTTTTAAGATACTTGGCGCAAATATACATGATTTGGTCGCCGTCAACGATGTGACCTTTTTCATCAACTGCAATCAAACGGTCACCGTCGCCATCGAACGCAAGCCCGATGTCTGCATGTTTCTCCACAACCAATTCCGCGAGCTTTTGCGGATGGGTAGAACCCACCTGGTCATTGATATTCAAGCCGTTTGGTGAAGCACCCATCGACGTGATATCCGCATCAAGATCGGCAAATACGTGAGTCGCCAACGTTGAAGTGGCTCCGTGTGCGCAATCGAGCGCTACATGGATGCCATCGAACTCCTCATCAACGGTCTGCTTCAAATACTGGATGTATTTTTGTCCGCCTTCAAAATAGCTGGTGATGGCACCAAGGTCGCGGCCAGTTGGTCGCGGTAATGTGTCCTCTTCCATATCCAGCAACGCTTCGATTTCGGCTTCTTGTTCATCCGACAATTTAAAGCCGTCCGATCCGAAGAATTTGATGCCATTGTCCTCCACAGGATTATGCGAAGCCGAAATCATCACGCCCGCTTCCGCGCTCATCACGCGGGTCAGATAAGAAACCCCTGGTGTGCTGATGACACCAAGGCGCATAACTTCCGCTCCGACACTCAACAAACCGGCAGCCAAGGCGCCTTCAAGCATCTCACCTGAAATGCGTGTATCGCGGCCGATCAAAACTTTCGGT
>DATHVZ010000099.1:0-10046 GCA_035461005.1 Planococcus sp. (in: firmicutes) | reverse complement strand
AGTTGTGCCGTCCGTCGTGATCAGCGTGTGGCCGATGTAATTCTGTAAATCCGGGAAATCTTCAACAGTCATTGAAATAGAGTTGTTCAACGGAATATCGTTTCCGTCATAATTGTCTACACGCTGTGGATTAACATTCTTTCCGGTGAAATCGGTTGCTGTATCGACGTGGGCAAGAAAGCCGATAACAGGAAGTTCTTTGTCTGTAGTGGCCGGAAGTGTGCCGAACAGGTAGCCATGAGCATCCATTTGGACTTCTGCCAGTCCGATTTCCGTCATTTCCTTCTCCAGTTCCCGCAGCAGATCCCATTGCCCGGGAGTGGACGGGGTTTCGTGGTTTTCAAAATTGGATTGTGTATCGATTTTTGCATAACGGACCAACCGCTCGATTAGGGTTTCAATCATATGTAAAGACCTCCTGGAATATGTAGTGTTCTTATTTTAACATGAATAAAATAAATACTGTAAATCTCAGGAGAAAGAAAAAGATGCAGCTTCATCAATTGGAATCTGCAGTTTTTTTTCGGAGAACGGAAGACACTTTGCTTTCGGAGCCATCCTTGATGCGATCGATGTTTTCAAGGTGTTTCCACAGCGCCATCGCCATCAATGCGAGAGCAATTGCATATGGCCACAGCCCATCCGCCGGCCAAAAAGCGATAAGGATGAACACGGTGTACAAAGCCAGCACACCGATAACCAGATAGTCGGTGGCGAGTGCGATAATAACGAGCAGCACCAGCCCAAGCAACCCGAGTTTCCAGTCCAGCGCGATCATGACACCAATGACCGCCGCTGTGCCTTTGCCGCCATTGAACTTCATATAGAAAGGGAAGTTATGGCCCAGCACCACTCCGGCGGCGACGAAAAAGAGAATCGTCCATACCGTTTCTGCCGGCAGGCTGCTGCCACTAAGCAACAGCCGCATTGCCAAAACTGCAGCGAAGCCTTTAAAGATATCGAGAAACGCGACCAACGCACCGTATTTCCAACCGAGAACGATTGCCGCATTGGATGCTCCCGAATTTTTGACGCCTGCTGTTTTGATATTTGTGCCGGACAAAAGCTGTGCGACAAGAGAACCATGCAGGCAGCCGATTATATAACCTGAAAAAAGTGCGGAAAAAATCCAAAGAATCATTGTTTGCTCCCTGCCTTTCTAAATATTAAGCGTGTGAACGAGATGGAATTTTCGAAATAATACGACAACCCCTTGACAAAATATCGTATCATTATTTATACTTCTCAACAAGATGGAAAACTAAATCTGAATACTCTTATCAAGAGTGGCGGAGGGACTAGGCCCTGCGATGCCCGGCAACCACCAAGCAATCCAGCTTGGAAAGGTGCTAATTCCTACAGACTGGAACGACAGTCTGGCAGATGAGAGGAGGAAACTCCGTGGATAGCGGCCCTCTTCTAATTAGAAGGGGGCCTTTTTCTATTCCCTCATCTACTTTAAGGACCATCTAATAAAATTCATGGAGGAATAAAAATGACAAACTTTAAAGCAGAAACTCTTTTACTTCACGGCGGTCAGCAGCCCGATCCCGTAACAGGCGCGAGAGCGGTACCTATCCATAAAACAACTTCGTATGTGTTCCGGGATACAGAACATGCCCAGAATCTATTCGGTTTAAAAGAAACAGGAAATATCTATTCGCGCATCATGAACCCGACAGTGGATGTCTTCGAACAGCGCGTCGCCCTCCTCGAAGGCGGCACAGCTGCCGTTGCGTTGTCGTCCGGAATGGCGGCTATCGCATTTTCAATCCTGAACATCGCGGAAGCGGGGGATGAAGTGGTGGCGGACAGCAACCTTTATGGCGGCACGTATAATTTATTCGCCAAGACTTTGCCGCGTTATGGCATTACCGTGAAATTTGTCGATGGCACAGATCCTGAGAACTTCCGGGCTGCCGTTACGGATCGGACAAAGGCATTTTTTGGCGAAACCATCGGCAATCCGAGCCTCAACGTTTTTGATGTGGAGCGAGTGGCAGCAATTGCGCACGAATACAATATTCCATTATTGATCGACAATACATTTGCTTCTCCTTATGGCAGCAATCCGATTTCTTTCGGAGCAGATGTGGTCATCCATTCGGCGACAAAGTGGATCGGCGGCCACGGTACGGCAATCGGTGGAATCGCCGTAGATGGTGGTACCTTCAATTGGAATCATGAAAGATTTCCTAATTACACAGAGCCGGATGACAGCTACCACGGCATCCGTTACGGAATCGATGCAGAAGGCGCTTCTTTTGCAACAAAATTGCGCGTCCAGCTGCTGCGCGATTTCGGTCCAACTTTAAGCCCTGACAGTGCTCATGCATTTTTACAAGGCTTGGAAACACTGCATTTGCGATTGCCGAGACACAGCAGCAACGCTGGAATTATCGCCGAATATTTGCGCAGCCATCCGCAAGTGGAATGGGTCAATTACATCGGTTTTGAAGACCATCCGTCACACGGATTGGCGCAAAAATATTTGAAAGATACATTCGGGTCCATTGTCAATTTCGGCATCAAAGGCGGCAGGGAAGCTGGACGGAAAGTGATTGATGGAGTCAGCCTGTGGTCGCATGTGGCAAATGTCGGAGACGCCAAATCATTGATCATTCACCCCGCATCGACCACGCATCAGCAGTTAAGCGCTGAAGGACTGAAACAATCGGGTGTGACAGAAGAATTGATCCGCCTGTCAGTCGGATTGGAGAATCCGGAAGATCTGATCGCTGATTTGGAGCAGGCCATCAAAGCCGCTGTGGTACAGGCAGTATAGGAGGAGAGTATTATGCGGACAGTAGCTATCGGGAATCTGGCATTGGAATCAGGAAAGGTGCTCGAGGGAGTGGAGTTGGCGTATGAGCGAAGCGGCAATCCGAAAGACCCGGCCATACTGATTTGTCATGCGCTGACGGGGGACCAATATGCAGTCGGCACTTCGGGAAACCCAGGCTGGTGGAGCGGACTGGCTGGTTCCGAAAAAGCTTTGGATACGGATAAATTGCAGGTAGTTTCTTTTAATGTACTCGGAGGCTGCAACGGTTCAACGGGCCCGCTGTCAATAAATCCTTCCACTGGTACCCCTTATCGCTCGGATTTTCCCTTGCTGACCATAAAAGATATGGTGCATGCTGAATACCGGGCATTAAAAATTCTAGGCATAGAAAAATTGAAGGCTGTGATAGGCGGTTCGCTTGGGGGCATGAAAGCGCTCGAATGGGGCGCGCTGTACCCAGGATTTACAGAATTAATCCTTCCGCTGGCCGTTACGCCGGCCTTCGGCAGCTACGCGCTTGCATTTAATCATATAGGCATACAGGCCATAGAACATGACCCCGCTTTTCAAAACGGAAATTATTCAGACACTTCCGATTTCAAAGGATTCCATCTGGCAAGGATGGCCGGAATGATCACCTACCGGAGCGGCAAACTGTTTAATGACCGTTTCGACCGCACAAGCAATGGGCAGAACTTTGAAGTGGAATCGTATTTGGATTATCAGGGCCAAAAACTGGCTCAGCGCTTCGATGCCAATAGCTATCTTATCTTATTAAAAGCGATGAACAGCCATGATATGGGTGAACGGAAAATAGAATGCCCGATCCTTTCACTTTCATTTACACATGACCTGCTGTATCCGGCTGAAGGGATGATTTCCTGGCTCCAAACACAGCCGGAAGCTTCATGGGAAGTTATTGAAACGGACTTCGGCCACGATGGCTTTCTGGTGGAGTTTGAGAAATGGAGCGGCTTTATCCAGAAATTTCTGCAAGAAAAAGAGCAAATCAAAGCGGCGCGGTGAAAAATAGAACAAGAAAAAGCATCCCACATCGGGATGCTTTTTCTTGTTTGCTGTCCAGACTCGAGCGGCTCAGCTCTTCGGGTCATAAGGCAAACCAGTGGCGCGGCGGAGCGCCACTGCTGCTGCTGTTCTTTTTAGTCTTCGTCTTTAATATCCACGTCATCCGGGATAGGTGTCGCTTTCCATTCTTCCAGTTCCTGCTTAGCCAGCTCAAGCTGTTGGAAATGGGTGTCGAATTGAGAGGTGTTGATCATGTATTGTTCTCCATCGTGCACTGCTTTGATACGTCCTTCCAATATATATCTGCTGACTTGCTCTGGTGGCATGGACAAATGAGTAGCAGTTTCCGTGACTGTCATATACATAAGATCGCCTCCTCTTTTTCTTTTATTATAATAGCTGGGAAGCAGTATCTCAAACGATTGAAATAATGGTATGGTATTTGGTATAAATGGAAATCAGAGGTGTAGGATATGAACGGAATGCCATACATAATGGTGCTGTTGGCGGCGGTGCTCTGGGGCACGACAGGCACAGCCCAAAATTTCATTTCAGGTGACGCACACCCGCTGACAATCGGTGCATTCCGTTTGATGATCGGCGGCTTTTCCTTGTTGCTGTTCACTTTGGTGACTAAAAGTTTCATCTTTCAATCTATCCCGTGGCCGGCTGCTCTCGTTTCTGCACTCAGCATGGCGCTCTTTCAGCCCTTGTTCTTTTCTTCGGTCCAATTGACCGGCATCGCAATCGGCACCGTCGTTGCCATCGGCAGCGCACCGGTTCTTGCCGGAATGATTGAGTGGCTGTTTCTGAAAAGGCGCCCGAACCGGATATGGACAATCGCCACAGGGATGGCAATCCTCGGCTGTATCCTGCTGTTCGCAAATAAAGGGGCGGCAGATGTCAATTCGCTAGGTGTGGCCATGGCGCTCGGAGCAGGATTGTCTTTCGCGCTGTACGCGATTGCCAGTAAATACGTTCTCCAAACAATGGAGGCTGTGCCAGCGGTAGCACTCATTTTTTCTATCGCTGCACTCTTTTTAATGCCATCCTTATTCTTTTTCGATATTTCTTATATCCTGATTCCTTCAGATGCAGGAATTATAATTTATCTTGGATTTGCCACCACAAGCCTTGCCTATATTTTATTCTCAAGAGGTTTGAAAAGGATCCCTTCTTCTTCGGCTGTCACTTTATCCCTCGCTGAACCACTGACAGCTTCTATCCTCGGAGTTCTGGTGGTCGGCGAAGTGCTGAGTGGATTGTCGTGGGCGGGAATCGCTTTATTATTGGTCGGCATTCTGGTCCTGACACTGGGCAAAAAGAAAATACTGAGGAGAGCATAGGACTTTCTTAAGAATTTCTTCAGAGTTATCCTAGCATCCGCTTAAGAATTAAACATTATGATAAGTGCAGAGAAGAAAGAAGGCGATGGGATGAATCAATTTACTGTGTTGGTGACCGATGATGACCAGGATATCCGCGACGGCATTGAAATCTATTTGAAGAACGAAGGCTACCGGGTGCTGAAAGCTGAAAATGGGCAAAAGGCGATCCAATTGCTGGAAACCAATGAAGTCCATGTCATCATTCTGGATATCATGATGCCGCTGCTTGACGGAATTTCCACTACCTTCAAGATTCGGGAAGAGCGCAATATTCCAATCATCATGCTCAGTGCAAAAGCGGAGGACTCGGATAAGATTCACGGCCTGTCAGTTGGAGCTGACGATTATGTGACAAAGCCTTTTCATCCGATGGAGCTGGTGGCACGGGTCAAATCCCAACTGAGACGTTACGTGAGCCTTGGGACATATCAAGATAAATCACAGCGCATTGAAATTGACGGACTGGTTCTGGACTCGGATTCAAAAGAGGTTGTGCTTCACGGGAACTCTGTGAAATTGACTCCGATCGAGTTCAAAATCACCGAATTATTGATGGTCAATGCAGGCCGCGTCTTTTCAATACGCGATATATATGAACGCGTCTGGAACGAGCCGGCGTACAATGCAGAAAATATTGTCGCCGTCCATATACGCAAAATACGTGAAAAAATAGAGGCAGATCCGAAGAACCCAAGATATTTAAAGGTGGTGTGGGGCATTGGCTACAAAATTGAAAAATGATGTCTGGTCAGTGATTGCTGTAACAATCGCATTGTTCACCCTTCTGTATTGTCTGTCATTCATTGCCGAAATCGGTTTTAACAGTCCCGCGGCAGATTTATTGGCATCATTGAGAACGCAGCCTAAAGGGGAAATATAAAGATGAAAAAATGGCTATGGCTGGCAACATTATCAATCGTGCTGATCGGCATTTTCAGCGTAATGGAATTGGGTCCGAAATACTTTGGCAAGTCTTACCTGGAAACTGTCGAATTCAAAGAAGAATACAATCACTTTATCAACCGGCTGATTGTTCTCGAACTCGATCCGCCAAAAGCCGAAACGGAATTCACGATTTCAGCTGACGAAATAGAGGAATACCGCACCAGATATGGCACGTTGGCTCAGCAGATCCAAAGTATACAGGACCAATACAATCCGGATATCGAAGCTGCCCGTGAGAGCGAAAACGACAGTCTGGTGGAAATCCTTTCCGAAGAACGGGACGGGAAAATAGATGAAATCCGGAATAATTTTGCGGATGATGAAACCGTTCAGGAAAAGATACAGGAAGAAAAACAACGGGCGGAAAGAGTTGCTATAAATGGAATAATGAACGATGAAGGAAACTTTAATGCTCATTATTCCTACTATGTCTATGATTTGACCAATAACGAAACAGGGGAAAATTTCACAAAAGGGGATTTGAACAGCCGCCCGTATTTCGAGAAGAAATATACGGACGCCGTGCCGCTTCAATCCAATAACGATGAGTTGTTTTATACAAATTACAATAATACCAATATGTATATACCATCATCAAATGCTGAATTTACTGGAACAGTCCAGATTGACCGTGAGCTTCTTGCAGCGAGTGATAATGGTGCAAGCATCGTTCAGCATACTACAGTCCAAAACGTTCTTTATATACTGGGTGCATTGGCGATTGTCGGATTTGTATTGTTATTTACAAAGCTTCGTTTCGAGAAAAATGCATTTCTGAAAATGTCTTTTTATCAAAAGTGGAAGAGCTGGCCGCTTGAGGTCAAAGCAAGTCTGCTGCTCTTTAGTGCGATGCTTGCTCTGCCATTCGGTCTGGTAAACTCTTTGAGCGTGCTGGAGTATGTCTATTACAACGATACCAGTTATTTTATCCTGCAGACGTTAAAGTATATCTTGTTGACCCTTTTGTTCTTGGTTCTGACAATACTGCAGATCATTTGGATTTTCTCTCATTATAAAAACACGGAAATGATTGTGGAAGAGTTCAAGAATAGTTATTTTTTAAGATCTCTTCAAATGGCGCGCTATGCATTTCTGAATAAATCAATCGGTGTTCAAATGTTAGTCCTGCTGATTGTCGTATTCTTTTGGGGCTTTGGGACTTTGCTGGTCATTATTCAACAGGCAGCGATAATTATCTGGCTGCCGGCAACCCTTTTCATTGGTCTACCGGTCCTATTGTCCATGATGAAGCGTTTCGGCTACATGAATGTGCTGATGGACAGCACCCGGGCAATCGCGGATGGCAGTTTGAATGAACAAATTCCTGTGCGTGGCAGATCGCCGTTTGCTCAGCATGCCATCCAATTGAACCGCTTGAAGGAAGGCGTTCGCCAGTCGATGTCGGAGCAGGCGAAAAGTGAAAGGCTGAAGACGGAACTGATTACGAACGTCAGCCATGATCTGCGCACTCCGCTGACTTCCATCATCACCTACACGGATCTGATGAAGACGCCGGACCTGTCGACAGAGGACCGGATGATGTATGCTGAAATTCTGGACCGCAAGTCACAGAGGCTTAAAACGCTGATCGAAGATCTTTTCGAAGTTTCCAAAATGGCAAGCGGAAACATGGAGTTGAATCGGCAGCGCGTCGACTTTACGCAGTTGATGACGCAGGCGTTTGCTGAGCATGCGGAAGAAATTTCTTCATCAGGTCTGGATTTCCGGATTTCAACGCCTGAGCAGCCTGTTTATATTATGGCGGACGGCCAGAAATGGTGGCGCGTATTGGATAACCTAATAATAAATGCCACCAAATATGCGCTGCCGGGAACACGGGTATTTGCAAGCTTGAAAGAAACAGGAAACCAGGCCGAGTTCGTAATGAAAAATGTTACCCGCTTTGAATTGGGTGAAAACACGGACGAATTATTTGAACGGTTCAAACGTGGCGACATCGCCAGACAGACTGAAGGATCCGGTCTCGGGCTTGCCATTGCACAGTCGATTGTCGACCTCCACGGAGGTGCGATGAAAATCGAAGTGGACGGCGACCTGTTTAAAGTTACTGTTTTGTTGCCGAGTATATAAATAATTTCAAACGGCTGTGCCCAGTGGGCACAGCCGTTTGAAATTTCTTTCTATAAGAGGTGGTCAGAATGTTTTGAAAAAGAGCGGCGAGGGGATATGAATAGAGACAAAACAAATTTGAATGGAGGTCGAAAAATGGATACTACCGGTTATTTCAATAATTTCATGAACTCTCTTCCTGAAATTCTCCTGGCGGTACTAGTTCTTATTATCGGTTTTATTGTAGCCAAGGTGTTGGAAAAAGCAGTTTATAAATTATTGGACAAATCACAGCTTGATGAAAAGGCGGCTATGAAACACCACAAATACAGCCTGTCGAAAATCATCAGCAAAGTTATATTCGTCCTGGTACTGCTTTTCACTTTTGCGCTTTTCTTCAATATCCTGAACCTTGGAGAAATCGGAGCGCCATTCATGGGCATCTTCGATAACCTGTCAGTCGCCTTCATAAGCATTTTGAAAGCCGGCCTGATCTTGTTGTTGGCATGGGTTTTGGCTACAGTAGTGAAACGCCTTATTTTAATGGCGGGAAGAAAATTCGATTTCGGCAAAGTTACGAAAAAGACCGGGGCTTCGAAAGACGAAACGGTGAAATGGACGGAAACTGCAGCAAACATCGCTTTCTACCTGATTCTGTTGCTGTTCCTTCCTGCAGTGCTCAGTGCTTTGAATATCGACGGCCTGAGTGAGCCATTCTCGAATATGCTCGCAAGCGTCCTGAATTTCATTCCGAAACTGATTGCTGCGGCTATCATCTTTGCGATCGGCTGGCTGGCAGCGACAATCGTCAAAAGGATCCTTTCCAAATTCCTGGAGTCGATCGGAACAGACCGTTTGGCTTCAAAGCTTAAAATTTCCCAATTCTTTAGCGGCACAAGCGTTTCGAATGTCATCGGCATCATCGCATTCATCCTGATTATGCTGCCTGTGACAATTGCGGCACTTGAAGTGCTTGCCCTCCGCGGAATTTCCGATCCGGCAATCGCCATGCTGAATGACATACTTGGCATGATCCCGAATATTGTCGTAGCGATCCTGCTGATTCTGGCAGGGATTATCATTGGGCGTTGGGTCAAAGATGTTGTTATCCAATTAATGAAAAATCTTGGTGTCGATTCTCTGACACAGAAAATGGGCGTAAGCAGCAATACGACTGATCCTGATACAGATCCGTCTGCATATTCACTTGCCAAAATCATTGGCGTCGTGGCGCAGATAGTGATCATCCTGTTATTTACTGTCGAAGCTCTTCAATTATTGAACCTTCAGTTCATGGTATCCTTAGCAACCGGCATTTTTGCCTATATTCCTGCAGTCATCGCTGCATTGGTGATCCTGGCTGTCGGTTTCTGGCTGGCGAACCTGGCTGAAGACTTTATCGGAAGCGTCTTCAAGAAATCTTCCGGTGGACCGCATATATTGCGCTATGTTGCGAAATACGCCATTCTTGGATTCGCATTCTTCATGGCGCTCGATCAATTGGGTATTGCAGCATCCATCATCAACTCGGCCTTTATCCTGATCCTTGGAGGCGCAGCGTTGGCATTCGGCCTCGCCTTCGGACTTGGCGGCAAGGACCATGCATCACATTATTTGGATCGCATGGAAACCAGCCTGAAAGATGCCGAAGTTGACCAGGAAGAATGGGAGACGAAAAAGAGGGAAGCTGAAGCCGAAAAAGTGGCCCTTGCCAAAGAAGCGAAAGCGGCAACAGACCCGATTGTAGAAAAAACGTCTCCGGATGAAAGACATCCGTATGAAGGAACCAAAGGCCCTTCAACTGGAACGCCTAAGCCCCCCAATAAAGACGG
>DATHVZ010000098.1:0-14404 GCA_035461005.1 Planococcus sp. (in: firmicutes) | reverse complement strand
CAACCAGGCCGAATTTGGCGAATTGGTGACAGAAAAGTCCGGCAAAGACGAAATGATTTTCATGTTGCGCCCATTAAAGACAGAAAACCGCTGCTTTAAGCTTGAAGCCGGCTTTTTGGCCCAGCAAAAGCAGAAACTTGGTGGCTTTTTGACGGAAGCATACGAAGAAGTGATTCCGAAGAAGAAATTGGTGCGGATCACACTGAAAACGGACCTGCGCGAGCAGGTTTAACCCGAATATGATGTGGATTGGCCGTCTCCCGGGGGTTGGGAGGCGGTTTTTTTGTGGGGAAATTGGGGTGTTGGATGGGAAGTTGTGTTTTGTGCGCGGAAATGGAAAATTGTGCGCGGACATTTGGATTTGTGCGCTGAAATTTAATTTTGTGCGCGGAAACTCTCTTTTGTGCGCGGAAATGAAATATTACGCTCAACTTAATAAAAAAATGTCTTTCTCAATAAAAATACACCATCCGGAAGAAGGTGTATTTTCTGCATTTAATTTTTCATGAAATATTTTCGATTCTTCTTACCTCCGGTTGTCTCAAGGCTCGACTCTGATAGTACACGAAAAATGGTGTGCCTGGATTCTTCTCCACTGAACCGCCGAAGTTCTTTGCTGTTCACTTCGCGCCCAACCAACTCAACATATTCCTGCAAAGTATGTTTCAGTGCATGTGGATCACGGTGGCCGCACGACTTACAACGCCAGATTTTATATAACCTCTCTACCGCAATCTCCCGGCACTCGACACACTTTACACCCGTCTTCAAGTCACGTGGCTCGATTCGGTAATACTCGCACAGCGGCGGTCTATCATAAGGATGTCTATTTGATTCGATAAGTTTTCGAATCCTGCTCGGCTTAGGGGAGTCAGCCGATGTTTTCTGCGATTCCAAAATTCTATAAACCGTTTCGACCACCTGATATGTCTTACAGATATTCAGGCCCGCCGGCTTCGAAATAAATTCGCAATGCTTTGGCGTGAAAACTGCTACTCCGAAAATCGGGGGATGCGGAATCTTCCTTTTATCCAGCCACAGCTCAAGAAAACGCACATGCTTAGCAAGCTGCACCCTTGGATCATCGAATACCCATTTTTCGCCTTCATTGTTGAATCGATAACATTCGTGTGTCGCCGCGTCAAAATGAATCTTCCCACTGATGTTTTTCGAGTCGATGATAATTATGCAGTGCGGGGTCACCAGCAGGCCGTCCATTTGTACTTTCCAGTCACCCACCCGCAAGTTGGTATCCCACAAGAGTTCAAAAGGTTCATGCCAATGAAATTCAATCATTTTATCGTGAAGCCGCTGCTCACCCCGCACCCCCGCTTCGTAGCGGTGCAATTCCTTTTGCAGATATGGCTGCTGTGAATGACCACCTGGCAACCGCTCCATCAGCATCCGCAAACAATCCCCTAATTTCAGACGTTCCTCCCCTATCCGAATCTCCACCTCTCCAGTTAATTATCTGAATTATAACATTATTAAACAGAAGAAAGTCGACACACTTTTTAGCTTTCACCCATCAAAAATTCAAACCCTGATTGGAAAGCAGTCCGCAGCCGCGGACTGCCCAGTGGGCGGGGCAACCCCCGCCCGATCCCTTAGCCAATAATGTGTATATTCACTTGGCGTGGGTTGTATCTTTCTCCTTTCCAATTCCATCTACGCGCAAGATACTCCTTTCCATCTCTTGGACTCTCCGCATTTAGAATTTTTCCCATTTAAAAAAACCCGGCAACCGCCGGGTTTCTCTCTAAAGCGTCTCCAATTCCTCACTCAAGCCCATACGCCGCATGCAGCGTGTTGGCCGATTTTTCCATATCCACACCCGGCACCACAACGGAAATCTTGATTTCCGAGGTGCTGACCATTTTCACCGGAATATCCGACTGGCGAAGAATGTCGAACATGCGGGCAGCGACACCCGGGTTGGATACCATGCCGGATCCCACGATGGAAACTTTTGCCAGACCGACTTCAAATTCGGTCGACATGAAGCCGATCGCTTCTTTATTGTCTTCCAACACACGGCGCACTTCTTCCAGGCTGTCCTCTTTTATTGAAAATGAAACCGAGGGCTGGAGTTCTTCCGAGATGCTTTGGACGATGATGTCGACGTCGATCAGATTTTCTGCCAGTGTCATGAAAATATTGGCCAATGAACCGTTGAAGGGTTTATTGTATGTAACGGTTATTCGGGCAATGCCGGGCTCGAATGCGACGCCACGGACGATTAGATTTTTTTCCACAGTGACCACCTCTTGTATGATAGTTCCCGGTTCGTCGGAATAGCTCGCCCGAACGGTTAACGGGACGTTGTTGTTTTTCGCGAATTCAACGGCGCGCGGGTGCAGCACGCCGGCACCGAGATTCGCCAGCTCCAGCATTTCATCGTAGGAAATCTGCTCCAGCTTGCGTGCACCGCCGACAATCCGTGGATCGGACGTATAGACACCGTCGACATCCGTATAGATATCGCATTTTTCCGCATTTAAAGCGGCGGCCAGCGCCACAGCCGTCGTGTCGGAACCGCCGCGGCCGAGTGTCGTGATGTTGCCGACGCGGTCGACGCCCTGAAATCCGGCAACGACTGCGAAAAATCCGCTGGCCAGAACCGCTTCCAGCCGGTCCGTGTGGATCTGCTCGATGCGCGCATTGCGCGGCACCGATTCCGTCTCGATCCCGGCCTGCCAACCGGTGAACGATAGCGCCTCGTGGCCGAGCTGCTTGAACGCCATCGCGAGCAGGGAAATCGTCACCTGCTCACCGGTCGCCAGCAGCATATCCATTTCGCGCTTCGGCGGCTCAGACGAGATTTCCGAAGCCAGCCCAAGCAGAGTGTCCGTTGCCTTCCCCATCGCGGACACCACAATGACGACACGCTTGCCTTTCTCTTTTTCCACTATAGCCCTTTTGGCGACGCCAATAATTTTTTCGGGTGTCGCCACCGAAGTTCCTCCGAATTTCATCACGATCGTTTCCATCCATCATCCACTCCCACATTTGTATGTGGCTCTCAACATGAAAAGCACAGGCGCCCATTCAGCCCGAAAGCTGGACGCCGGAACCAGACACAAAAAAAGGCAGTCTGCCGTTTTACCGGCAAACTACCTCTTTCATCATGTACGAAAAAAAACGTCCATGTGAGATAGCCCTCCAGAGTTTGACTCTGACAGCTCTGCATCTGTTAAATGCAGAACCAGCATGTTCGGCTGCAGCCTTCACACACTTCGGCGACCGTCCCTTTCACCATCCTTCCCGGATTCTGCAAATCTCCGGATGGCTACTTTTGACGCCCGCGCCTCTATCACCACTTTTCCAAGTGATCTAAATATGCTATTACGATAACACGAACTTAGTCCTTTGGCAATGTTTCATCGGTAAAATACTGGTGAATCGATTCCGCCAGCTTGTCGGGCATGCCCGCTTCCTTCAATTGAGCAGGCTCTGCTTCTTTGATCCGTTTGACCGAACCGAAATGCTTGAGCAATTGCTGGCGGCGTTTCGGCCCGACCCCTTCCAGTCCATCGAGCGCGGAAACGATCGAGTTCTTGCCGCGCAATTGACGGTGGAACGTGATGACGAAACGGTGGACTTCATCCTGTATGCGCTGCATCAGATAAAACGCTTCGCTCGTCCGTTTCAGCGGCACCACTTCAACGGGGTTGCCGTACAATAATTGCGATGTCTGGTGCTTATCGTCTTTCGCAAGTCCGGCAATCGGAATCGATAACCCGAGTTCGTCTTCCAAAATTTCGCGCGCCGACGACATCTGCCCTTTCCCGCCGTCAATGACGATCAGGTCCGGCAGCGGCAATCCGTCCTTCAGCACACGCGAATAGCGGCGCCGTATGACTTCCCGCATCGCCGCGTAATCATCGGGTTTTGACCCGGTGCGCGTTTTGTACTTGCGGTAATCCTTTTTGGACGGCTTGCCGTCGATGAACGTAATCATCGCCGATACGGCATCCGCGCCCTGGATATGGGAGTTATCGAATGCTTCGATCCGCAGCGGCGTCTGGATATTCATCGCCTCGCCCAGTTCCTGGCAGGCACCGATTGTCCGCACTTCCTGCCGCTCAAGCAGCTGGAACTTCTCTTTGATCGAGATTTCCGCATTTTTCTTGGCCAGCAGGACAAGGTCTTTTTTCTTGCCGCGCTGCGGCACAAGCGTACGGACACCGAGCCATTCATTGACCAGTTCCCCATCTTCGCCCTCCGGCAATAGGATCTCAGACGGTTTCACATGGTTCGACTTTTCGTAGAACTGCCCGAGGTAGGTCATGAATTCTTCCTGCGGGTCGCGGTAAAGCGGAAACAGCGAAACGTCCCGTTCGATCAGTTTTCCCTGGCGCACAAAAAAGACCTGCACACACATCCAGCCTTTGTCGACCGCATAACCGAAAACGTCGCGGTTGGTGAAATCGTTCATCACCATTTTCTGCTTTTCCATGACATTTTCAATGTGGCTGATCTGGTCGCGGTATTCCATGGCGCGTTCAAACTCGAGATTTTCCGACGCTTCCGACATTTTCTCGACGAGATTCTGTTTGACCTCACGGAAACCACCGTTCAGGAATTTCGAAATCGCGTCGATCATTTCGCCGTAAGTCTCCTTTTCCACCGGTTTGATGCACGGTGCCAGGCATTGGCCCATATGATAATAAAGGCACGCACGGTCCGGCATCTGATGGCATTTCCGAAGCGGATACAGCCGGTCGAGCAGTTTTTTCGTTTCGCTCGCCGAATAGGCATTCGGATAAGGGCCGAAATACTTCCCTTTGTCCTTTTTCACCTGCCGCGTAATGATCAGTTTCGGATGGCGCTCTCCCGTAATCTTCAGATACGGGTAGGATTTATCGTCTTTCAGCATGATATTGTATTTCGGGTCGTATTTTTTGATGAGGTTCAATTCCAGAATCAGCGCTTCCTTGTTGGAAGATGTGACAATGTATTCGAAATCCTCGATTTCATTGACGAGGCGCTGGGTTTTGGCATCGTGGCTGCCGGTAAAATAAGAGCGCACACGATTTTTCAGCACTTTCGCCTTGCCCACATAGATGATTGTTTCCTGGCGGTCCTTCATCAGGTAACAGCCCGGCTGGTCGGGCAGCACTGCCAATTTATGTTGAATCAATTCGTTTGCCATTTTCTCACCCTATTAAAAAACCGGGCCACCCTGGACCCGGTTAAGAATTATGCGTGTTGGTTAACCAAATCAGCCAATGCTTCTTTTGGTCTGAAGCCTACAACTTTATCAACTGTTTGTCCGTCTTTCAATAGTAGAAGAGTCGGAATCGACATGATGCCATATTGTCCGGCAGTTTCCTGGTTTTGATCAACGTCCACTTTTACGATTTTAACTTTATCGCTCATTTCAGCGTCCAGTTCTTCTAATACAGGAGCTATCATTTTGCAAGGTCCGCACCAAGTTGCCCAAAAATCAACCAATACAAGTCCTTCTGATACTTCCTGTGAAAAATTCTGATCTGTTCCGTGTACAATTGCCATGAATAATTCCTCCTTAGTTTTACCAAACTACAAATCGATTATAGCATGCGCATTTTTCGCTAGCTATTTTTTTGCCTATTCCCAGTTTACCCTCTTATATGGCAGATAAACGGAAGAAAAAAACAGGCGGCATACATGCTCCAAAGCAGACTGGCTGCCCATGAAAAAAACGGCTATCCCGTATTGGCTTCCAGTATTTTACGATAATGAAAATCCGGGATTCGGATCAATTTTTGATGAAGATTCTTTTTTTGCGGAAAAGAGGATTGTCCGGCGGGATTTCGAGGTATAGAATAAGAACAAATGTTCTTATTCCGGGAGGCGGCGTTATGAAGATGAAGGAATTGCCCGAACGGACCATTGCCTGTCTTGATATGCGCAGCTTCTATGCCAGTTGCTCCGCTATCCAGGAAGGGATTGACCCGCTCGAAGCCCATATCGCGGTGGTCGGCAATCAGGAACGGAAGGGCAGCGTGGTGCTTGCCGCCTCGCCGCGGATGAAAAGGGATTTCGGCGTCAAGACCGGCACGCGGCTGTTCGAGATTCCCGATGATCCGCGCATCCGGCTGATTGAACCGAAAATGGGCTTTTTCCTGCAGGTCTCCATGGCCATCACCGCTCTCATTACGGAGTTCGTCCCGAAGGATGCGGTCCATGTCTACAGTGTCGACGAAAGCTTTATCGATTTCACCAATGTCGGCTGGCTGTGGGGCGACACCGAAGCGCTGATCGTCCATATCCAGGATGCTCTGATGCGGCAATTCGGCCTGCCTTCCGCGGTCGGCGTCGGCCCCAATATGCTGCTGGCCAAACTGGCACTGGACCTGGACGCCAAAAAATGCGGCTTCGCCAAATGGACGTATGACGATGTGCCGGAAAAATTATGGCCCCTGTCACCGCTCAGCGAAATGTGGGGAATCGGTTCCCGGACAGAACGGACCCTCAACAGCATGGGCATTTTTTCGGTCGGCGACCTCGCCTGCACCGACGTCAAGACGCTCGAGGACCGCTTCGGCATCCTTGGCCACCAGCTTTACCAGCATGCAAACGGCATCGACCTGTCCGACCTCGGCTCGCCCCTGGTAGCCGGCCAGGTCAGTTATGGCAAAGGGCAGATTCTCTACCGCGATTACATCGAAGTGGAAGACATCATGACCATCATCCTCGAAATGTGCGAAGACATCGCCATGCGCACCCGGCAGGCCAGAAGGGCGGGCCGCACCATCCACCTCAGCGTCGGCTACAGCAAAACGGCTTTCGGCGGCGGCTTTTCCCGTTCCCGGTCATTGGAGGAAGCCACCAATGAAACGCTGCAGATTTACAAAGTGTGCCAGGTGATTTTCAATGCTCACTTCCAGAGGAAGCCGGTCCGCCAGATTTCAATTTCCATCGGCAACCTGGAAGAAGAATCGTCGATGCAATTGAGCCTCTTTGAAGCGCGGAAATGGGAGGAGCGGCGACTCGGCGCAGCGATGGACCAGATCCGCAACAAATACGGCTATTCAGCCATCTACCGCGCCGTCTCCGGCACCGAAGCGGGCACCGCCATCGCCAGAACGCGGCTGATCGGGGGACATCAGAAATGAATCCAAAATAAAAATGACCCCCGGAACAAGCATCGCTTGATCCGGGGGTCATTTTTTTGTTGTCCAGACTCCGGCTGCCCAACTCTTCGGGTCATAAGTCAACCCAGCTGCGCGGCCAAGGCCACTTCGCTGGTCTGCCTTACGCCTTTCAGAGCTTAACGGGCGCCGTCGCTTTTCTTTATTTCATTATTTTCTTGAATTCTTCAGTAAGCATCGGGATGACTTCGAAAAGGTCTCCGACAATGCCGTAGTCCGCAACTTTGAAAATGCTCGCTTCAGGATCTTTGTTGATCGCAACGATTACTTTCGAGTTGGACATACCGGCCATATGCTGGATTGCTCCCGAAATACCGGCTGCGATGTAAAGGTCAGGTGTAACGACTTTACCCGTTTGGCCGATTTGAAGTGAGTAATCGCAATATTCCGCGTCACACGCTCCGCGTGATGCTCCGACTGCGCCGCCCAAAAGGTCCGCAAGTTCCTGTAATGGTTCAAAGCCTGCTTCACTCTTGACTCCGCGACCGCCTGCAATGATGACTTTCGCTTCTGAAAGGTCAACGCCTTCTGCAGATTTGCGTACCACGTTTTTGATGATGGTGCGCAGGTTCGTAATATCAACAGTTAATGAGCTTACGTCGCCTGAGCGCTCTTCTTTTTCAAGAGGAGCGATGTTGTTCGGACGGATCGTGATAAAGTCGACTCCGCCTTTGTTCTTCACTTTTTCAAATGCTTTACCAGAGAAGATTGGGCGGATATAAACTGCTTCGTCGCCTTCGCCTTCGATAGTTGTAACATCAGAAATCAAACCAGCCTTCAATTTGGAAGCGATTTTAGGTGAAAGGTCTTTTCCGACAGCTGTGTGTCCGAACACCAATGCGCCCGGCTGTTCCTGTTCGATGACAGCCATCATGGCCTGCCCGTATCCGTCAGAAGTGTATGATTTCAAATGAGGATGTTCGACTGTAATGACGCGGTCGGCACCATAATTCACCAATTCAGCTCCGAATTCCGCTACAGAATCCCCAATCAGAACACTTACGACTTCTCCGCCGCCTGAAATCTTTTTGGCCGCGGCAATAGCTTCAAATGAGACGTTACGCAAAGAGCCTTCACGCGTTTCGCCCAATACCAATACTTTTTTCGACATAGTCCGTTAACCTCCTAAGTAGATGTAAAAACTTGAATGTAGCTCAATTCTATTGTTAACAGTCTGACGGCAGGCTTTCGCCTTTGCCTTTTCAGCTTTTTCTGTTTATATTACTTTCGCTTCGTTTCTCAATAGGCCGACAAGTTCCGTAACCTGCGCGGAAACGTCACCTTCAAGGACACGGCCTGCAGCTTTAGCAGGCGGCAGGAAGATTTCAATCGTTTGTGTCTTGGCTTCAACATCTTCTTCTTCGATATCCAGATCATCAAGCTCAAGCTCTTCAAGAGGTTTTTTCTTCGCTTTCATGATACCTGGAAGTGAAGGATAGCGCGGCTCGTTAAGGCCCTGTTGAGCAGTTACAAGCAATGGCAATGAAGTTTCAAGTTCTTCAGCATCCCCTTCGATATCGCGGATGATCGTTACTTTTTCGCCTTCGATTTTCAGGCTTGTGATCGTCGTTACATAGTTGATGTCAAGCAAATCAGCTACGCGCGGCCCGACTTGTCCAGATCCGCCGTCGATTGCCACGTTGCCGGCAAGAATAAGGTCAGCTTCTTTATCTTTCAAATATTCAGCCAATATGTAAGCTGAAGTGAATTGGTCCATTTCTTCAACATCGTCTTCCGTGTTGATCAGAACCGCTTTATCGGCACCCATTGCAAGTGCTGTGCGAAGCTGTTTCTCAGCTTCTTCACCGCCCATTGTGATGACGGTAACTTCCCCGCCGTGCTCATCGCGCACTTTGATCGCTTCTTCAATCGCATACTCATCATATGGATTGATGATGAATTCTGCGCCATCTTCCTGAATCTTACCGCCTGAAATGACTAATTTTTCTTCTGTGTCGAATGTACGTTTAACTAATACAAAAATGTTCATTAACGTAGACCTCCCAAGTATTATTTCCCTTTAAAATGTGCTTCCCGTTTTTCCAGAAATGCCTGGATTCCCTCTTTTGCATCCTCGGACACAAAAACGGTGCCGAAAGATTTCGCTTCCGCTTCCACGCCTTCATGATAGCCGGCATGTTTGCCATACTGGAGCATATCAATGGCGGCTCGAACTGAAACGGGGCTCTTTTTGGCAATTTTCTTGGCGATTGTAAGCGTTTGCGGCAGAAGTTCTTCTTCCGTATAAGCTCTGTTCGCCAATCCCAATTGCGCAGCTTCTGTTCCGCTGATTGGATCGGAAGTCAGCAGCATTTCTGCAGCTTTCGCGACGCCGACATATCTCGGCAGCCGTTGTGTTCCCGCAAATCCGGGGATGAGTCCAAGCTGAAGTTCCGGCAATCCAAGTTTAGCATTTTCTGTGACAAAGCGCATTTGACAGCTCATTGCAAGCTCCAGTCCGCCGCCAAGTGCGGCCCCGTGAATTGCTGCAATAACAGGTTTGTGGAATGTTTCCACCCGTTCAAACACTTTCTGCCCTGCGGCAGAAAGTTTCGAGAATTCCTCTCCGGAACTTACTTGCGTGAATTCTTTGATGTCAGCTCCTGCTGAAAAGAATCTTCCTTCGCCGTGCAATACGATTGCCCGCACCGAATCATCATTTTCAACCTCATTCAACAATTGGTCCACTTCCATGATCAAACCGCGCGACAAGGCATTTGCCGGCGGACGGTTGATGGTTGCAATTGCAACCCCATCTTCTACACGATAACTGATAAATTCCATCCAATAAACCCCTCTCTCAGGCACGCATGCCCTTCATCAATAAATGATGGACTTTAGGCGCCAATTCAACCAGGTCATATTTATGGTCATTCATGACCCAAGTCGTGATGGTCTCATCCATTGTCCCGAAGACCATCTGCCTCGCCAGGCGGATATCCATTTCCCGATCAAACTCACCGCTTTCAATCCCCGTTATCAGAATCTGATCCAGCAGCAGGAGATATTCCCGCAGAATGTTATTGATCTTAGAGCGGATATCGGTGTTGGACTGTCGAAGTTCGAGCTGGGTAACGATAGCCAGATGGATGTCCCCTGCCAGCAAGTTGAAATGACTCTCAATCATAAGCTTCAATTTTTCGGAAGCTGAATGGTCTTTTGTGAGAATCTGTTCCAGATTGCTGACGAAAACCGCCATCTTTTCCTGAAAGACAGAAATGAGTATGTCTTCTTTGTTTTTGAAATACAAATAAATTGTACCATCCGCGACACCAGCTTGTTTAGCGATTTTAGAAACCTGCGCTTGATGATAGCCGTTTTCGGCAATGACGATGACCGCCGCATCGATAATCTGCTTATATTTCGGTTTATCTTTTTTTACCAAGTCCTCACCACCCAAAAAAAATATGGAAATATGAATGGCGATTCATTCATATTTCCATACTATAGTTTACAGCCAGTAGTGTCAAGCTTTATGAAGGGACAGCTTCGTTTTGCTTTTGTTTTTCTTCGTCGATCAGTGAACGTCGCAGAATCTTGCCGACTGCTGTTTTTGGAAGCTCCTTACGGAATTCATAAATGCGTGGAACTTTGAATGCTGCCAAATGCTCTCTGCAAAAAGCATCCAATTCCTTCTCTGTGATGGATTTACCTTCTTTCAGAACAATATATGCTTTTACTGTTTCTCCACGGTATGGATCCGGGATACCCGCAACAACACATTCCTGGATGGCTTCGTTTTCGTACAGGATCTCTTCGATTTCGCGTGGGTAGATATTGAATCCACCAGCGATGATCATATCTTTCTTGCGATCGACTACAAAGAAGTGGCCTCCATCATCCATATAGCCAAGGTCACCCGTCATCAACCAGCCATCAACAATCGTAGCAGCCGTTGCTTCCGGATTGTTCCAGTATCCTTGCATAACTTGTGGTCCTTTAATAGCGATTTCACCGATTTCACCATGCGGCACTTCTTCAGTCGTTCCAGGCTGGAACACTTTGCTGTCTGTATCCGGATATGGAATACCGACCGAACCTTTGACTCTTTCTCCCCATACCAGGTTCGAATGCGTAACCGGTGAAGTTTCAGTCAAGCCGTAACCTTCCACAAGGCTGCCGCCAGTCAATTCCTCAAATTTCTCCTGGACTTCAGCCGGCAATGGAGCGGATCCGCTCAGGCAAGCGCTGATTGAAGACAGGTTGTATTTCGAAACATCCGGATGGTTCATCAAACCGATGTACAGTGTCGGTGCGCCCGGGAATAGGGTCGGTTTCTGCTTATTGATCGTCTTCAACGCCGTTTCCGGATCAAATTTAGGCAGAAGCACCATTTTATTGCCTTGCATTACTGACAGGATAAGCACAGTCGTCAGTCCGTAAACATGGAATAATGGAATGATGCCGAGGACGGTTTCTTCCCCGTGTTTCGTTTTATACAGCCATCTGTCACACATTGTCGCATTCGCGATCAGGTTCTTATGGGACAGCATGACGCCTTTCGGTGATCCCGTCGTTCCTCCTGTATATTGCAGCAGGGCAAGATCCGTTTCAAAATCAAAGTCCGGTTTTTCAACGTCCGTGGAGGCGGTTTTCATGATTTCAGAAAACAGATGATTGGATCCGCGATGCTCCACTTTCACTGTGATGCCGTACTGCTTTTTCTGGATGAACGGATAAATCATGTTTTTCGGGAACGGAAGATATTCCTTGATGCCCGTAACGATTACATTTTCAAGGTCCGTATCCTTCATCACTTTCGTAACTCTAGGATACAGGATATCCATTACCAGGATTGCTTTTGCACCTGAATTTTTCATTTGGTAGGCAACTTCACGTTCTGTGTACAGTGGATTCGTCATAACCACTACGCCGCCGGCATAGAGGATTCCGTAAAATCCGATAACAGCCTGTGGAGAGTTCGGCAGCATAATCGCCACCCGGTCGCCTTTTTTGATGCCCAGTCCCTGCAAGTAGCTGGCGAATTTCATCGACGACTCATACAATTCCTTGTAATCCACATCCTTGCCCATGAAGTGGATGGCCGTTTTGTCTGGAAAAGTCTCAAAGGTGTGCGTCAGGTATTCCTGCACCGGCTTGCTTTCGTAGTCCAGTGTGTGTGGAATTTCAGGCGGGTAATGTGCGAGCCATGGTTTTTCTGTCATTCTTTTTTCCTCCTTCTTATTTTAAGAATCGTGTGAATATTCCTATTTTTAATTATAGAGAAATTTGTCAGCGCTTACAAACTTTATTTTCATTACAGAATAATTGAATGCAGTTTATAACCGATATTCCGCAAAAAAGGCGTTCGCCTAAAGCGGAATATAATATAACCTCTTTATATTTCTCAACAAAAAACCGCCGGCACTTTCGCCAGCGGTCCTCTTTCTTCTTATACGATGAACAGATATACAATCCCCACGACTACGAATACTATGCAGCAAACGAAAAGGATTTTGATGAGATTCTCCAAATTTCACAACTCCTAAGAAATACTTGCACCGATGACAAACGACAGTCCGACAGAAATGGTCAACGAAATAAAACCGACAGAGCGGTTGTCCTTTTCGATTTCTTCATCCACTTTGAATTTCGGCGTCAGAAACTCGAAAAGAACATATGCGAATATCAGCAGGCCGAAACCGAACACACCCCAGCCAATCATTTCCGGAAAGCTGTTGTGCTGTTCGATGGAATACCGAAAAATGTTGGTTACGCCGAAAATCTTGCCTCCAGTGGCCATCGCCACGGACAGATTCCCTTTTTTTATTTCTTCCCAGTTTTTATATTTGGTGATGACTTCAAACATCACCATTGCCACGATAAGGCATAATACCACTACACTGAAATAACCTGCCGACTCGACAAGCGGATGCGTCCAAAATCCAGTCTCTGACATTGCTCAATCTCCCCTATACCCTCTACTTCAATTCTGCAACGGTAACACCCGACCCGCCTTCTCCGGCTTCGCCGAAGCGATACGTTTTCACTCGCGGATGTTTTTTCAAATATTGCTGCACGCCCTGGCGCAGTGCGCCCGTACCTTTGCCGTGAATGATCGAAACTTGATGGTAATTCGATAATAACGCATCATCGATATACTTTTCAACACGTGCCAACGCCTCTTCGTAGCGTTCGCCTCTGAGGTCGAGTTCCAGCTTCACGTGGCTGTCCCGGTCTTTCAGGGTTGCCATCATGCGCGTTTCCTTTTGCTTCTCAGGCTTCGTATAAGAAAGATCCGATTCCGGCAGCTTCATCTTCAGGATGCCGATCTGGACGATCCATTCCTTGTCGGAAACCCTTTCGACGAGCGTGCCTTTTTGGCCGAATGAAATCACTTTGACTTCATCGTTCACCTTCAATACCACTTCACGCTGTTTGTCCTTGGCCGCTTTTTTCAGGATGCGGTTTTCAGGCGCCGCTCCTTCGAGCCGTTTTTTCGCTTCGATCAATTGATGCTCTTTAATGGAACCTTGCTGGTTCAGCTGCATCTTGCGCAGGTCGGAAATGACTGCTTCCGCTTCCGCCTTTGCCCCTTCGACAATCTTGCGCGCTTTTTCCCGCGCCTTTTCTTCCAGCTGCTCTTTTTTCTGTTCATATTGTTCCAATTGGGCAGCCAGTTGTTCTTTCAATTTCTCGGATTCCTTCAGGACTTCGTTCGTCCGTTCGGCGTCCTGCTCCGAATCCCTGCGGCTCTTTTCGAGCGAGGCAATCATGGAATCGACCTGGCGGCTGTCTGTGCCGGTAAAGCTCTGCGCATGGCTGATGACATGTTCCGGCAGACCAAGGCGTTTCGAGATTTCAAACGCGTTGCTCCGCCCCGGAACACCAATCAGCAAACGGTACGTCGGACTCAGCGTTTCCACGTTAAATTCCACACTGGCGTTGGCTACTCCCGGACGGTTGTAGCCGTATGCCTTCAGTTCCGGGTAATGGGTGGTCGCGATGACGCGCGCCCCTCTGCCGTGCACTTCGTCGAGCAATGAAATCGCCAGTGCCGCACCTTCCTGCGGGTCCGTCCCCGCCCCAAGTTCATCAAAGATGACAAGAGAGTTTTCATCAAACTTCGTCAGGATGTCGACGATGTTGACCATATGGGAAGAAAACGTACTGAGACTCTGTTCGATCGACTGCTCATCGCCGATGTCCGCAAATATCTGATCAAATACCGCAAGTTCCGATCCATCAAGCGCCGGAACCGGCAGACCTGCCTGCGCCATCAACGTGCAGAGGCCCACCGTTTTCAATGTCACGGTCTTGCCCCC
>DATHVZ010000097.1:0-2868 GCA_035461005.1 Planococcus sp. (in: firmicutes) | reverse complement strand
GTTCACAGTTCGATACACAAGGATGGTATGAGAAAATCGGTGAGGCAACACTGGCGGATGCCATATTAGATCGCATCATTCACGATTCATACAACCTCTTTATTGACTGTTAATGCTATTTCATAATGTCCAAAAGTTGATGGTATTGTTTGTCCAGGAATTGACGGATATAATGTCCTTAATAACTCTGGAGAAAGGAAAAGACGCCTCCCATAGTGTCGGCTATTACCAGTAGCTCGACGGGAGACGTCTTCCAAAAAAATATGATAATCGTCTCTCATTATAACATAGAAGAATGTGCCTCAAAAGGCGTTTTTTATCCGGTGTGCAGAAAAGGTTCCTTGTCCCTGTTGTAACCATATGGAGTATAAGATCATCGGTTCACGTGAACGGAAGTTGCGGGATGGAAGTGGTGAATCCCGTCGATTCATCGTCAGAAGGTTACGCTGCATGCAGTGCAACAAGATTCATCATGAATTGCCTGATCTGATGGTCCCTTACAAACGGTACGGGGTAGATGTGATCGAGGAGGCAACCTTCCCAACCACCCACCTGACGGTGGCAACCGATGAATCGACTATCTATCGTTGGCGGAGTTGGTTCTTCCAGTTGGTTGATTATTGGCTCTTTATCCTTCAATCTCTTCTCGTTCAGTTTCAGACAGATGAGACCTCAGCGATCGACCTGTCCAGTCGGCAGCTTCCTGCGCACGAACGAATCGGACAATGGTTTGGCACAGAAGGCTGATGGATGGCAAAGATTGTCCGACCGGTCGCCAACCATCATTTTTGGATACATACCCGTTCTGCCTTTTTGTCCTACAGCCCTTAAACTACACTTCAATTATCTGATGAAGAAGGAGTGTAAAAAATGGCAAGAACAAAAGCAGAAGAACTGGCAACCCAGCGATTTCAAATGATTGCGCCTCTATTAGATGAAAAATTGGATGCACAGGAGCTGAAAAAGCTCCGCGAACAAATCTGTGAGCGCAATGGCCTGTCCGAACGCACCATCCGGCGCTATGTCGCCCAGTTTAAGAAGGAAGGCTTTGAAGGGCTGAAACAGAAACCGTATCGTTCGGTTCCGCGTGAACTTCAAGACCATGTGGTGGAACAGGCCATTCACTTAAGACGTGAGGTTCCGAGCCGGAGCATCGCCTCGATCATCCAGATTCTTGAGTGGGACGGAATCGTCGCAAAAGGCGAACTGAAGCGAAGTACGTTACAGGAACGCTTGTCAAAACTGGGGTATAGCGCACGCCAAATGAGGATGTACCATGAGACATCGGGAGCCGTGCGGCGATTTCAGAAACGTCGTCGAAATGCCCTATGGCATTCGGATATCAAATACGGACCCTATTTACCGATTGGTCCAAACGGAACGAAAAAACAGGTCTACATGGTGGCCTTTTTGGATGATGCGACCCGTTTCCCTCTCCATGTGGCGTTCTATCCGATGCTGGATGCGCGGTGCGTAGAAGATGCATTTCGCGAATCCATCCGGAAACACGGGGTGCCGGAGAGCGTCTATTTCGACAACGGCAAGCAATACCGCACCAAATGGATGGCGCGGACCTGTTCAAAGCTCGGTACACGGCTTCTTTATGCCCGTCCCTATTCACCGGAATCGACCGGAAAGGTCGAACGGTTCAACCGAACCTTCGACGAGTTCCTTCAAGAAGTGCGACTTGAAGAGCCGCAGACCGTCGACGAACTGAACGGCTGGACGGATATCTGGGTGAAAGAGCGCTACACCCATAAAGAGCACAGTGCGCTGAACGGCAAGACGCCGTTCGAAGCGTTTCGCAGCGAATCCACCCAGATTCGTTCCGTTTCAGCAGAAGAGCTGGCGCATGCTTTTCTGCATGCGGAGACGCGGAAAGTCGACAAATCCGGCTGCATCAGTTTCCAGGATCGTAAATATGAAGTCGGCCTCAATTTTGTCGGCTGCAAAGTGGAAATTACATTTGATCCGCAGGATACCCAAGAGCTGATCGTCGACTATCCAGGATATGAAAGCTGGAAGGCACGGGAAATGGTCATCACCGAGAAGACTGGAAAGCGGCCATCGCTACCGGAGAAAATGACGAAAGAACCTGCCGGTTCCTCGCGCCTCCTGCAAGGTGCCAAGAAAGTGAACGCAGACCGAAAGGCATCTGCCGTAACACCGAGTGTACCCGCCGTGAGCTTCCGCAACATTGGAAAGGTCGGTGTGGAGCATGTTTGAAGCGTTCTTTGAGATGAAGGCAACCCCGTTCTCACGTGACATCCCGACGGCCGAACTGTACGAATCCAATCAATTGGAAGAAATCATCGGCCGCCTGAACTATGCCGCAGAACGGCAACTTTTCGCGGTCATGACCGGGGAATGCGGGCTCGGCAAAACGACCGCGATCCGCCGATTCACCGATCAACTGGATCCTTCACGTTTTAAACTGCTTTATCTGTCGGACTCCAAGTTAACGCCACGGCATTTCTACAAAGGCATGTTGGAGCAACTGGGACTCGAGTCGAAGTTCTACCGGGGCGACGCCAAGCGGCAGCTGCATCGCGAAATCGAACTGATGAAAGGCATCCATAAGCTGACGCCTGTCTGTGTGGTGGATGAAGCCCACTTACTCGACCGGGAGATGTTGGAAGAAGTGCGATTCCTCCTGAACTTTCGAATGGACGCGCAGAGCCCGATGGCGCTCATCATGGTCGGACAGACCGAACTCTGGGATCGCCTTCAGCTACAATCATTCGCGGCCATTCGGCAGCGAATTGATATCCAATTTCGGCTGCATCATCTTGATCGTGCAGAGACCGAACAATACATGAACAAGCATCTCGCTTACGCGGGTGTCGGACGCGACATCTTCAGCGAATC
>DATHVZ010000096.1:0-13706 GCA_035461005.1 Planococcus sp. (in: firmicutes) | reverse complement strand
GCTTATCATGATGAAGAATGGTGCAGACCCAGTAGGGATGATCGGTATATTTTCGAGATGTTGAACCTGGAAGGTGCACAGGCCGGATTGTCGTGGAGTATTGTGATAGCGAAACGAGAAGCTTACCAGGCTGCTTTTCATAATTTTGACATCGAATATTGCGCGGGGTTGAGTGACACAGATCTGGAAGCGATAAAAGAAAATTATAATGTCATAAAGCATATTGCGAAGCTGAAATCTGTCCGCAGCAACGCAGAGGCGGTATTGCGGATACAAAAAGAATTCGGGAGTTTTGCAGAATTCTTATGGAGCTTTGTGAATTCGGAACCGATCATCAACCAATGGGAGACCCAATCGCAAATGCCCGCCGAATCCCCTTTGTCCCTCCAAGTCAGCAAAGAGCTGAAAAAACGAGGCTTCAAATTTGTAGGACCAGTTACGACGTACTCGTTTCTGCAGGCAATTGGGATGATTGATGATCATATCAGGACCTGTGATTTTCATACCTCCAATCGGTAACCAACGGCTGGAGAATTAAATGAGCAGGTTCGCCCCTGTGTGTATAAACGAATACTTAATGAATAGTGTTAATAAGTTCTCGGAAAAGGGTTATCCACATGGGGATAAGTGGTGATGAATTAATTAGCGTTTTTAACTTTTGTTGATAACACTATTAGAAATTATCGACTATCAAAGGAAGATCAAGCGCTTAGGAATAAGTTTTTTGATCTTCTTTTTCTATGGAAATTTCATTGTAATGGAACAATAATAAGTATTTTTGTATCATAAGGTCATTTAACTTTAGTATGAAGACTTGGATTTCACACTACTAAAATTTTAGATTAATTAGAAAATATAACAAGGTTGTCTGTCGATATATGGTAATATTAGGATAAATGAAATTTGTATTACAGAACTAATTTATTGAAATCAAAGGAGTGTAAGGGGTGTCGAATAAAAGAGTGAATTCACGATTTTTAAGGTCGATTGCGGGAATTGTTGTCTTTTACATAGGTCTGAGCTTTGCTTTCTATTTTGATTTGATCAACACCTATATCGTCATTGGAGCATTAATGCTGGTATTAATCATAACTATAATTGTGCTTTTGCGTTACCGGAATGAAAAATCAAAGGTAAATAAAATAACTTGGATCTTTGCATTGGCGGCGCTATTACTAATATTTGATGCCTTCCTGATTCCGTACGAAAACTTCACCTATGAAGCGGTTTTTCACGCGGAGCCGGTGGAAGTCGCTGCCGATTCGGGGATTAACCTGATGGGTGTGGGAGTGTGGAACATTAGATCGATTGAAGATAAAAAACAGCTGGTAGCGGATTTTGAAAGTGGAAGCTGGGGGTTAATCGCCCTCAATGATGTGGACAATAAAGAACGTTATCACAGCCGGAACAATAATCTTTTGCAGTTTCTGGGCTTTCGCCGCGACGCTGGTTCTGTGATGGCGAAAAATGTGGGAGACTATCTGGGTGGTACAACTGACGGTGTCGGAAAATACCTGGAAAGAGAAGACATTGAAGGAAACAGCGCAGGATTGGCGTTGGCGTTAACCGGTTTGATCGAGCAAAACAAACTCGTGAATGAGCTGGAGTTTGGTGTAACAGGCTCGTTGAATGAAGATGGCGATGTCAATCATATCGGCATGGTCAAAGAAAAGCTGATGATTGCGGAGGAAAAAAGGTATCCGTTTATGATTATTCCAAGTGAAAATGCTGACGAAGCTGAGGAAGTTAAAAAGGCACAAAATCTCGACATCCAGATTTTTGCCGTCAGCCATATAGATGAGGCTGTTGAATTGATTAATAGATTGAATGAAGAGCATAGGAAATGAGCGATTTTTAATTAAATATTTGTTTTTGGATAGTATGTTGAGAGTTTGTATCAGATTTATCTACGGTTATTGGAAACCTTCGATAGTTATAGCAATATCACAGAAGAGAATAAAAAGACGTTGAAGAACTAGCGGAAATTCTTCGTGAAGTAGGATTTAGTTCTAAAGAAATAAATGAGTTTACGAAGTAGGCTAAGAATTCTTTTATAAAACAAATTGGTGAATTAACAGAAAAAATCAAAGCACGGTAGTTTAGAAGTACACACTGCGTATTAAACTAAAGGTGGCGATTGTTGGATGAGGAATCAAGTCCTTCACAAAATAGGTAATTTAATTTTTTTCTTGGGAATTGCGGTTTGTGGTCTGGGGTTAGTATATATATTGGGTTATTCGGATCATGATTTTTTCATGTACTCATCAGTATTCGGGTTTGCCCTTATAGCAATCAGTAGCTTTTCAAGCTTTTTTGAAAAACCTGAAAAAGAATAGCTTTATATTTTAAATTGTCAATTCTAGTCGGACACGGAGGCGGCCAAATGGCGGTGCTGGACTTGGGAGTCGTCGTGTTGTTGAATTTTGATGGATCGCTGCATCATGAAATTTGCGATAAGGTGTTGGATGTTTTTATGGAAGAGTAAGCGATAACGGAAAAGGGGTGGCAAAGCGATGAGAATCTCCAAAATAATTTTTTCACTAATTTTATTTCTGTCGTTCCTTCTAACCGGATGCAGCAGTGGCACAAATAATGCTGAAAGTGTCATAGCAAGTGAAAAGACGCTGCCTTCTGATTTTTATGAGATTGCATTTCAGAGAGAGACAGTGCCACTTTTTCAATACATGATTAGAAGGGCTGTAGATCAGTCTCAGTATGAGCAAACCTGGGACTTGTATGGATTTGAGGGGGAAATGCCAAGCGTGGATTTTGACGGAAAAGATGTCTTTTTCATTGGCGTACAAGAGTCCGGCAGTTGTCCCTACGAGCTGAAAAGTATTGAATGGAGCGCTGACAACAGTACGATGACGTTCCCTTTGTCAGAACCGGGTGGAGATTGTACTTCAGATGCCACTCCAAGAACATTCGTCATCCAAATTGATAAAGAGATTTCCAAAGTCATAGAGAACGTGGTTATTGTTGAAAGTGGAATAGAAACGAATGTACCGTTTGAAAACTAGATAAGAACAGAGTAATAAAGGATATAATCACATGAAACAGCACTTCGATTCGGTAAGTTCTTGAAATTTAGGACTTCTTCGAATGGGGTGTTTTATTAAGTTTGAGAGAAAAAATCCTGTGAAACGATGCTGTAACTTTCAAAGCATCCCCTGCGTCTAATAGGAAGATTAAGGAAATACATATGAGGAGCTGGGGTATATGAAACGAACTGCATTCTTCTGTTTAGTAGCGTTAACGTCCATCTATCTATTCGGATGCCAGGTGGAGAACGAGGCCGCTCAAGCGGAAGAAGAAATGAGCGAATCTGAGGCGACAGAAAGCGAAGCGCTATTAATAGAGGGTGACATTGCAATAGTCGAGCTTTCTGAAACGAAAGGAATCGATCCGGTTATTTATAAAGACGCCAATGACCTCGGAATTTTTCATGATTTATTTTCAAGTGCAATCAGACAACCAGGAATAGTAAATATAATAGATCCCGAATTCTATCTGAAAGTGGTCATGGCAGATGGGGACGAGCATTATTTGCATCTGTGGCTGGGTAGTGAAGGAGAAACAGCTTCGCTGATGGATGCGGATGATACTCACACGCTCTACTCTGTGACACCGGATGTAGATGCAAAGTTAATTGAACTGGTGAAAGAGTAAAGGGATGGGTTCCTGTTTTTAAAAACTGGCTAGTTATTGTCACGAAGCTGCGCCTGCTTTTCCAACAAGTGGGCAAAGCTTTTTTGTGCTTTATCATCCTTTATTAAGCGATTGACGCGCAGAGAGCTTTGCAGGTAGCCCCTCACTTTTTTATTCGCAAAGAAAGATCGGCGATAGCGTTCATCTTCATATAAAGCCGAAAACCACGAGTATTGTTGTAATTGCTGGATGTGTCTGTCAATTTTTTTCGAATTCAACGAGGTATTTCCGACGATTGGCGAAACGGAGCTCGTGAGGCCAACGACCATGCCGACGGTGTATGTAAGGATAATCAAGGTTACTTTCCATGCTCTTTTCATTTTCTTGTCCTCTCGGTTTGTTGAATGGGTTCCCAGGATGGGACGGTTGACTCCTTCAACAATTATGTATTTATACTACTTTCCATGGGGAGATAGCTCTTCTTAAATTTAACACAGTATCTATCAAGCAAGAATGTTTTCACGTATGATTAAAGACAAATCATTCCAATAATCGTCAATGAAAGGGAGAATCACATGAACCCAGGTGACCTCATTGTATATCTTCTGTTCGGATTTTTACTGCTTATCATAATCGCTGTCGCCTGGTTCGTGTTCCGAAAGCGCAAAAAATGGGCGATGGCGGTGACAGCTTTTTTAATAATCGGATACATAGGGTACTATGCCTATTTTCCGACGTTACAAGAGAATATTCATGAAGCAAAGTACGAACAAGTTACTGAGTACCTGGCCACCAAGTATCCGGAGCGGGAGTTCACGGTCGAACCGGAGCATTTTGAGGAAGGGTATTATGTCGGATTCTTCGATGTAAATGATCATGAAACGCCTGAATTCGGAGTGACATTGGGCGTGAAGAATAATGGGGAGGTTTTTCAAACAAGCAGCTGGGATGCGACCGGTATCCTTGCACAGCAAAATCTGTGGAAGACCCTCTATTACTCTTATCATGACGACTACAGCCTCGACAGTAAAAAAATCGAGATTACGAAAAAGGACGAATGGATTGACGGGGAGCTGACGGTCTTTGCATTGAATATTGACGATCATCCGACCATCGCAGTTTATGAGTATTCACATGGCGGCTACGGCACATGGGCACTGGAGGAATCGCAAACTGGCGATGTTGTTTCTGTGGAAATTGAGGGCCATGTCCTCATCTATATCGATGAGCGTCACCCCGACGAAACCGTGGAAATAGGGCTGCAGAACGGCAAAACGATTTCCGTGGACGCGGCGCAACACAAAGGGAAACTGTTTGTGGCGGAATAAAACGGAATTCCCGAAACTTAACTGCCGCATAGCCGTAATAAGAATGAGGTGAAAGAAATGGAATACATATTAAAAGAACCGGAAAGACAGATCTCAAAAAAAATCATCCAAATCTGGCGGACGACGAATGCAATTGGACACGGCGCTTTCCTGCTCGGCTTTGGTGCGCTCCTTGCGGCAAGCCATGTGTGGGATTGGTACAGCTGGGTGGCTATCACACTTTACGTTGTGATCGGCATCACGTTTTTGTCGGCGGTCTTCAGCATATTTATCGAACCTGTCTTTATTCAGCGGACCTGGCGTTATGATGTGGATGAAAATTTCATCCAGCTGAAGCATGGACGCTGGAATGTGGAACACAAAATCATTCCGATGGCGAAAATTGAATACGTGATGACGGATCAGGGGCCGTTCCTGAGAAGAGCGGGTTTGTATTCGCTGAAAATCGGCACGACTGCTTCGAGCCACACGATTCCCGCCATCCCGCAGGAAGAAGCGCTGGAGCTGCGCTCGCAGATTGCGTCGTATGCCAATGTGAAGGAAGATGATTCGTTTGAATAATTCCAGCGACGCCAAACGCTATCATCCGGCCTATCTGCTCGTTGAGTTTTTTGGTTTCCTGCGCAATAGCTTTTTCTTCATCCTATTCCTGTTTATTTTCAATTATGACGTAACGACAGGATGGGTGTTCTGGGCGAAAATCGCGTTCCTGGCAGCTGCCGCATTTACGGTTGGAAAGATCTTTTTGTCTTGGTGGCTGCATACCTACGAGGTGGACCAGACATCCATTACCTTACGTGAGGGTATCTTCGTCAAGAAAGTCCGGACCATTGCATTCAGTCGGGTCCAGAACAAAAAGACCGCGACAACATTCATCCATAATTGGTTCGATTTGACGTCGCTGACGCTTGAAACCGGCACTTCCAGCGAAGAGGCATCGGTCCGCTTTCCGGTTCTGAAAAGGCGGGAAGCAGATGCGATCATCGGGATGATTGAAAAAGGGACAGCCCCAGAATCCTTGCCGACCGGGCAAGACGGGGAAGATACAGAGGCTCTGCCGGCACAACCGGAACGGGCGAAACGCATTGAATACTTCCAGTCGAACAAGCGGGATACGCTGCGTGCCGCTTTCACGTCACTCAGCTTTTTGGCCATCTTCCCGATTTTGCTGACGGTGTATTTTAAAATCGATGATTTTTTCTCGTTGGAAGACGATGCTGAAAACGTCTTCTTCTTTTTTGCAGATCATCTTTGGCTGCTGCTTCCGCTGTTTATTGTCGCCATCCTCATCTCTTCCGTCATCGGCTTCGTTCTCACCACGATCCGTTACGGGAATTACCGGATTGCCGCGGACCCGGAACGGATTTACATTTCGCGGGGTGTCGGACAGGTCCATACGTTTTCCATCCAGCGCAATAAAGTGCAGGCCATTCAAATTGAACAGCCCTTTATGAAGCGGATTTGGGGCCTTGTCGAAATCCGACTGATCAGTGCTGAAGCCGTCAGTGTGGGCGAAGGGAATGCGACCAATTCGCTTTATCCGTTTATGAGGAAACGGGAGGCTTACCAATTGCTGAACGAGCTGTTGCCGCAGTATACGGTACAGGAGGAACTGACGCGCTTGCCGCGGAATACCATTTGGCTGAAGCTGCTGCGTCCCTATTATGCGCCCATTCTTTCCGCCGTTGCCTTATGGTTCTTACAGCCTTCGCTCCTGTGGATCGCGGGAGTCCTGTTTGCAATCAGCCTCGTCAACCGTCTTTTCGATTACTTGTTCACGCGCTACGCGCTCGAGGGGGACTCGATCCAGATCCGGACGGGAGGTTTCACAACAACGACCTTTATCACCCGTCGTGAACGGATACAGGAAATTGAAGTGAGCCAGTCCAAACTGCAGCGCATTTTTGGCGTCCGCAGCCTGAGCTTTACCAATCGCGCGAAACCGATTCACGTCAGTGAAATCCGGGATGTGCCGGACGGACTTAGCCAGGACTTTAAACAATGGTTCGTCCAACGTAAAGTGAAGTTTGAATGAAAAAACCGCTCCGGCCAATGGATGGCTGGAGCGGTTTTTGCATGTCCCTTATACAGGCTGATAAAGTGCCGCAATCTCTTCAGGGGGCAACGGCCGGCTGAAATAATAGCCCTGTGCCTCGTTGCAGTGCTCATCCTTCAGGAATTCCAATTGCTCCCTCGTTTCGACGCCCTCTGCAATGACATTCAGCTCCAGATCATGCGCCATTCGTATAATCGTTCTAACCAATACGGCATCTTTCGGATCGGTCCCGATGTTGCGGGTAAACTGCCGGTCGATTTTGAGCGTATCGATCGGAAACATTTTCAAATAACTCAGGGAAGAATAGCCTGTGCCAAAATCATCGATTGACAAGTAGACGCCCATTGACTTCAACCTTTGCATCGTATCGATGGCACTTTGGGCGTTTTGGTAAATGGATTCCGTCAGCTCGAGCTCTAAATATTGCGGCGATAAGCCGGAGCTTTGGAGTGCATTCCCGACAAAGTTAATCAGATTCTTTTGCGAAAACTGCCGGGCGGAAATATTGACTGCCACCCGGAACGGCGCAAGGCCGGCATCCTGCCAGGCTTTGTTCTGTCTGCAGGCTTGCTCCAAAACGAATTTCCCGATTTTGGTGATGCTTCCCGTTTCTTCGGCAATGGGGATGAATTCGGCAGGAGAGATAGTGCCCAATTCCGGATGCTGCCAGCGCAGCAAAGCTTCCACACCCTGTATTTCCTCGGTGCCAATCGAAATTTGCGGTTGATAATGAATCGAAAATTCGTCGTTTTCAATGGCCTTGCGCAAGCCGTTTGCCAGTTGCGATTTTCTTGAAACTTCCTGATTCATTTCATTCGTAAAGAATTGATAGCCGTTCTTGCCATCTTCCTTCATCCGGTACATGGCCATATCCGCGTGCTTGATCAAAGTTTCAGCATCCACGCCATCTGCCGGAAAGCTGCTAATGCCGATGGACAGCGAAGTGAAGGTTTCTTCCCCTTTAAACTGAAAAGCTTCACTCAGACTTTCCACCATATTGCGCGCGTAAACTGCTGCTTCGTCGCAGCGCGTATCCGGCAATAGCAGGATGAATTCGTCACCGCCCTGACGGGAAAGCGTGTCTTTTTCGGTGAGATGCCGCTTCAGGCGTTCGGCCACTTCCATCAGAAAAAGATCGCCTGTTGTATGGCCGAAGGTATCGTTGATCATTTTGAAATTGTCCAGATCCATATAAAACAAGGTGAAACTCGTCCCGGTTGCTTTTGCCTGTTCCAACAATGTACTCAGGCGCTCATTGAAAAGACGGCGGTTTGGCAACCCGGTCAACGGTTCGATGTAGACCAAATCCTTGATCTTCTTTTCGGAAATTTTCCGCTCTGTAATGTCACGGATGATGCTGCTGAAGAAAATGCCTTTTTCCGTTTCCCAGGTCCCCAGTGATATTTCCAATGGAAGTTCACTGCCGCCTTTTTTATAGCCGGTCAATTCAATGGTCCTGCCCATTGAATTCAATATTTTCATATCTTCAAATTCTATATTGCTGAGGCGATGGAGTGCCGTAAAGTCTTCCTTCAGGATCAAATCGATATTCGAGCCCAGCATTTCCTTTTTTGTATAGCCGAAAATATATTGTGCTGCATGATTCCACTGAATAATGATTCCCTGTAAATCAACCACAATGATGGCATCGTTCGCCGATTCGATGACCGACTGGAATTTCAACTCGGAATCTTTTGTCTGGACAGCTATTTTCCTGTCAATTCGCACGCTGCCGGAAGCGATGGCGAGCAAAATCAACATTCCTGCCCCAATGCTGTATGCGAGGGGACTGGTAGCGTTCGATGAATCCGCTCCATGGTCCATGGTCTGTCCGGAAGGGGTAAAGAACGCGGCCATCATGCCCGTATAATGCATTCCTGAGACAGCCAGACCCATCAAAACTGCGCTGAGCAGTTTGTGCCAATGAAAGCCGGGTACATCAGGCAAATAAAATAAAAGAAAAAGACCAAGAAAGGAAGCGGCATAAGCGATAGCTGCTGAAAGCACCAATAAACGGGGGTCATACGTTATGGCCGCGTTCATTTCCATCGCCTCTATGCCCAGATAATGCATGAAAATAATGCCGGTGCCGATGAAAAATGCGCCGATGAACAGGCTTTTTCGCTTGATGGGCGGCCTGCTGACAATATAAAAAGCGATGCCGGATGCCGCAATGGCGGGGAAAATCGAAATGATGACCATGCTTATGCTGTAGCTTACGTCGATCGAAAGGTGGAAGGCGAGCATGCCGATAAAATGCATCGACCAAATGCCGAGCCCCAATATGAAGGACCCTGCCAAAATCCACTGGAAGCGAACTGTTTCATTTGTTGACTTGAGCCGGCTGCTGATATCCAAAGCGGCAGAAGATGAAAAAATCGCTACCATGATGGAAAGGAGAACCAGGGGGAGGTTATAAGTGCTGATTACTGTTTCTATGGGGGCCACAACGCTTTCTGATTTGTAACTGGATACGTATGCAAATATCTTTAGCTTATCTAAATAATGGGGGTTCATTGGATGAAAGACTCTTTGTATTTAAAAACCATAGCACAGTTTTGGTTGCCGAACCTGAAAGTTTGTATAGTTATTGTGTATGTTTTAAGTATTTGAGATGAATAGCGAAGCAAGAACTTGCGGCGGAGAAATGAAGAGGGGAATGAAATCCACATGCCTTTTATGATATAAAGGAACAGGAAACAAGAAGTTAAGTCGGACAAAATGCAGTTGTTGCTGTTTTGCCGGAAAGAACAGGAAGGATTGATTTTTTGTTGGATTTTAAAAGTTTTAACTGGGAAGGGCTGCTGATTGAGGTTGGCGTGGTTGCGGCTCAAATTATCGGCATTCTGGTCGCATTTCTGATTGTAAAGGCGATTGGCAATGGAGTGATTGGCCGCTTTTTCGATAGACTGACGAACAAAGGCGACGTCACAAAAGGACGCGCGCTGACGCTGCAGGGCTTATCGGAAAATGTTTTCTCGTATATGCTTATTTTCATTCTGGTCGCCACCATATTCAATATCTTCGGTTTGTCCGTTGCCAGTCTGATTGCGGGAGCCGGCATTGTCGGACTGGCAATCGGTTTCGGGGCTCAGGGCCTCGTCAGCGACATCGTCACCGGATTCTTTTTGCTGCTGGAAAAACAGCTTGATATCAATGATTACGTCACCGTTGGCAACCTCGACGGCATCGTCGAATCGGTGGGGTTGCGGACAACGCAGATCCGCAGCTTCGATGGCACGTTGAATTACATCCCGAACCGCGACATCACCACCGTCAGCAACCATTCGCGCGGCAATATGCGCGCGCTGGTGGACATCGGCATTTCGTACGACGAAGACATCGACAAAGCGGTCGCGGTCATTCAAGCGGCCTGCGATAAAATAGCGGCCGAAAATAAAACTATTGTAGAAGGTCCGGATGTCATCGGCGTGCAGGGCTTTGGCGCATCCGACGTCACCTTGCGGATCATCGCAAAAGCGACAAGCGGCGAACAATGGGCAGTCGAACGCCAATTGCGCAAAGCCATCAAAGAAACATTTGATGCAAACGGCATCGAAATCCCATTCCCGCATCAGGTGAATATCCATAAAAACATGGAGATGGCGGAACAAAGATAAGGCAATAGGCTTTTTGTTCACTTGTTTTAGGTGAAATTACACATAAATATTGAGGTTTTAAATTAATTGGAGGCTTTTCGCTCAGCGAAAAGCTTCTTTTTTGGTTTTATGGGCTTGGGGAAGGGACGGAAATAGGGCTGTGGTAATTTGTGGGCGATTAAAAAGATTTGCGGGCGATTAATAAATTTTGCGGGCGATTAAAATAAAATGCGGGCGATTAAAATTTTTTATGGGCGATTAGCAAGTTTCGACAGGAAAAGTTGAGCAATTAAGCCTTTTTTAAATTTATTTCAAAGAAATATTTTGAAGAGCTTGAAAAGGTATAAGGAAATTTGAATATAATTGTTATAATATAGGGAGATTAATTGGGAGTTATTAACTGCTTTGACAGATATATAAGTTCATTCTAAAAAAGGTGGTGGAAGAGGCTAAGTGAAAAATGAAAAGAATAAAAACAGCAAAAGACAATATTGCTTTCTTTCTGTTGATGGCAATAACTCTCGGGGGTGTAATCTACTATTTTTATTTTCTGACGCCTAAGAATTCTGTCGAATTGTATCAGGAATTACATTTCGCTGACGATTTCGAGGAAGCTCAAAAACAGGTATTGGAAGGCTATGAAAATAATTTTACACAAGAAGAATTCAACTTTATTCAAGAAAATATTCCGGATACGATAAAACAAGTGGCACTCTTTGAATATACCAGAAGATCTATGTAATCATGACGTCGCCCGGAACCGAAAAATTGAAAGTTCTCGATGTGGAGGAAATGCCGGAAGTGGCGAGGGAATTCTTTTTGGAGTTGGGACAATAAAACTAAAGGGGGAAATAAAATGAATGACGCACTGTACATAAATTACGGGGATATTGTCGCGACGATTCTTTTACTGGGCGTACCCGCAATCCTCATCTTCTTCATTTATAGAACCTTTAAGCTTGATAAGAAAAGAGCGAATGAACGGCTTGAATTGGAAAAGGAAACCACAGTGATTCTGCAAAAACGCATCGATGAGCTGAATGATCGTGTCGTTGTGATTGAAAAGATGCTGAGGGAAGTCGATTGAAGAAGAAGGACACCGCTGGGACAGGGTGTTTTTTGTTTTTTTATAAGAAAATAAGCGAGATGAGGCAGTGGACGGGAGTTTGTTTGCGCAGATTTAGATTTGTTTGCGGTGAACTGGATTTGTTTGCGCAGCACCAGTTTCAGCTGTTCCAGATTATTTGCCCTACCCAACCAACCCCACAATATGAAAAAGCCTTAGCGGACGCTAAGGCTTCCTTAAAACCCTGGAGTTTTTCGCGCCGCGAAAAACATCCGCTGTTGCTCTGGTAACTGGTCGAGAAGTCGATCAGTTATTGTCCGGCTGCACCTCTTTTATGGCTGCGGATCTGCTTTTTTCCAGAAAAATGGATTTACTGTCCGGAACTGCTGAAATACTGTCCGGAAAACGAAAATACTATCCGGAGCCGATGAAATACTGTCCGCAATCCAAAAATACTGTCCGGAAGCCAAAATCACACCAAAAATGCCAGTCCCGCAAACTGCGGAACTGGCATTGAACACTCATCGGAATTAGAACGCAGCCGTCCAGCCCGCATCTGCTGTAATCACAGTGCCGTTGACGAAGCTTGAGTCGTCAGACGCCAGGAACAAGGCCACTTGCGCGATTTCCACTGGTTGTCCGACCCGTGGCATAAGGCCATGAACAGCCTGCAGGCGGCCGCCGCCGAACGGGCTGATGTTCGTCATGGTGGAACCGATATTGGTTTCCACGCCACCCGGTGCAATTGCGTTGCAGCGGATGCCGGAACCCGCATACATATAGCCCGTGTTTTTCGTCAATCCGACAACCGCGTGTTTCGATGCGCCGTATGCCGCGCCGGCGTGAGCACCGTTCAATCCGCCCGTTGACGCCGTGTTGATGATGACGCCCTTGCCTTTTTCAAGGAAGATTGGAATCGCTTTACGCGTGGCGCGCATGACGCCTTTTGTATTTACATCAAAAATCAGGTCCCATTTTTCATCTGTAATTTCACCGACTGGCTCAAAACCGTCCATGATGCCGGCATTGTTGACCAAAATGTCCAATGTGCCAAATTCGTTTACCGCTGTGTCGATCATAGTGTCGATGTCTTCCTGGCTGGTGACGTTCACTTTCATCGCCTTGGCTGTTCCGCCGTTCGATGAAATGCCCTGTACTACGGCTTCGGCGTCGTCGAAATTCATGTCGGCGACGACCACTTTCGCGCCTTCAGCCGCATACAATTCCGCAATCGCCTTGCCTATTCCGGATGCTGCACCCGTAACTACCGCAACTTTTCCTTCCAATCTCATCAAAAAACCTCCTCATAATTAATGAACAAGTGTACAATAAAATTATAACGCTAAAAAGTGAGAATATTCAATAAACAAAATGGGCGAAACTGTTCGTTATCCTACAAATCGGCGGATTCTGTTCGTTAAGAGGTGAAAAGATGAAGATGGATTTGCGTGTGTATAAGACCAAAGAGGCGTTGCGGGAAGCGCTGATGCATTTATTGAAGGAAAAGAGTTTGAATTCGATTTCCGTCACGGAATTATGCCGGATTGCCAAGGTCAATCGGGGCACGTTCTACGCGCATTTCGGCCAGGTCGAAAACCTGTTTGAGGATTATTTCAAAACGATCATGAAAGATCTGGCGGATTCCTATCAGGAGCCGCATCGGCATGTGCAGAACCTGCTCACAAAAGATGTGAATCCAGCTACCATCCGTATTTTTCACCATATTGAAAAGCACCAAAAATTCTACCGCATCGTTTTCTCGAAAACCGTACCGCTGTCCTATTATTATTTGCTGTTTGACCATGTTCAGATTTTAATTAAAAATGACGTCAGTGAACATTATAATACCGGCCTCGACATCGACATTCCAATGCTCAGCGCCTATCAGGCCAACGCCATTCTTGGTTTGGCAATCGAGTGGCACCGTGGGGACTTCAGACAAAGCGCCGCTGATATGAACCGGCTGCTTGTTCGGATATTGAGTGTGTAAAACATGTAACTTTTCCACC
>DATHVZ010000095.1:0-4922 GCA_035461005.1 Planococcus sp. (in: firmicutes) | reverse complement strand
ATTTGTTTGCGGAGAATAAAATTTATTTGCGCAGATTCAAATTTGTTTGCGGTAAATCTATTTTATTTGCGGAGATCGAGATTTATTTGCGCAGGCCAAAAATCCACCAATAGAGTCCGGACCGTTCTGTAAAATTACTCCCCTCCCTTAAATTGACCGCAGATTGTCAGAAACAAAAAAAGATGCTCGGAATGAACATCTTACTGGTCTAATATAAGAATAAATAATAACAACTAAATTGGGTTTCTCATTCAGATCATGGCTTCTCGATCAGCTGAAGCATTTCCCCGTTCAATCCCTCGAAAAGAACCATCTTCCCGCCATCCGCCGTGAATTTCACTGCGGGCGCAATTTTAAGGCTGCTGGTTTCATTGATGAAACTGATCGCCCGCTGCAAGTCCTCGACACGGAATGCCAGATGATTCACTACGCCCTCCTTGCTGTAATGGCGGACCGGGTCTATATCCTCGATCAGCTCTATTTCAATCTGCGGAGTATTTTTTAAAAATAAGAAAGTCATTTCTCTGTCAGCGCGCTTTTTTCTGAAACGGACTTCGAACCCAAAGGTTTTCTTGTAAAAATCGATGGACCGGTCCATATCGTTTACGATAATTGCAACGTGCTCAAATGAGAACATTGATCTACCTCCTGTTTCTGTGTCTCTACGAACTTAGGGAGATTTTTTTCGTATGGCGGCATATTGGGTAATTGCTGCAGCCATAAAAAGAACCATAACGCCCTTTCTTCAATTTCATTTCGCTGCCACATTTTGTGCACATGGCACCAACTTCTTCTGGTCGGTTCGCCAGTGGGACTGCTGTCAATTTATCATTTAATGAAGTTCGCTTCCCCGTTCCGGATGCACTGGAGGATAACGGTTTGGACTTCACGCTTGCGCGATTTTTAACTGATCTTAAATGCTGTCTTTTTACATTCTGTTTTTCTTTTCTGTCAGTAATCAGCAGCCGGGCCAGTTTGCAGTTTATTTCGTCCAGCTCCTGTTTTTCCAGGATGGTATTGCGCTCTCCGGTTATGGTTTCCGATAACTGAGGAAACTGTATGACGGCCGCTGACTTAAAAGGCTCTTTAAACTTAAACGTCGACTGAGAGGAAAAGGCAATGATCGAGTGAAGAACCTGGGTGTCTCCAAACCCCAAATAAGACTTTAATGACATGATGTGACCGTAATTTTGACGGATCGGATTGTATAATTTCTCTTTCCGCTTATAAATAACCTGCGTCCATTGCGGCTGGTGTTCCGCGCCAAAAATCCAGCCTGTATAATGCTTTGTCTCAATTACGAAAATTCCGTAGGGTGATGTAACAATGTGGTCAATCTGTGATGTGCCTCCGTCTTCTTTTGGCACATACAAATCGTTGTAAATTTTATAATCCTCCCCGAGCTTGTCCAATATTCTCGTCACCTGCCATTCGCCAAACCAACCTTTTATTACGGGCAGTTTTGCTTTGATGATAACCAGGCTCGCTACTGCCATAAAGGCAAATACTCCTGGCCACATAAAATACAGGAACGGCAGCAGGAAAATTCCTGCAATAATCATTAATATCCACTTCATGGATGATTTCATTCATTTCCTCCTTTGTTATCCACGCATTTCTGCTACTCCAACAACCCCCGCAATTCCGGATTCTCCCTCAATTGCGCTTCCGACAATATTTCCAGCTCCCAATTATTCAAATCCACAACATCACGCTGGCCGTCATGGTCTACGATTGCATAGCCTTCGTACGGCGTTGCCTCGATGTCATCAACAACCACATTGTTTTTCGTATAAAAATCCATGATCCTGTTGCGGGTCTCGAGCGACACGGCACTTTCGTTCGACTTTTGTAACGCCGCTCTCCTCACTTTCTCCACATCCACGACCGGCCGCTCCGGCTCACGCTGATTGAACAGGCCCTGCATCAGCTTGATCACTTCACCGAATCCGATAATAAGCGTACCGAAAATAACTCCCTGCAGAAAAACGTCAAATGCCGCATAGCCTCCGAAGTAATCAATTGCACTTAACGCTCTGAACACACTGATTGCAATGATTGCACCCCCGACTACCTGCAGCACCGTTGCAATCACATTTCTCTTTTCTGTCATTTTGCCGTTCCCCCTTTTCTTTCTTATTCGACAAAAAGCTTTTTAAAACCTTCCAAAATTTCTCAATAAAAATAGCCGTCTCCATCTCCGGATCCGGCTTTCAAATCAGTTTTTTATTTTCTTTCTTTTTCTATCTGCTTCGATCCGGTAGACCAGATAACCAACTCCCAATACGCCGATGACGCCAAAAATCAGCGAGGCACCATCATATGTACCATTGAAAAAGCTTACCGTCAGGCCCCCGGCTACCAGCACCAATAAAATCCAATGGCTGTATTTACTCAAAAATCGTATCATCTTTATTCAACTGCCTCTCCAGTATTTCAGGTCAACCGCAAAAGACTTCATGTATGGAATCTCTCCAGCTATTCATCTATGATGCGGCGATGGCTTATTCCACTTTATCAGGAACATTCGGATCTTGCACCTTGCCTATGAGGATTTGTAGACGAAATCAGGACGCTCCAATGTGCACGGAACCAAACGTCCTCCTCTGCGTTCTATACAACAAAGGACGGAGGAATGAAATGGTTTATGGAATCTATCGGGTTTTCCATCTCTTATGGACTGGCTTTCTGGCGTTTCTGACCGCCATTCCGATTTTGGAACAGGGCGCGCTCGACAGAATTGTATGGAGTGAAACATTCTTTCTGGCAATGTGGGTTTTGGGGGCATCTTTGTTATTTTCACGGCGCTTTAACGTCTTTGGCATGATTTTCACGCTGGCACCGCTTGTTTATGCCGCACCGATTTTTATTTTCATGCTTTCCATTTAGCTTCCATTTTTATATACTCATTTAATAGGAGTGAAGCATATGGAATTTTGGGATCTGGTAGACGGAAACAGGAACACGCTCGGCAAAACACATCAACGGGGCATCGAATTGAACAAGGGCGAATATCATATTGTCGTTGAAATATTTACGATCAACACGGACGGCCGCATTTTATTGACTCAACGGGACCCGGTAAAAAGCTACCCCTTGCTTTGGGAAATCACTGGTGGCTCGATTACTACCGGCGAATCGAGTATTGAAGGCGCAGTCCGTGAGCTTGAGGAAGAAACCGGCCTGCTTGCTGCGTCGGAGCAATTGAAGAAAATCGGTGAACTGAAATACGGCCATTATTTCCGCGACAGCTACATCTGGAAATCCGCTGACATGATTGAACCTTCCGCGATGAAGTTGCAGCCAGGCGAGGTTTGCGGTGCTATGCTTGTCACTTTCGACGAACTGCGGAAAATGGCTGAATCGGGCCAGACGGTGCCGAGTGTGCTGGAACGCTGCCGGCTGTATAATGAAGAGCTGCGGAAAATGATAAATGGATAAAAAGATGGCGCTTCCGCTATGGATGCGCTTTTTTTGTTTCTATACACCCTCTTTTTTTCCATTGTCGAACAATTCGCTCCTAATGGCTTATTTACTCTTAAACTGAGACAATTCATTATCTTTCTTTTCCCGTTCGCTATATGATGTGAGTATAGGCAGTCTGGTCTATATGCTTTTATATTCCTAATCATTTAAAGCCCTTACATCAGCAAACGAAAAGGATGATTTCCTATGAAACGTTACATGGCCCTGCCCATTCTTATAACTCTTTTCATCTTGCTGGCAGCCTGCTCAGGCGGTCAATCCTCTTCTACTGCCGAGCAATTGAATGACGGAAAACCTGCTCCAGAATTTACACTGGTTGACCTGCAGGGGGAAACACATGAGCTGTCTGAATATGCCGGTGAAAAAGTATACATCAAGTTCTGGGCGTCCTGGTGTTCAATCTGTCTGTCCGGCATGAATGAATTGAATACGCTCGCCGGTGAAGATCCGGATTTTAAAGTACTGACCATCGTATCGCCGGGTTCGAATGCTGAGAAAAACAGCGATTCTTTCGCCAAATGGTTTGAAGGCGTCGACAACACCTCGAATATCCGGGTCCTATTGGATGAAGGCGGTCCTGCCTTCGACGACTACGGCATCATCGGCTACCCGACATCCGTTTTTATCGGAACGGACGGCGTGCTGGTGAAAAGCCAGACTGGCCACATGAGCAATGAACAGATTTATGAAACCTTTGACAACATCCAATAATGGAAGGCGGTCGACTCCAAATGAAATTCAAATTTTCCATATTGCTTCTGTTTCTTCTGTTGATCTTAGCTGCCTGTTCGCTGCCCGGTACAACGGAAACTCCGGGTTCTTCAGATTCCACCGACTCCACAAGCAATGCGACGGCGGATCCGGCGGAAAGCACTTCCCCTTTTCCGGACAACCCGAACGAGGATCTGGTTTTCGATACTGAAAACCTTGAGGACATCTGGTTTGCGGGAGGATGTTTCTGGGGAGTTGAAGCCTATATGGCCCGGGTCTATGGCGTCTATGATGTGACATCAGGCTACGCCAATGGCACGACCGAAAATCCGACTTACCAGGACGTTCTTTACAAAAACACAGGGCATGCCGAAACGGTTCATGTCCGCTACGATCCCGAACGCATCGACCTGGAAAGCCTGGTTTCCCAGTTCTTTATCATCATTGATCCGACTTTGCTGAATCAGCAGGGCAATGACAAAGGAACGATGTACCGCACGGCTGTCTTTTATGAAGATCCGGAAGAACGTGCTGTCATCGATAGCGTAGTGGCTGGTGAAGCTGAGCGCTACGATGAACCGATCGTGACAGAAATTGAACCGTTGGAACATTATTACCTGGCCGAAGAATATCACCAGGATTATCTCGAGAAAAATCCGGACGGCTATTGCCACATCGAATTTGATTCGCTCGAAGATCAGGAAATTCCATCCCTGATCGATCCT
>DATHVZ010000094.1:0-63944 GCA_035461005.1 Planococcus sp. (in: firmicutes) | reverse complement strand
ATTCTGGTTTGACTAAATGAATACCCATATTGGTAACAATGTGATAATCGGTAATATATCCGTCATCAAAAGCTACTTGGATATCATGGTACTTCGCTGTTACCTGCCGAACCTCAGAAAGCTGTTTGGAAACATCTGAACCGAACGAATTGGCTGCAACCGCATTCGAAAACACCAATGTCAACACCAGAGTCATAACCGAACTCAACACTAAAAATCTTCTTCTGTCCAAAAGAACTCCCTCCTTTAATAGCTTTAGAATCCATTTTCGCCTCCTTTATAGAACGCATATTTTTAATACTTTAATGATAAAATAACATTATTTTGACAAATATATCATATCACCTGTCACTGCAAAAATAAAGTCATTATTATAATTTTTCAGAATTTAAAAATCGGCACAGAAAAAGCTCAGAATTCAATCTGAGCTTTTCATCTAAATATTTTTTAAAAAATAAATTGTGGAGTGATTTGCCATTCGGTTCCCTTTTTACAATGAAAAAAATTTTTTTCCACCCTTCAATTGTCAGGGTGTTACTGGTGAGCTTTCAGTTCTTCTATGACACCGGGTGAAAATACCCCGGCTTTGAACATTTCAATCTCGTAAGCATATGGCGCTTTTTTGTTTTTTGCATCTGCTCCGACATACGGTGTTTCCAATATTTTAGGAACATGCATGAGGTCGCGGTGGTGGACAATGCCGTTCAAGGCTTCAAAGCCAATTTCACCAAATCCGATATTCTCGTGGCGGTCTTTGGCAGCACCCCGGACGTTCTTGCTGTCGTTGATGTGAAGCACCTGCAGCCGGTCAATGCCGACAATGCGGTCAAACTGGTCAAGGACGCCGTTGAAGTCCTCTTTGATATTATAGCCGGCATCATGCGTATGGCATGTATCGAAGCAAACTGACAGGCGCTCATTGTTCTTTACGCCATTGATGATTGAAGCAATCTCTTCGAAACTGCGTCCGCATTCTGTTCCTTTGCCCGCCATCGTTTCAAGTGCAATATTCACCGGGAAATCCTGGCTCAGCACTTCGTTCAGGCCTTCAATGATTTTCGCGATGCCTGCCTCAGCCCCGGCACCAACATGGGCGCCTGGATGCAATACGATTTGTTTTGCACCTAGAGCGGCAGTGCGCTCGATTTCCTTTTGCAGAAACTCCACGCCATGCGCAAAAGTCTCCGGCTTCTGGGTATTGCCAATATTGATGATATAAGGTGCATGGACGACGATATTGGACAGTCCATTTGCTGCCATATGCGCCTGCCCCGCTTCTATATTAAGTTCTTCGATCGGTTTGCGCCGCGAGTTCTGCGGTGCTCCTGTGTAGATCATGAAAGTTGTCGCTCCATAGGAAGCTGCTTCTTCACTTGCTGCCAGCAGCATCCTTTTGCCGCTCATCGATACGTGAGATCCAAGTAACATAAATTCGACTCCTTATTTCTTGCGGTTTTTGCGTCGTTCCGCTTTTTTGATTTCTTCCATTTTCCATTTCATCTTTTTCTTGTACATCGGTTTAACCGCTTTCGGTTTATGGACCATCGTTTTTGCTTTGGCATCCGCTTCGTTTGTCGTGCGCACACGCGTCTTTCTGCTGTGGCGCTCTTTCAGATCGACGAATTCACCTTTAATGATGTCTTTCTGCTGGAACGGGATGCCCATTTTTTCAACACGGACAATCGCGTCCTCTTCTTCCGGTTTGAACAGTGTGATGGCAAGGCCTTTCATTCCCGCTCGGGCAGTACGTCCGACACGGTGAATAAAGAATTCCAGATCTTCCGGCAATTCGTAGTTGATGACATGGCTGACACCCTCGATGTCGATGCCGCGTGCCGCTAAATCTGTGGCTACGATATATCGGTATTCGAGGTCGCGGATCTGTCTCATCATTTTCACGCGCTCACGGGGAGCAAGATCACCATGGATGCGGCCGACTTTGATTCCATCTTTTGCCAATTGATTTGCCACATAATCTGCATTGGTGCGTGTGTTGACGAAAATGATGGCCAAATAAGGATTGATGATTTCCATCACTTCTTTCAGGCGCTCCATTTTCTTTTTGCTGCGGACTGGAACCAGGTAAAAATCAAGGCCATCGGCAGTCGGGCGTTTGTCGCCGACTTTGACATGGACCGGTGATTCCATGTATTTATTCAAGAATGGCTTCAGTTTTTCAGGAATTGTGGCAGAAAAGACATACATTTCAAGGCCTTCCTGCATTTTTCCTGCAACCTGGTCGATTTCTTCGATAAAGCCCATATCAAATGCCAGATCCGCTTCATCGACAACAAGGATTTTTGCGGTATGGACGAACAACGCGCGTTCGTTGACCATATCTTTCAGGCGTCCCGGTGTACCGATTACGATATGCGGCTGGGTTTTCAATTTATTGATTGAACGCTGTTTGTCTGTTCCGCCAATAAATGATTTGACTTCAATGCCTGAACCTTCCGTAAGCTTCAGGACTTCATTGTAGAGCTGCATTCCGAGCTCACGAGTCGGAGCAGCGATGACTGCCTGCACTTCCTGGCGGCTGACGTCGACCCGTTCGACGATCGGAATGATGAAACTGTGCGTCTTGCCTGTCCCTGTATGGGATTGGCCGATTGCGCTGTTGCCTTTCAATATATGGGGCATAATCTCTTTTTGAATCGGTGTCGGTTCTGTGAAACCGAGCTTTTCCACTGCCTCCAAAAGGAATGGTTTTAATGAATAGTCGTTGAATTTTGTCATGGGATTAAGTTCCCTCCTTAAGCTCCGTATATTATAGCATAAACCTGCTATTTTACGCGATGCATCTTTTGTAAAGCTGAACCGTCTCCGTTATAATGAAAGTATTGATTGTTGAAAGGAGCGGTACTAGATGAAAGTTATGAAAATATCACCAAGAGGATATTGCTACGGAGTGGTGGATGCCATGGTCATTGCGAAAAATGCCGCAATGGACGAGACTTTGCCCCGCCCTATTTATATACTGGGAATGATAGTCCACAATAAACATGTCACCGATGCATTTGAGGCTGATGGCATCATCACACTCGACGGCAACAACCGCCTCGAGATTCTGGAGAAAGTCGAAACGGGAACCGTCATTTTCACAGCACACGGCGTTTCACCGCAGGTTCGCGAACTGGCTCGGCGCAAAGGGCTTGTGTCGATTGATGCAACCTGCCCGGACGTTACCGTCACCCACGACCTGATCCGCGAAAAAACGGCGGACGGCTTCCATATCATCTATATCGGAAAAAGCGGCCATCCGGAACCGGAAGGCGCAATCGGTGTCGCTCCTGATCTGGTCCACCTTGTCGAAAACGTCGAGGATGTTAATAAGCTCCAATTGACCGCAGACAAAATCATCATCACCAACCAGACAACCATGAGCCAATGGGATGTCGTAGCTATGATGGAACGGCTGAAAGAAAAATTCCCTCATTCCGAAGTCCATAAGGAAATCTGCCTGGCAACACAGGTTCGTCAGGAAGCAGTTGCCGAACAGGCCGGAGAAACTGATCTTCTCATTGTCATTGGCGACCCGATGAGCAATAACTCGAATCGCCTGGCACAGGTATCACAGGACATCGCCGGCACACCGGCTTACCGCATCTCTGATATCTCCGAGCTGAAGCTTGAATGGCTCCAGGGCGTTGAAACAGTGGGTGTAACAGCAGGAGCATCGACTCCCACACCTATCGTGAAAGAAGTCATGAACTTCCTTGATAAATTCGATCCGGCTGATCCGGAGACGCATCAACTGGCGCGCTCTGTTCCCTTAAATAAAATTCTTCCGAAAATCAAGCACCCGAAACCTTCGAACCGCATTGAGCCTTATCCGGTTGGAGAATAATTCACTAAAAATAAATGCGCCGAATCTGCTTGCTGCAGATTCGGCGCTCTTTTTATATGACTTTAAAAGGTTCTGTATCCACTTCAGACGGCAGGAATTCGCATTGCCAGTCCGTGTTCTTCGCTAAATGATTGGCAACACCGCGGATCATTACTTTCTCCACATGATGGCCGGGGTCGACGATATTCAAGCCGATCGCCTGAGCATCCTGGGCAGTATGAAAATACATATCCCCTGTAACGTAAACATCCGCTCCGGAACGCTTGGCCTGCTGGATGTATTTATTGCCATCGCCACCGAGAATTGCCACTTTCTTCACTTTGTCATCCAAGTTCCCCACTACGCGTGCAAATGGAACATGCAGCCTGTCTTTCACCAATTCGGCAAACTCTTGCAGCGTCAGTTGCTCAGGCAGTACTCCGACACGCCCCAGCCCCATCGGCAGTTCCTTGTTTTCCAAAGTGAATACGTCGTAAGCCACTTCTTCATACGGATGGGCGGCAATCATTGCACGGATGACCCGGTCCTTCTCAAATTTCCGGACAACTACCTCAATCTTCGACTCTTCGGTCATTTCCATCTTGCCTGATTCTCCTATATAGGGGTCAGCGTCGGCTGTTGGCCGGAAACGCCCTGTCCCCGACAGGGTATAACTGCAATGCTCGTAATCGCCGATCGCGCCGGCTCCTGCATTTCCGAGTGCTTCACGCAACTCTTCTTCGTGACTTTCAGGCACAAAAACGGCAATTTTCACAAGCTCCGCCTCATAAGTCGGAACGAGGATTTCCGTATTTCGCAGCCCAAGCGCTTTGGCCAGAAGATCATTGACTCCACCGTCAGCAACATCAAGATTCGTATGTGCGGCATAAACCGCGATATCGTACTTGATCAGCTTCTCCATCAGGCGGCCCTGCGGAAAATCGGTCTGCAGGTTTTTCAATGGTCGGAAAATCGGCGGATGATGCGCGATGATCAGCTCCGCCTTTTTGGCTATCGCTTCGTCAACAACTGCTTCATCGACATCAAGTGTCACGAGCACCCTTTCGACTTTCTTATTCAACGTCCCGACATGGAGTCCTACGGGATCGCCTTCCATAGCCAGATACTTCGGGGACCATTTCTCAAATTCTTCAATGATTTGTTGGCCATTAGGTATTTTCAACTTGCAGCACCTCTTCCACTAAGCGGATTTTGTCAACGAGTTCCTGTTTCTTCCCGAGAATTTGGAGCGTCTGTTCGGTTTCCTCCATCGAAGTGAGAATTCGTTTCCATTGTGAACTTTCCCTACTCCATTTCTCTTTAAACACCGGAGACTTTTCGTTGCTCAGGATCGGGCCCATCAAAAGTTCCATTTCTGACAAATCAACAGGGGATGCCGACGGTTCCAGCACGAGGATTTCATAAATCTTATCGTTCTCTTTCAGGATTTCTTCGTCTATGATTGCCCATTGATTTGCCGCTGCCCATTCCCTGATTGATTTGGCGTGGACATTGGGCTGCAGGATCAGACGCTGGACCCCGTCGAGTTTTTCTTTGCCTTCTTCGATAATGGAAGTGATCAACGGACCGCCCATGCCGGCAATCGAAATTGCCGTGACGCCGTCAGCCGGTTCAATCGCTGACAGTCCGCTGGCTAACCTAACAGCTATTACGTCCTGCAGGCCTTCCTGACGGACTTGTTTTTTCGCAGATTCATAAGGGCCTTTCACCACTTCGCCGGCAATGGCCGCCTTTATATCACCCTTTAAAGCCAAATAGCACGGCAGGTAAGCATGGTCACTTCCGATATCCGCCAAAACTGCCTGCTTCGGAACATAAGAAGCGACTCTCTTCAGTCTTTCTGATAATTGTTGCGCATTCATCCAAAATCCTCCAATTGACAGAAAAACCCTTAGCTCCAGAAGAACTAAGGGTTTTTGCTATTATTCTCCGAGTGATAGGACCCACTCAGCCATTGCTGGAATGTTATCAGCTTCTACCAGACCGCCTGGCATAGTGCCCACACCGTTTGCAAGGACACCTTCAATCTCTTCCTGTGACAATTCAACGCCAATCAAAGTTGGTCCGACTCCGCCTTCATAGCTTGAGCCGTGGCATGAAATACAGCTTTCCTGTGCTTTAGCTTCTGGGTCGAATTCGCCTGCATCAGCAGTATCTCCGCCTGTGCCTTCACCAGTTGCTGCACCATCGCCGTTTTCTTCAGTTCCGTTTTCATCAGCAATTTCAGCTTCGTCGCCTACGCCTCCTAATGAAAGGAAGAAAATCAGGCCAATACCGAAAGCCATAATTAAAATATAAGGTACAATTGCATTTTTTTGCATACGTTACCCCTCCTCTTCGAGTTCTGCAAATGATAGTATTCGTATCATTCATTATTGTACTGTATTCTGTTCAAAACGGAAAGACATAATGGAGAAATTTCGGATTGAATGTGACAATTTCAGTAATTTAACAGCCGATTTGACGTGCGATAACCATACGTTGAACTTCTGAAGTGCCTTCTCCGATTTCGAGAAGCTTGGCATCACGCATGTAGCGCTCCACTTCGTATTCCTTCATGTAGCCATAACCGCCGTGGATCTGGATGGCTTCATTCGCAACTTGCATGGAGATCTCTGAAGCGTAAAGCTTTGCCATGGAAGCCTCTTTTGTAAACGGGCGTCCCTCATCTTTCATCCAGGCAGCTTTATAAACCATATTGCGGGCCAATTCGATCTTCATCGCCATATCCGCCAACTTGAATTGAGTGATTTGGAATTCTGATAAAGTTTTACCGAATTGCTTGCGTTCTTTCGAGTATGCCAAAGCCCGGTTGAATGCGGCCTGTGCAATCCCTACAGCCATCGCAGCAATGCCGATGCGCCCGCCGTCAAGCGTCACCAAAAACTGCTTGAATCCGTCTCCACGCTTGCCCAGGAGATTGCCTTTAGGAACGCGTACGTTATCCAGCACCAATTCTGTGGTGTTGGAAGCATTCAACCCCATTTTTTCGTAATTGTCGATAATTGTGAAACCTTCGGCATCAGTCGGCACGATAATCGCACTGATTTCTTTTTTGCCGTCGTTCATTCCTGTAATTGCCGTAATTGCCAGATGTTTTGCATGGCTGGCGTTCGTGATGTAGACTTTTGAGCCGTTAATGACCCAATCATCGCCATCTTCAACTGCGCGTGTTTCCGTTCCGCCTGCGTCTGAACCGGCATTGGGTTCTGTCAGACCGAATGCACCAAACGATTCGCCCGTACAGATCGGAGTCAGGTATTTTTCTTTCTGTTCATCCGTGCCGAACAGATTAAGTGGAGCACCGCCCAGTGAAATATGGGCTGAGTACGTAATTCCTGTAGAGGCACAAGCACGGCTCAGCTCTTCAGTGACAATTGCAAAGCTCGTTGTGTCAGCTCCTGCACCGCCGTATTTTTCATCAAACGGCAAACCCATCATCCCCATGTCGGATAGCTGTTTGAAAATCTCTGTCGGAAATTCTTTGCTGCGGTCGCGGTCAATAGCTCCAGGAGCCACTACCTTATCCGCAAATTCCTTAATTGTCTTTTTAATCATCTGTTGTTCTTGCGACAAATCGAAATTCATTATTTACATCCCCTTTAATTTGAATACGCTTACACTATTCATTATATAGCTAAAATTCCGACAAACTCAATAGATAAGGGTAAATAGATAATACTTCATCTTAAATAAAAGAAAAAACCGTTCCTCATAATTAACATGAGAAACGGTTGTGCTTATTCTAAAAAGTCTTTCAAGCGTTTGCTGCGTGAAGGGTGGCGAAGCTTGCGAAGTGCCTTCGCTTCGATCTGGCGAATACGCTCGCGTGTGACGCCGAAAACTTTTCCGACTTCCTCAAGCGTGCGTGTGCGGCCGTCATCAAGGCCGAAACGCAGGCGCAATACGTTCTCTTCACGGTCGGTCAATGTATCCAACACGTCTTCCAGCTGCTCTTTCAGTAATTCGTAGGCAGCGTGGTCTGACGGGGACTGTGCATCCGAATCTTCTATGAAATCACCAAGGTGGGAATCGTCTTCTTCACCAATTGGCGTTTCAAGGGACACCGGCTCCTGTGCAATTTTCAGGATTTCACGCACTTTTTCAGGCAGAAGATCCATTTCTTCACCGATTTCTTCTGGCGACGGATCACGGCCCAGGTCCTGCAGCAGCTGGCGCTGTACACGAATCAATTTATTGATCGTTTCGACCATATGAACAGGAATCCGAATTGTACGGGCCTGGTCAGCGATTGCGCGTGTGATGGCCTGACGGATCCACCAAGTTGCATAGGTACTGAATTTGAACCCTTTCGAGTAATCGAACTTTTCAACCGCTTTGATAAGGCCCATATTCCCTTCCTGGATCAAATCCAGGAACAGCATGCCGCGTCCGACATAACGTTTGGCGATACTGACGACCAAACGGAGGTTGGCTTCAGCCAGGCGTTTTTTCGCCTCTTCATCCCCCTGCTCGATCAATTTAGCCAGACGGACTTCCTCTTCAGCCTTCAAAAGATCCACTCGCCCGATTTCTTTCAGGTACATACGGACAGGATCATTGATCTTGATGCCAGGCGGAACGCTCAGGTCGTTCAGATCGAATTTGTCTTCTGTCGGTTTCATCAGGCGATCGAGATGTTCCTCGTCATCCGACTTTCTTTCCAGTTCAATGCCATGGCCTTCCAACTGGTCGATGAATTCCTCCACCTGATCGGATTCCATTTCAAAAACAGCCAATTTATCCGCGATCTGTTCGTAATTGAGCTCACCGGTTTTCTTCCCTGCTTCTATCAATTGTTTCTTGGCTTCCTCCACACTCACTTCCGGAACTTCAGTAGTCAATGGTACGTTGCTTGCTTCAACTTCATTTTGGCGTTCAGACTTTTCAGCCATTCGACTTCCTCCTTTAAAAACCGGAATATAACTATAGCGACTTTCGCAAAGCAATCACTTCTTGTACAAGAAGCAAAGCACGTTTCAGGTCGTGCTGTTTTTCCGCTTCTTTTGATTGCTGTAACTTCATTGAGATTTGCTGTTCGACGCGATTCTTGCCCAAGTGTTTAAGGCAATCGGTAATTTCTTCATCAGGGTGATCCGGGTCCCGTTCAGAGAGGGCTGTTTCCATTACCAGTTTCCGAAGTTCAGCATCCTGCAGCGTTTCCAAAAATTTATGGAAATCCGCTCTATTCCATTCTTCATAAAATCCAAGCAATTGCACGTATATTGCCTGGAATTCTTCACTGATAAAAGGAATTCCGTCCTCCTGTGCGAGTTTGTCCATAACGGATTCATCTGCCAGCGCATGCGCCAACAGAAGCCTTTCTGCCCTGTGCAGCGAAGTGATTTTCTTCTGCTCGCGTCTGTCAGTTTGCGCAACGGGCTCAGGACGGTTTCTTTCAACCGTCTTGTTTTCCAGTTTACGGTAATGCTGAAGGATCGCTTCCTGGGACAAACCGGTTTCATCGGATAATTGCCTGATGTAAAGATCACGTTCCAGCGGTGTTGAACGTCCTGCCAATAATTGCAGGACTTCCTGGATATATTGGAGCAGATCGTTTTCATACTGGAAATTCTTATGGCGCCGGGCATGCATCATGGCGAAAGCGATGAATGCGTGCGGCTTGCCGATGATCTGCTCTTTGAAAGCTTCGCTGCCGTTTTCCCGGACATAATCATCCGGATCCATTTTTCCTGGCAAAACGGCGACTTCCACTTTGAACTTTTCTTGATTCAGCGCGATTGCGGCTCGTTTCGCAGCTTCCCAACCGGCATCGTCACCATCAAAACAAATGACGACTTCCTGTGCAAAACGTTTCATGACACGGATATGCTGGGATGTCAGGGAAGTGCCCATTGTCGCAAGTGCGTTGTCGACTCCCGCTTTTCCTGCCGCTATAACATCCATGAATCCTTCGAAAAGAACGATTTTCCTGTTCTTTCTGATGGAACCTCTGGCTAAATGGAAATTATAGAGCACCTGGCTTTTTTGGAAAATCGGTGATTCCGGGCTGTTCATGTATTTTGCTTCCTGTTTCGTATTCTCCATGATGCGTCCGGAAAAAGCGATGACCTTTCCGTTTTCATTCATGATGGGAAACATGATGCGCCCGCGGAACCGGTCAAAATAGCCGTCGGACTGTTCACGGGCAATCGCCAGTCCGCTTGAGGTCAACTCTTCTTCAGCATACCCTTTTTTCTTCAAAGCAGATGCCATATAATTCCATTCCGGAAGCGACCAGCCGATGCGGTATTTCTCGATCATCTCCCGGGTAAATCCCCGGTTTTCCAGATAATCCAATGCCGCCTGGCCTTCCTCTGTATTCAGCAGGATATGATGATACATATCGGCTGCGAATTCATGCATAGCCACGAGCCGACTGTCGGCTTTGGATGGTGCCTGGGCCGAATCGGAAGAGCTAGTGATCTCCACTTCATGGCCTGTGCGCTGCCCTAATCTTGATAAGGCTTCCTGGAAGGAAAGATTTTCGATATCCATCAGGAATGTAATGACGTTGCCGCCTGCGCCACAGCCGAAACAGTGAAATATCTGTTTGTCCGAAGTAACGGAAAAAGACGGGGTGCTCTCGCCGTGGAAGGGGCAGAGCCCGAACCAGTTGCGTCCCCTTTTGGTCAATTGTACGTACTCTCCGACTATATCTACAATATCGGCAGATGAGCGGATCTTTTCAATCACTTCTTCAGGTACTCTACTGGACACATTAATCACCATCTTTACTTGCTTAACATACTTAATTCGAGATACAGCGGCAAATTCCTTCATGTTTCAATAAAAAGATAAAGTGTGCAAATAGTAGTCTATCTTATTGGTTTAGCCACAATTCTCCATTATAAAACTCTTTTCACAAAAAATCCACAAATAAAGTAGAAAAACCTCCATTCCAGGCGGTTCCTCTACTTCGGTTTATTTCAGCTTGGTCATTATCAGATTGGCGGTTTCTTCCACCGCTCTATTGGTAACATCGATTACTTCACAATTGATCTTTTCGACCACCTTGTTAAAATGCTCGATTTCTTCGTGGATGCGCTGGATTTTCGCGTAATTGGCATCATCGTTCAAGCCAAGCGCAATCAGCCTTTCCTTGCGGATATGGTTAAGTTTTTCAGGCGAAATGACCAGCCCGAAACATTTAGCCGGGTCTACTTTAAAAAGTTCATCCGGTGGATCCACTTCAGGAACAAGCGGTACATTCGCCACTTTCAGGCGCTTATGGGCAAGGTATTGGGATAGGGGCGTTTTGGATGTCCTGGAAATTCCGACGAGTACAATATCCGCCATTAAAATTCCTCTCGGATCGCGGCCGTCATCGTATTTTACCGCAAACTCGATCGCTTCGACTTTTTTGAAATAATCATCATCCAGTTTCCGCACCAGCCCTGCTTCTTCCAGCGGTTCGGCTTTCAGCTCCACCCGAAGTGCATCAAGCAGCGGCCCCATCAGATCCACCGAACTTACATGCAAGAGCGCAGTTTCTTTGACGATAAATTCACGCAATTTAGTTGACACCAGGGTATAGACCACGAACGCTCGCTGATCTGACGCCATATGTATGATATCCCTTACCTGGTCAATCGAATCGATATATGGAAATCGCTTCAGTGAAACATTCTGATCAGGATTCAAATACTGGCTGACTGCTGCTTTTGCAACCAGTTCCCCTGTCTCCCCCACTGAATCGGAAATCACGAATACACGCAGTAAATTCAAATTATTTCACCTCACAGTTCATGGCTTTCGGATAAGGACAAGAATGCCCGGGTAATATTCGTCTTAGTGATTCGGCCTACCACTTTCAGGCCATTTGCCAATTCTTCGACCACTGGCAGTGCGTCAATCTGCTGATTGATCAGCCTGTTCGCCACTTGAATCAAAGAATCAGCTTTGGAGCAATACGTTATATTCGGCATACGGGTCATAATGATATGTACCGGAATGGACGTCAGGTCCTTGCTGCCCAGACTCGTGCGCAACAAATCCTTGCGGGATAAAACGCCGGTCAGCAATGAATTCTTATCCACCACGAACAGCGTTCCGACATCATCCAAAAACATTTGGCTGATGGCATCATAAACGCTGACAGTCTCCCTGACCACGACCGGAATCGACTGGAAGTCTTTGACTTTCATATTATTCATCGTATCGGTCACATCATGGCCCGGCTTTTTGCCGGAATAGAAATAGCCTACCCGTGGACGGGCGTCAAGGAATCCGGCCATCGTCAGGATGGCAAGGTCCGGCCGCAATGTCGCTCTCGTCAGGTGAAGCCGTTCGGCAATTTGCTCACCTGTGATAGGGCCGTTGCCTTTGACGATTCGCAGTATCTCTTCTTGTCTCTTATTGAGTTCGATCGGACTCACCGCCTCAAAGAATGTGTTATACTCAATGTTGATTATTATATACTAATTGGCGTCATATTGCTAAGAAAAGTTTGACATGGTACAATACTGAAAGATTCTATAGCAGGCAATGAAAGATTTATAAGTACTGCCAATTGAGCGAGTGGGGACAGTGAAAGCCCGCAGCGGCAGGAAAAGGCAATCTGGAGCCATATTTTATTCAAGCGGGCTGTTAATTGCAGCCAATCGAGGTGGAACCGCGGGTCTTAACGTACTCGTCCTCGGACTTTATGTCCGAGGGCTTGTGCGATTTTTTATTTTATGGAGGTAATTTTTATGTCAATGGAAGAAATAGTATCTTTAGCGAAACACAGAGGCTTCGTATTTCCGGGCTCTGAAATTTACGGCGGATTGGCCAACACGTGGGATTACGGTCCTCTAGGCGTCGAACTGAAAAACAATATCAAAAAAGCATGGTGGAAAAAGTTTGTGCAGGAATCCCCTTATAATGTGGGGCTGGACGCAGCAATCCTCATGAACCCCAAAACATGGATCGCTTCCGGGCACGTTGGCAACTTCAACGATCCGATGATCGACTGCAAGGGCTGTAAAACGCGGCACCGTGCAGATAAATTGATCGAAGGCGCGTTGGATGCAAAAGGCATCGAATTGATTGTCGATGGATTGTCATTTGAAAAGATGGCTGAATTGATCGAAGAACACAAAATCGACTGCCCTGTCTGCGGCAAGCATGATTACACTGACATTCGCCAGTTTAACCTGATGTTCAAGACTTTCCAGGGTGTTACAGAAGCATCGACAAACGAAATCTTCCTTCGTCCGGAAACGGCTCAGGGAATTTTCGTCAACTATAAAAATGTCCAGCGCTCAATGCGCAAGAAGATGCCTTTCGGGATTGCACAGATCGGCAAAAGTTTCCGCAACGAAATCACACCGGGCAATTTCACTTTCCGTACACGCGAGTTCGAGCAGATGGAACTTGAGTTTTTCTGCAAACCGGGTGAGGACCTGGAATGGTACGCATACTGGCGCGATTACTGCAAAAACTGGCTGTTGAACCTGAACTTGTCGGAAGACAATATTCGTCTTCGTGAACATGATACAGATGAACTATCCCATTATTCGAACGCCACTGTCGACATTGAATACAAATTCCCATTCGGCTGGGGCGAGCTTTGGGGCATTGCAGACCGCACGGACTTTGACCTGAAACGCCATATGGAACATTCAGGCGACGATTTCAATTATATTGATCCTGTCACCAACGAACGCTTCGTACCGTATTGCATCGAACCGTCACTCGGCGCTGACCGTGTGACTCTCGCCTTCCTGGTGGATGCCTACAACGTGGAAGAGCTTGACAATGACGACAAACGTACCGTGTTGAAATTCCATCCGGCGCTGGCTCCTTATAAAGCAGCGATCCTTCCGCTGTCCAAGAAATTATCGGAAGGCGCGATGGACGTCTTCTCTGAACTGGCGAAGCATTTCATGGTCGACTATGACGAGTCCCAGTCCATCGGGAAACGCTACCGCCGCCAGGATGAAATCGGTACGCCATTCTGCGTAACTTATGATTTCGATTCGGTTGAGGACGGCCAAGTGACTGTCCGCCACCGCGATTCCATGGAACAGGTGCGTATGCCGATCGCTGAAGTCCAGGCGTATATCGAAAAGCATATTCAATTCTAATAAAGCCAAAAGCGTTAATTCCAAATTATGGGATTAACGCTTTATTTTTGTTCAAGTTGCTTGCGGACAGTATTTCGCCGCTGCGGATAGTAAATTTGATTTCCGGATAGTATCGGGATCCCTCCGGACAGTATTTGCTGAGCTCCGGACAGTAAATGAAAAATATGTAAAAAAAGATGACCCGAAACAGCCTGTTCAGCTGTCTTCAGGGTCATCTTCTTTTTTCTTCGGCAGAAATTCCGGAGTCCGTTCCAATTGTTCAAGAAACTTTCTCGATTTCAGCCGTATTCCTGCCTGTTCTTCGTAAATCGTGCGGACGATCTGTTTCATTAAGGACTTTGATTCCTTTTTCAACGTCAGGGATCCGACGCGTTCGATCGGCACGAAATAAAAGGTGCGGATCAGTTTCACAAGCGCCGGGCTCAACCGGATGAGGTAAGGGTCAATGTGGAAGCAGCGATGGCACAGAAAACCCAGTTCCTGAAAAGAAAAGGCAAACTCGCCTTCTGTCGACCCGCAATTTGCACATTCATGGAGAGTCGGGGCCAGACCGGCTGTCTGCAGCATTTTCCATTCAACGAAAAGAGTAATCGCTTCCGGATCATAGCCCTCTTCAATGGCATGCAAAGCCTGAAACAGCATTTCGTAAATGCCCGGCTGCGGTTCATCCTGCTCCGTCAGCCGGTCGACCAATTCCGTTACATAACTGGCATAGGCCGTCGACATGAGATCTTCACGAATATGGCGCAGCGATTCCAATTGGTCGCCTGCCTGAAGCGTTCCCATGCCTTTGCCTTTGTAGATTGAAAAAGTGCCATGCGTAAAAGGCTGGGTAATGGCAGCAAGCCGGCTTGTCGGCTTTTTCGCACCTCTCGCCATGCAGGTGATTTTGCCTGCTTCGCGGGTGAACAAGGTGACGATTTTATTGTTCTCACCATAAGGCATTGTGCGGATGACGATGCCTTCTAATTGACTCTGCATGGAGACTACTCCTTAGTATTCATCGTCTCGGAAACCAAAATCACGCAAATGAAGGGATTTATTGCGCCAGTCCTTCTGCACTTTCACCCATAGTTCCAAATAGACTTTTGAGCCAAGCAGATTCTGGATATCCTGGCGGGCACGGGAGCCAATTTCTTTCAGCAAAGCACCTTTTTTGCCGATGACGATGCCTTTTTGGGAATCCCGTTCCACCATGATGATTGCCTGGACACGCACCATATCCGGATTTTCCTCATCCGGCGCGATCTTTTCAATAACAACCGCGATGGAATGTGGAATTTCTTCCCGAGTTAAATGCAACGCTTTTTCGCGGATGAGCTCGGAAATGATAAAGCGTTCCGGGTGGTCAGTTACCTGATCAGCCGGGTAGTATTGCGGGCCTTCCGGCAAACGCTCTGAAATTTTTGCCAGCAGCGTTTCCACATTATTGCCCTGCAATGCCGAAATCGGAATCGCTTCCGCAAAATCAAATTCATTGCGGTACGATTCGATGAGTTTCGGCAAGTCGTCCGGATGCACCTGATCGATTTTGTTCAGAACCAGGAACACGGGCACATCAATGCCTTTCAGCATTTCAAGCACGTAGCGGTCCTGTTTGCCGATTCGTTCATTGGCACTTGCCACAAACAACAGCACGTCCACTTCACGGAACGTATTTTTGGCCACTTTCAGCATGAAATCGCCGAGTTTATGACGCGGCTCGTTAATGCCGGGAGTGTCGATAAAGACCATCTGCGTGTCGTTTGTCGTTACGACGCCCTGGACTTTATTGCGCGTCGTTTGCGGCTTGTCGCTCATGATTGCGATTTTTTGGCCGACCACACGGTTCAGGAATGTCGATTTCCCGACATTCGGACGTCCGATTATGGAAATGAAACCTGATTTGAAACCGTTATTTTCCTGCTGCATATTTTAAATCCTCCGTTGAAAAAGCTCCAGGCAGCAATTCGCTGATTGTTGTATCCTGAACATCGCCTTTTAAATTTGTTAAATAAACCGGCATATCCGGTGTGCAAAACTCCGCAAGTACCTGTCGGCATGCGCCGCATGGTGACACGGGCCCTTCCGTATCAGCTGCAACGGCCAAAGCGACGAATTTCATGTCGCCTTCTGAAACAGCCTTAAAAACAGCAGTGCGTTCTGCGCAATTTGTCATCGAATAGCCGGCGTTCTCGATATTGCATCCCAAATAAACTTTGCCGTCAGCCGTCAAAAGCGCGGCCCCTACCGGGAACTTTGAATAAGGCACATAAGCGTTGCCACGTGCCGCAATCGCTTGTTCCAATAATTGTTCTTTTTCCATTCCAATCACCTCTATAAAAATTAAAACCATTTTGGTAAAAATATTAGTAAACCAATTATAGCACTTGCAATGGCAAATACCAAAACGGCGCCTGCCGCCATATCCTTCGCCTGCTTTGCCAAAGGATGAAGATCCGGGCTCGCCAGGTCGACAATCCGCTCCATCGAGGAATTGATCATCTCAAAAGCAAGCATCCCACCGATCACCACCACGATCATCATCCATTCGGTATTGGACAAACCGGTTACCAGCCCAGCCGCAATAACGATAACCGCTGCCGTAAAATGAAACCGGATATTCTGTTCACTTTGCAAAGCCGCACGGATTCCGGCAAAGGCAAAAACGAATGAACGGAAAAACCTAATTGCCTTCATAGCCATCACGCGTGATTCCCATTGATGTCAAAATCACGTCCTGTTTGGCGAACATCTCTTTTTCGTCGAATTCATCCATATGGTCAAAGCCCAGAAGGTGAAGAAAACCATGCACGGCAAGAAAACCCAGTTCCCGTTCAAATGAATGTCCATAATCCGCTGCCTGTTCCCTTGTCCGGTCGAGCGAAATGATGATATCGCCCAGGACTCGCGGTTCATCTGAATCCTGGATGGCCACTTCTCCTTCGCCGGGTTCTTCCATTGCAAATGAAATCACATCGGTCGGCTGGTCTTTTCCCCGGTATTCCCTGTTGATTTCGCGTATTTTATCATTCGTCACAAAACTGACAGACACTTCGGCATCTTCAATGCCCTCGCTCTTTGCTGCATGCTGGAGAATCTTTTCCACAAATTGAATATCAGTTTCTTTCAAAGTTTCGGTTTCATCCATAAAATCGATCGTCAACAAGCAGAAAACCTCCTTTTATTCTTCGTCTTTCGGGTATTCGATCCTGGTGTGGAAAATACCGTTCAGCGTTTCACACATGACTCTCTTAATCGTTTTCAATTCTTTCATAGTCAGATCGCATTCATCAAATTGCCCGTCTTTCAGTTTATCTTCAATTATCGAATTCACCAATTTTTTTATCTTTTCTGATGTTGGATCTTTCATTGAGCGGACAGCCGCTTCGATGCTGTCCGCTGCCATGATTACCGCATTTTCTTTTGTTTGGGGTTTCGGACCCGCATATCGATATTCTTCTTCCCGCACGTCGGGGTTCGTTTCTTTTTCTTTGAAATAAAAGTATTTTAACAGGCTCGTACCGTGATGCTGTTCCGCAATATCGATGATTTCCTTCGGCATCTTATGCTTGCGCAGCATTTCCGCTCCTTGTGCTCCGTGGCCAAGTATGATGTCCCGGCTCTTTTGGGGCGGCAACGAATCATGAGGATTGGCAATATTAACCTGATTTTCAATAAAATACTGCGACCGTTTCGTCTTGCCGATGTCATGGTAATAACAGCCGACACGTGCCAGCAGGCCATTCGCCCCGATTGCTTCACAGGATGCATCCGCCAGATTTGCCACCATTACACTATGATGGTAGGTCCCTGGCGTTTCCGTCAGTATTTTCTTTAACAGCGGATGGTTCGGATTTGCCAGTTCAATCAGCCGCATTGGCGAAATCAGGCCGAAAGCCCATTCGAAAAATGGCAGCAGCCCGATTGTTAATGCCCCCGACAATAAACCGGAAATCACAGCGGCTGCAAAATAATAACCGACTTCGGCCATATCATACTGACTTTGGGATATCAGCAGGTAAAAACCGATAAACAGGGAATTGGCAATCGCCACAAACAGGCTTGTTTGCAATAACCTTGCGCGCCGGTCGTCCCGTTCGATCAAGTAAACTCCGGCGAGTCCACCAAACAGGATATAGAGAACGGATTCCATCTGGAGAATCGGTGAATAGCCGTTCTGCAGCATGATACCGGCACTTGCCGCAGTGACGATGGTAACAAATATTGCTGTTCTTTCATTAATCAGCATGCGGACAATCATCCCGGCAAGCGCCGTCGGGAACAGGAACGAAATCTCCACATCAAAGTTTCCGCTGACTGCATTGAGCAATTTCATAATTGTCAGACTGATGGTTATAACGGCAGCCAAAACAAGCAACGCCGTCGTTTTCTTTTGTTCTGTCTCTTGGGAACGTCGGGTTATGATCAGTAATAATCCCATCGCTATCAAAACAAACAGCAGAAGCCCCAGTGCCGGCTTCAGATCGGATTGATCATCCGTCATCCCTGCAAGCTCCAACTGGCGGTACACTTCCCGGTCAACCACTTGGCCTTCCTGCACGAGCACCTGGCCCTGCAGAATTTTCGTCGGTTCCACACTTCCCCTTGCCTGCTCGAGTTGGGCCTCTGTCAGGTCTTCGTCAATGGTCTCATTGGCTTTGATGCCAAATCTGCCGATCGACACAGCCGCCTGCAGAACTGAAGCCGGAACTTCCTCATTATTGCGGACCGCCTGCTCCACTTCGTTGCGTCTATCGCCCACCTCTTCTTCACGGACAGGAACTGCCAGTATGGCTTTCACGATATCTTCGAGCTCCCGCTGAACTGTATCCAGACGGTCGTCAGGCAATGTCAGCAACGACCGCAGCATCTCATCCGTCAGCCTGAGGCCATTTTCGCTTGTCTCCATCAATCGCGTCGTCTCCCGCAGTTGGGTCACCATATCCTGCAAATCGGCCGTTTCATCTTCGTCTTCTTGGGATGATTCCATTTCTTTGGCATCGTTGACGTAGCCAAACAGAGAAGCGATGACTGCCGACTGGTTGCTGGCCAATTCATCATTGAACTTATAGCTTGGCGTCAGTTCAACAGCGGCGCGCTGCCTCTCAAGCTCTGTTTTGATCGGATCTTCGACAGTTTTGGAACTGCGGATCGTCTCATCCGATAATTGAAACAACTCGACATTATATGTATCACCTTTGACTGTGCTGTATAGGAAACTGTAAAGGATGACGCCTATCAGAAGAATCATTGCTACAGAAAAAACCCTGAAACCCGCCTTCTCAACTATCGCCCGAATCTTTGTGACCATCTTAACACCCCACTCTTAGTACTTCTATCATATCAATATCAATACAAGATTTCACGACTTTACCGAATTATTTCCATTCATTGTTTAAATGGAAGTTTCAGGGCGAAACAAAAACCAGCCTCAAGTCGGCTGGTTTTCATAGGCGTCAATTATTTTTGAAACAAGCGGATGACGGACTACGTCTCCACTTTCGAGATACATGAATTGTATTCCGCTTACACCCTTCAGGATCTTTTCAGCGGCAATCAGACCGGATTCTGCCCCCCGGGGCAAATCAATTTGTGTCTTGTCGCCGGTAATGATCATTTTCGACCCAAAGCCGAGCCGCGTCAAAAACATTTTCATCTGTGCTTTTGTCGTGTTCTGGGCCTCGTCCAAAATGACGAACGCTTCGTCCAAAGTGCGCCCCCGCATATAAGCGAGAGGAGCAACTTCAATCGTTCCGCGTTCGATAAAACGGTTTGTCTGTTCAACCCCCAGCACATCGTGCATGGAATCATACAGTGGGCGCAGATAAGGATCCACCTTTTCTTTCAGGTCACCGGGCAGAAAGCCGAGACTTTCCCCAGCTTCAACCGCCGGCCGGGTTAGAATGATCCGTTTGACACGGCCGTTTTTCAAAGCCTGGACAGCCATTACGACCGCCAGATACGTTTTCCCTGTTCCCGCTGGTCCGACGGCGAAGGTCAGGTCCTTGTTCCGTATTGCGCGGATATAATGTCGTTGGCCGATTGTTTTCGCACGGATGATTTTTCCCGCCGCATTTCTGGCAACTTCCTCATCATAAAGCTCTGCAAAATATTCGATAGTTCCTGCTTTCGCCATTTCGATTGCGGAAACGATGTCACGTTGATCGATGTTAATGCCTTTGCGGATCACTTTCAGTAACTGCTCTATTAATAATTTCCCGGTCTTTTTGCCTTCTTCTGTCCCTGACAGCTTGATGACTTCCCCGCGGGTAAGTATTTGGATATTGAATGCCTCTTCGATCAATGTCATGTGATTGTCTGATATGCCAAGCAGCAGCACCGCTTCATTCGGGTCTTTTACATGAAGTTCCAACAATTCATTCTCTGTCATTCGGACACTCCTTGGTTTCGATTTTTATTCTGATTTTACTCTATCATTAAACAGGAATAGCTGTAAAATATTATCGCACAATTTAGTTTACATAATAATATTATTTTTATTTACGAATTGCGGTTTTCAATAACTTTTTTTCTTGCATTAAAATAAGCCGAAAAAAAGCCTGCGCAGGAATTGCTATCCCTGTGCAGGCTGAAGTATCGAACATTAAACAGCTCTTTTTATTTTCTTTTCGATTTAGGCGGCATGAAAACTTCCGCTAAAATAATTCCTTTTTGAGCTTCGCTTTGCGAAAGCGGAAATAGACTCTTACTTTGTTCAACCCGCTTTTCACGAGCAGGGCGGGAAGGCTTTTGGTGCGCTGACAACCTTCCGCCTGCCTGCGCCGCTGCAGCGGATGCTGCAGATGCCGCTTCACGACCCGGTCTGCTCTGCGAATGCCTTCCCACAACTTCCCTTGCCGCCTCTTTTACCTGTTCTTTTTTATCGGTTTCAGTGTTCATTTGCGCCTGGAATTCACCGTAAATCTCTTTGGCGTAATCTTCCATGCGCTTGAATCCACCCTGACTGCGGCCGGTGGGACTCTGTTGCTTGTCGGCCGGTCCACCGGGCGAAGAACCTTGTTCTTTTTTCTTTTTATTGCTGAAAAACGCGCTTATCGCCATTATCACAAGGGCGAATATGAGTGGTTCCATGAGACAAACCTCCTCTTTGGATTATTGCTGTGATTCTTCATTAGACTGTGGCGTGCTTGTTTTCGCAATCGAATCACGCATGCCCGTATCAGCCTGTATATTTTTGTAATTAACGTAATCCATGACACCGATGTTTCCAGAACGTAAAGCTTCTGACATTGCAAGTGGAACTTCTGCTTCCGCTTCAACAACTTTAGCTCTCATTTCAACAACTTTAGCTTTCATTTCCTGTTCGCTTGCTACTGCCATTGCACGGCGTTCTTCTGCTTTGGCCTGAGCGATTTTCTTATCAGCTTCAGCCTGTTCCGTCTGCAATTCAGCTCCAATGTTTTTGCCGATATCAACATCCGCAATATCAATGGAAAGAATTTCAAAGGCAGTCCCTGAATCAAGGCCTTTGCCCAAAACAGTCTGAGAAATCAGATCAGGATTTTCAAGAACCTTTTTATGGCTCGTGCTTGAACCAAGTGTTGAAACGATCCCTTCACCAACACGGGCAACGATTGTTTCTTCACCAGCACCACCGACAAGGCGGTCGATGTTGGCACGGACCGTAATCCGGGCTTTCGCTTTCACTTCGATACCGTCCATCGCAACACCTGCGATAAATGGCGTTTCAATGACTTTCGGGTTTACCGACATTTGTACGGCTTCCAAAACGTCACGGCCTGCCAGATCGATTGCGGCTGCACGCTCGAATGGAAGTTCGATATTCGCACGGTGTGCAGCAATCAATGCGTTTACGACACGGTCAACGTTACCGCCTGCAAGATAGTGGCTTTCCAGTTGATTGATCTGAACCGACAATCCGGCTTTTGACGCCTTGATCAACGGGTTAACGATCCGTGATGGAATTACACGACGAAGACGCATACCAATCAGTGTAAAGATACTGACCTTAACACCTGCTGCCAGTGCTGAAATCCATAATGTTACGGGTACAAATGTAAAGAATATTGCCAGAACGATGATTATGCCAATAATGGCGGCCCCAAGGCCTATTGCTTCAAGTCCAATTCCCATTTATTCTTCCTCCTCTTTTTCTTCCAGTTCGCGGACTACTATCCTTGAACCTTCTACCTTAATAATCTTAACATTTTTACTGCGCCCAATGTAGCGTCCTTCGGAAACTGCATCAATTCTTTCATCCCCGAAAATTATGGTCCCGGATGGGCGCAATTCTGTAGCGGTTAGTGCCATTTGGCCGATAAGTTCAGGCCGGTTGGCAGTCGATACATAGCCGCTTTTGGTATCGGTGGAATCCAATAAGATGATGCGTTTAAAAAATTTGAGCCTTTTACCAAAGAATTTCACTACTATCACCATCCCTAGAGTTGCTGCAACCATTGCTATGAGTACTGCTATTGCTGTTGTCTGAAGATCTCCGCCCGCCAGCAGGATGCTCAAGAGTACAGCAGCGATTCCAAGAATTCCCAATACACCGCCGGGAACGAAAAATTCTGCAATCATCAAGCCCAGCCCGATGACAAGAAGGATAATCGATTCGTAGCCGGCCAGCCCTGCAACGAGGTGGCCATAGAAGAACAGCATCAATGAAGTGAGCCCAAGAAATGCGGGAACTCCAATGCCGGGCGTGAACAATTCAAGCAGCAGTCCCAGCATCGCGACGCTCAGCAGAATCGGAACGACTACCGGATTGGTCAAAAAACGAGCCAGACTTTCAGAGAAAGTTTCATTGATATAAACCAATTCGCTGTTTTCCAGGCCTTTCAATTCCAGAATCTCTTCTATCGAAGAAACGGTCCCTTCGGAATAACCGACTTTTTCCGCTTCTCCTGCCCGCAGCGTCAGCAACTCACCTTCGCCTGCTCTGTATTCCGGAAGATCCACTGACGCATTTGCCATGGCGACCGCAAATTGTGGATCTCTTCCGGAACTTTCGGCAGCATTTGACATTGAGGAAAGCCACGCGCTGTTGGCTTTATCAGCAGCGGCACTGCCAGTCTGGTCAATTACTTGCGCTGCACCCATCCTGGCCGAGGGGTGCATGTAGATTTCATCTGCATTCAATGCCAGAAAAGCACCGGCTGAAAGGGCATCCTGGTTGACAAACGCTATAGTCGGGATAGAAGTTTTCTGCAGCAGCCGGGCAATGCCATCCGCTGCATTGACAAATCCTCCCGGTGTATCGATTTCAAAAATGATCGCCGCGGCATCCGCATCTTCCGCTTCTTCAATTCCTCTGTCGATAAATGCCTGCAACCCTCTTTCGACTTCCGCTTCCACCGGAATTATGTAAACGGAATGGTTGTCTGCATGCAGCACCGGGATGAGCGACAGCAATGCGAGAACAAACAACATAAAAACAGTAAAGATTTTCATCTTCCTCAAAGAGATCACCCCTTTACTTATCCGCTTCTATTTATACGGATGAACTTGCAATCGGTTTCAAAATTCCTGTTATTTTAATTATAAAATTAAAATTTCGGAATAGCGAAGAAAGCGCTTTCCTGTTTTGCGATGAATTCAGATGTTTTCACCTTTTGTCCATAAATTATAAAACCCGACTGCACAATGGATGTGCAGTCGGGTTCAGCTGATCGATCATATTTTTAAAAGGCTTATTTTAAAGTAAGGGTCAATTAAAATTTACGTTTACGCGCAGCTTCTGATTTTAGTTTGCGTTTCACGCTCGGTTTATCATAATACTCACGCTTTCTTACCTCTTGCATTGTCCCGGATTTAGAAACAGTGCGTTTGAAGCGGCGAAGAGCATCTTCAATTGATTCGTTTTTACGAACATTGGTTTTTGTCATCTCTTTTTCCCTCCCTCCGAACACACGTTGAAGAAAGTAACAACAAGTGTTATATACAAAAAATTATATCGTATACTCAAACTCGAGTCAATAGTTAATAATCGGAATCCGATTTAAGGCCCTGCATTATTTGGACGCCTGAACTCGCGCCGATCCGGCTTGCGCCTGCATCAATCATAGCCTGAACATCTTCCAGGCTTCTCACGCCGCCGGAAGCTTTCACGCCAAGTTCTGCTCCGACAGTCTTACGCATCAATTTAACATCTTCGATCGTGGCGCCGCCGGTTGAAAAACCGGTTGACGTTTTGACGAAATCTGCGCCCGCTTCTTTTGAAAGGCGTGAAGCCAATACTTTCTCCTCGTCAGTCAGGAGACTTGCTTCGATGATGACTTTAACGATAGCTTTGCCTTTTGCAGCATCCACAACCGCCTGGATATCATTCTTCACAAGCTCGCTGTCGCCGGATTTGATGGCGCCGATATTGACTACCATATCGATTTCTTCCGCGCCTTTTGCGATGGCGTCGGTTGTTTCAAACGCTTTTGTTTCAGACGTCGAAGCTCCGAGTGGAAACCCGATAACGGTGCAGACTTTCACTTTGCTGTCTTTCAGTTCAGCAGCAGCAGTTGCCACATAGGAAGGGTTGATGCAGACAGATGCAAATTCGTATTGTGCTGCTTCCTTGCAAAGTTGGATGACCTGTTCTTTTGTTGATTCCGGTTTTAATAAAGTGTGGTCGATATAAGATGCGATATTAGACATTATAGTATGCTCCATTCTGTAATGTTTTTTTAATAACCAGTTCCGTTCTTTCTATTGTTTGGTCCTTTGTCCCGCTTGCAATTCGATGCCCGGAACCGCCATGATTTCTGCGAGTTCCTTCATTCGAATTCGTAAGACATTGCGGACAATGCATAGAAAGGAGCCGTTTCAGTCCGAAGGATGCGAGGACCTAAGGAAGTGAACAGCGCGCCGGCTCTTTTGAGGCTGGAAGCTTCATCCTCTGAAATTCCACCTTCAGGGCCGAAAACAATCAATATTGAGTTTTTATCATACAATGTTTTTAAAATCTCGGCAAACCGCACCGGACTGGAAGATCGTGCCTCTTCTTCATAAGCCACGATGACAGCATCAAAGGTTTCGGCAGCTTCCATCAATTGTTTGAAACTATGGACATTTTGTATCACTGGGATATGGGTCCGGTGTGATTGCTCGGCAGCTTCTTTTGCGATTTTCTGCAGTCTGACAATTTTCTTGTCGTTTTTGCTGGCGTCCCATTTGACAATGGATCTCTCGGCAGAAAAAGGGATCAATGCAAACATCCCGAGTTCAGTGCTTTTTTGCGTGATGAGATCCAATTTATCGCCTTTGGGCAATCCACAGGCAATTGTAACCTGTTTCGGCATTTCCACGTCAGCTTCCATTTCTCTGTCGAGACGCAGTTCAATATCACGTTCAGCAGAAAGGATCGTCGCTCTAAATGCTTTGCCTTCCATCACGGCAATCAGCTCATCGCCGGCAGTTTGGCGCATAACTTTGGCGATGTGCTTTGCATCATCGCCAGTAATTTCAGTTATACGGTTTTCGGGAACTTTGCCTTCAATAAAATATCGTTGCATCGTTGCACCCCGCTCATTCAGGTTTTTTAGAAATGATCGTTACCCAGTCTTCCATCATCATAATATCTTCAATTTTGAAGCCGGATCCTTCCAGTGCTTCTTTGACATCATTCTTCTTCGCTGAGATGATGCCGGACGTTATATAGTAACCGCCCGGTTTTACAACTTTATAAGCATCGCCAGTAAATGAAATGATGATTTCTGCCAGGATATTTGCCACGACAACGTCTCCAGGTTCGTCAATCGTCTTAACAAGATTTCCAGCCGCTACCGTTACACGGTCCTGGACCTTATTGAGCTTGACGTTAATGCCGGCAGCTTTGACCGCTATATCATCCAGGTCAAGCGCATGCACTTGTTTGGCACCAAGCAATGCCGCTCCGATAGCAAGCACTCCGGAGCCGGTTCCGATGTCAATGACCCGCTGGCCGGGTTTCACGGTTTTCTCCAAAGCCTGCAGGCTCATGACCGTTGTGGGATGGGTCCCTGTTCCAAATGCCATACCCGGATCCAATTCGATGATCAGTTCGTCACTTGAAACCGGATTATAGGTCTCCCAGGTCGGCACAATCGTAAAGCGTTGAGAAATTTTAACCGGATGATAATATTTTTTCCAGGCTGTCGCCCATTCTTCTTCGTTCACTTCACTGATTGTCACGACATTGGCACCGATGTTGATGTCAAAAGTCACCAGGTTATTGACCGCCAATTTTATCGCTTCGACCGTCTCCCCCAAAAAACTGTTGACCGGCAGATAGGCTTTCAGGATAACGCCGTCTTTCGGGAAGTCATCCGGATTCAAGGACCAAATCTCCCCGAATTGATCTTCCCTCACTTTAACCAGATCTTCCGAATCTTCAATGACAACTCCGCTGGCACCGGCTTCATGCAGGATATTCGAAACGGGTTCAACCGCTTCGTTGGTCGTATGGATGGATAGTTCTGACCATTTCACGTGCGAACAGCTCCTTTAATCGCCTTTGATGGTGCGTTTGATTTTATCGAACAATGAACTTCCCTGTTCTTCCGGAATGTCTCCACTGATTTCAGCAAACTCTCTGAGCAATTGACGCTGTTTTTCGTTAAGTTTCGTCGGCGTTTTTACGCTGATGATAACGTGCTGGTCGCCTGTACCATAACCATGCACATTTTGGACACCTTTGCCTTTCAGGCGGAAACGTGCGCCGCTCTGAGTACCCGCTGGGATTTTCAGTTTCACTTTGCCGTGGACAGTCGGAACTTCGATTTCATCTCCGAGCGCTGCCTGTGGATAAGTGAGTGATAATTCAAGATAAATATCGTCGCCTTCCCGTTGGAACTCTTTATGCGGTTTCACACGGAAAACGACATACAGGTCCCCTGAAGGCCCTCCGTTATATCCGGGTGCACCTTGCCCGTTGACCCGCAATTGCTGGCCATCGTCGACTCCTGCCGGTATGCTGACTTTGATTTTCTTGACTTTACGCACTTTGCCCGCGCCTTTGCATGTTTGGCATTTTTCTTCGATGATCTGCCCTGTTCCTTCACAGTGCTGGCAGGCTCTGCGATTGACCATGCGACCGAAAGGCGTGTCCTGTGTGACGTTCAATTGGCCTGTCCCTTCGCAATGCGGACAAGTTTTCTTCTTCGTGCCCGGTTTTGCGCCGGAACCATCACAAGTATCACAGTTTTCTTCTTTTGGAATTTCAACTTCCGTCTCTTTACCGAAAACAGCGTCCATGAAATCGATCGTCATGGAATACTGCAGATCTTCACCTTTTCTCGGCGCATTCGGATCACGGCGTCTCGTACCACCGCCAAAGAATGTGCTGAAGATGTCTTCAAATCCGAAGCCTTCTTCTCCTCCGCCGAACCCACCGTAACCCTGATTTGGATCCTGGTGGCCGTACTGGTCGTATTGTGCACGTTTCTGCTCGTCGCTCAATATTTCGTAAGCATCTTTCACTTCCTGGAACTTTCCAGGTGCATCTGCTTCCTTATTAATATCAGGATGGAATTTTTTTGACAATTTCCGGTAAGCTTTTTTAATTTCTTCTTTGGATGCTGTTTTTGAAACACCAAGCACCTCATAATAATCTCGCTTATTCATATGTCACTCTCCCTCTAACAATCCCCTGTAATTGTACACGGTTAGGTTTCCTGTTGCAAAGACATTGAAAAAGCCAAAGCATGTTGCTTTGCTTTGACTTTTTCCGGTCTTTCTTACTTCTTGTCTGAATCGTCGTTGACTTCTTCGAATTCTGCATCTACGATATCATCGTTTTCGCCTGTTGCGCCTTCTGCGCCGCCAGCTTCTTGTTGAGCTGCTGCCGCCTGTTCATAGGCTTTCATGGACAAAGCCTGCAGGATTTCGTTCAATTTTTCTTTCTTCTCACGAATGTCATCTATGCTGTCACTTTCGAGAGCAGCCTTCAATTCATCGCGTGCGTCTTCAGCTTGTTTCTTCTCTTCTTCAGTTACCACTTCGCCTAAATCAGCGATGGTTTTATCTGTCTGGAAGACTGCTGCATCTGCTTCGTTGCGAAGTTCAACTTCTTCTTTCACTTTCGCATCCGCTTCTGCGTTTTCTTCCGCTTCTTTGATCATGCGATCGATCTCTTCATCAGTCAACGACGTGTTTGACTGAATTGTGATTGTCTGTTCTTTCTGCGTACCAAGGTCTTTCGCTTTAACGCTTACGATACCATTTTTATCAATGTCGAATGTCACTTCGATTTGAGGCACGCCGCGCTGTGCTGGCGGAATATCAGCCAATTGGAAACGGCCAAGCGTTTTATTGGCTGCTGCCATCGGACGCTCACCTTGAAGAACATGGATATCTACAGCTGGCTGATTGTCAGCGGCAGTTGAGAATGTCTGTGATTTTGAAGTTGGAATCGTCGTATTGCGTTCGATCAATTTCGTAAATACGCCGCCCATTGTTTCAATACCAAGTGATAATGGTGTTACGTCAAGAAGAACAACATCTTTCACGTCTCCAGTAAGTACGCCGCCTTGTACAGCAGCGCCCATTGCCACTACTTCGTCAGGGTTAACGCCTTTGTGAGGCTCTTTTCCAGTTTCTTTCTTAACTGCTTCCTGTATGGCTGGGATGCGTGTTGATCCACCAACAAGGATTACGCGGTCAAGTTCAGAAGCTGAAATTCCTGCATCTTTTAATGCCTGGCGAGTCGGCCCCATCGTACGCTCAACCAATGTTGAAGTAAGCTCGTCAAATTTCGCGCGGCTCATTGTCACTTCAAGGTGCAGCGGTCCGGCTTCGCCGGCAGTGATAAATGGCAATGAAATCTGTGTTGAAGATACACCGGAAAGATCTTTTTTCGCTTTTTCAGCTGCATCTTTCAGACGTTGAGTTGCCATTTTATCTTTGGAAAGGTCGATGCCGTTGTCTTTCTTGAATTCCTGCACCAGATAATCAATGATCAATTTATCGAAATCATCTCCGCCAAGACGGTTGTCGCCGGCTGTTGATTTTACTTCGAAAACGCCATCGCCAAGTTCCAGGATCGATACGTCAAACGTACCGCCTCCAAGGTCATAAACAAGAATTGTTTCGTCTGTATCCGTTTTGTCCAAACCATATGCAAGTGCAGCTGCAGTCGGCTCGTTGATGATGCGTTCGACTTCAAGACCTGCAATGCGGCCAGCATCTTTTGTCGCTTGACGCTGTGCATCATTGAAGTAAGCCGGTACAGTGATGACCGCTTTTGTTACTTTTTCGCCAAGATATTCTTCTGCATAGCCTTTAATGTATTGAAGGATCATTGCTGAAACTTCCTGTGGCGTATATTCTGTTCCTTCAGCTGTTACTTTTTCCTGCGTACCCATCAAACGTTTAACCGATTGGATTGTGTTCGGGTTCGTGATTGATTGGCGTTTTGCTACTTCGCCGACCTGGCGCTCACCGTTTTTGAATGCCACAACAGATGGTGTTGTACGGTTGCCTTCCGGATTCGGAATAATTTTCGGTTCGCCGCCTTCCATAACTGCGACAGCTGAATTTGTTGTTCCTAAGTCAATACCAATAATTTTACTCATTTGAATTCCTCCAGTTAACTTTTTATTCGTTCACTTTTACCATTGCCGGTCGAAGGACTCTGCCTTTAAGGGTATACCCCTTTTGCAATTCCTGTAACACGATGCCCGGTTCCGCTTGTTCATCTTTTTCCTGCATGACTGCCTGGTGGAAATTCGGGTCGAACGGCTCCCCGACAGCAGGGATTTCTTCAAGCCCTTCGCGCTTCACCGCTTCAAGCAAGGATTTCCGAACCATTTCGACGCCTTTCATGATTGACGCTGCCTCATCACTTTTCGCTTCGACAGTCAATGCGCGTTCGAAATTGTCCAATACCGGAAGCAGGTCCGTCAGCAATGACTGCGACCGGAATTTCGAGGAAATTTCCTTGTCTTTCTGCGACCGGCGTTTGAAGTTATCAAAATCGGCCAAAAGACGAAGGTATTTGTTCTGCTCGGCTTCCACTTCATCTTTAAGTCTGGCGATTTCATCTTCTTCGGTTTCTTCAGTGATTGTCTGTTCCTCAGGGCTGTTTTCTGCCGCTGCAGATTGTTCACTCAGGGAATCCGTGCTGTCATTTGCTTGCTGTTCAACCGGTGTTTCTTCGATGTCTGCTGCAATCGTTTCCTCATTGGTCAGAGGCTGTTTTTTATTAGACAAATGATGTTCCTCCTTTTGTTCACTCAACTCCGAAAGATTCGGGTGAGCTCTTTGGACAAGTCGCCGCTCAAGGTATCCAGCAGGGACACGATCCGCTTATAATCCATCCTTTTCGGACCGACGATCGCGATTGAACCGGTCTGTTCCTGGCCGATATCATAAGATACCGTGATAACCGAGCAGTCTTCCATCGCTGAGAGTGCATTTTCTGAACCGATCCGGATATGGAGGCCCTGATTGCCGACTGGAAGGATCATCGGAATATGTTCCGTTTCTTCCATAACATCCATCAGGCTCCTGATCTTATGAAGATCATGGAAATCCGGCTGATTCAGGATATTCAGCTTGCCACCGTAATAGACATTTTTCTCCCTCGGAATTATGACCGCCTGCCGAAAAGTCGAAAATAACTCTCCGTAGCGTTCCATATGCTGCTTCATGACCATCATCGTTTCCTGTTCCAACCGCGAATGCAGATCGTACAGGGAAACACCCACCAGGCGCTCGTTTAGAATATTGACCATCTTTTCGATTTCAGAAGGATTGAGTCCCTCTGGGATCGGAAAAATTCTGTTCTCAACATGGCCCGAATCCGTAACGATTATCGCCACTGCGGAACTGGATGACAGCGGCACGATCGACAGCTTCTTGACGATATGCCGCTCTATATCCGGTCCCAGCAGAATTGATGTGTAATTGGTCAGCTCCGATAGGATCATTGCGGACCGTTTGATCACTTCTTCGGTCTCACTGATCTTATCTTTAAAAATGGAGCGCAATTGGATGATATCCTCTTTCGGAAGTGGCCGTGGCGTCAGTAAATGGTCCACATAATAGCGATAGCCTCTCTCTGAAGGAATCCGGCCGGAAGAGGTATGGGTCTTCTCAAGAAATCCCATACTTTCCAAATCCGCCATCTCGTTCCGGATAGTTGCGGAACTGAAAGAGATCCCGGATTTTTTTGCTAATTGGTTTGATCCTACCGGCTGCGCTGATTGAATATAATCATCCACTGTCACTTTTAAAATGAGCAGTTGCCGTTCTGTTAACATGATCATCACCTCTGTTAGCACTCTTGTAGTGCGAGTGCTAAGACTATACTAAAATTACCAAAATCCATTTCTCTTGTCAACGATTGCGCATCCAGTTATTTTCTAAGCCAGCAAAAATTGTTCGAAAACGTTATTGCCGATAAAGCGGCCCTGTCTCGTCAGCTTCACTCTGCCGTTTTCAATCACCAGGTTTTGGCTTTCAATTTCTTTCTTCAGGATATCGCCGTAGACGGATTCCATGTGTCTTCCGAATTTCTCATTGAAATGCTCAAGCGATACGCCTGCCGTTTTGCGGAGTCCCAGAAACATCTCTTCTTCCATTTGCTCTTTGAGCGGCACTTCGTGGGAATTCAATATCGGACGAAGTCCCTGTTCCAGCGGTTCCATATATTTTTTCAACGGTCCGGCATTCGAATAGCGGAAGCCCTGCACGTAACCATGCGCTCCGGCTCCGGCTCCGATATATTCTTCATTGTCCCAATACAGCAGGTTGTGGCGGGATTCCGCCCCCTGACGAGCGAAATTCGAAATTTCGTATTGCAATAAACCGCGTTTTTCCATTTCACCCATCAGCTTTTCATACATATCCGCTTCCAGGTCTTCCGTGACCGTATTCAACTTGCCTTTTGTCATTAAGTTATAGAATACCGTTTTCGGTTCAATGATCAGCGAGTAGGCGGAAAAATGCGGGAGGTCAAAAGCAAAAGCCTGCTCGAGCGTATCTTCCCATTGCTCCATCGTCTGCCCCGGCAAGCCGTACATCAGATCAAAGCTGATATCGGTAAATCCGACTTTGCGTGCCTCTGCCACAGCCCTGGCGACATCGTTATTGCTGTGCGTGCGGCCAAGCCGCTTCAACAGGTCTTCATCAAACGACTGCACACCCATGCTGAGGCGGTTGACACCGCCATTGAACAGCACCTGCATTTTTTCATAGGTCAATTCGTCGGGGTTTGCTTCAGAGGTCCATTCCAGGTTATCCGCCATCGGCACAAATTCATGGATATAGCCCAGCAACTTTTCGAGCTGCTGCGGCTCAAGCGACGTTGGTGTCCCCCCGCCGATAAAAATCGTCTCCAGCGGCCGGTCGAGTGCTCCTTGCTGCTTCAACAATGACAGCTCTTTTCCAAGCGAATCGATATAGGCATCCACCGGCTGGTCTTTGAAAAAAACTTTATTGAAGTCACAATAAAAACAGATCTGGTGACAAAATGGAATATGGATGTACAATCCCTTTACCATGTTATTCCTCTTTTCTAATAGGAAAAGGAGGCTGAAAAACCGCCTCCTTTTTTTCGTTTATTTTGATTGGTCGTCCATTTTCAGTATCGCCATGAAAGCTTCCTGTGGAACTTCAACGTTTCCGACCTGCTTCATGCGTTTCTTGCCTTCTTTTTGCTTATCAAGAAGTTTGCGTTTCCGGGAAATGTCACCGCCGTAGCATTTTGCCAGGACGTTTTTGCGCATCGCGCTGATCGTTTGGCGGGCGACGATTTTCTGTCCGATCGCTGCCTGGATCGGCACTTCGAATTGCTGTCTCGGAATAAGGGCTCTCAGCTTGTCGACGATGATTTTGCCGCGTTCGTAAGAAAAATCACGGTGAACAATAAAGCTTAGCGCATCCACTTGCTCCGAGTTCAGCAGGATATCCATTTTCACAAGGTTGGATTCTTTATAGCCGATCAATTCATAATCGAATGAAGCGTAACCTTTTGTGCCCGATTTCAATTGATCGAAGAAATCATAGACGATTTCCGCAAGCGGCAATTCGTAAATGATGCTGACCCGTGAATTATCGAGATAATCCATCGTCATGAAATTGCCGCGTTTTTTCTGGCAGATTTCCATAACAGCACCAACGTAATCATTCGGCACCATAACTGTGGCTTTTACATACGGTTCTTCTACAAAACTGATTTTTTGCGAATCCGGCATCATCGCCGGATTGTCGATTTTTAAAACTTCTCCGTTCGTCATATGGACGTTGTAGATAACACTTGGTGCAGTGGTGATCAGGTCGATATTAAACTCCCGTTCAATGCGTTCCTGAACGATTTCCATATGCAATAATCCGAGGAATCCGCAACGATAGCCAAAACCGAGTGCCTGTGACGACTCCGGTTCAAACTGTAGGGCTGCATCATTCAATTCCAACTTTTCAAGCGCATCACGAAGGTCGTTGTATTTCGACGTATCGATTGGATAAAGTCCGCAATAAACCATCGGGTTCAAGCGGCGGTACCCCGGCAATGCTTCGCTTGCAGGATTTCTTGCCAACGTGATCGTATCCCCAACAGGTGCGTCACCAACGTTTTTGATGGCGGCAGTCAGGTAGCCAACATCACCGACAGTCAATTCATCCCGCAGAGTAGGTCTCGGTGTGAAAACGCCAGCTTCAATTACTTCGAATTCCTTGTCACTGGACATCATTTTGATCTTGTCGCCAGGCTTAACTGTGCCTTCAACGATTCTGATGTAAGAGACGATACCACGGTACGGATCATAGAGAGAGTCAAAAATCAGCGCTTTTAAAGGCGCACCCGGGTCACCAGTCGGTGCCGGAATTTTTTTAACAATCTGCTCAAGAATTTCTTCAATGCCGATTCCCGCTTTTGCGGAAGCAAGCACGGCTTCAGAAGCATCAAGACCGATGACATCTTCCACTTCCTGGCGCACCCGCTCAGGGTCTGCGGCAGGTAAATCGATCTTATTGATGACCGGCACGATTTCGAGGTCATTGTCCAACGCCAAATACACATTCGCCAATGTCTGGGCTTCGATGCCCTGTGCAGCATCGACTACCAAAACTGCGCCTTCACAGGCAGCAAGGCTGCGTGAAACTTCATAAGTGAAATCGACATGGCCCGGCGTGTCGATGAGGTGCATGATATAAGTCTCGCCGTCTTTCGCTGTATAATTCAGCTGGACAGCATTCAATTTAATGGTGATTCCGCGCTCGCGCTCCAAATCCATGGAATCAAGCAGCTGCTCTTTCATTTCCCTTGAAGTCAGGGCATTTGTTCTCTCCAGTATACGGTCGGCAAGCGTAGATTTCCCGTGATCGATATGGGCGATGATGGAAAAATTACGTATTTTGCTTTGACGCGCTAATCTCTTTTCTTGGTTCATGGTCCACACTCCTATACAAACTACTATGAATTATAGCAGTACCCCGGCTATTGGGCAATGAAAGCAGCGGAAATGATTTCACTGTCAAGGGAAACTTCTTTGCACGTATCTATTGCATTCCTTTCCCTGGTTTGATAAAATAACTCATGTTGTATAGAGACATAAAGAGTTGAGGTGTTTTCCACCTCTTTTCCTATTTGTCTAGGAGGTGAAAGATATGCCAAACATTAAATCTGCAATCAAACGCGTACGCACAAACGAGTCAGCTAACGCTCGCAACGTAAAAGCGAAATCAGCAATGCGTTCTTCAGTGAAAAAAGCGGAACTAGCTTCTACTAACCAGGACGAAAACGCTGGCGCTTCTGTAAAAGCAGCGATTAAACAAGTGGAGAAAGCTGCTTCAAAAGGCTTAATCCATAGAAACACTGCTGCCCGCAAAAAATCTCGCTTGATGAAACAGGCGTAAAAACGCTAAAAGCCGGTTCCTTTTTAAAAGGAGCCGGCTTTTTTTTGTGTAAAATTAGTATTAAGTTTCTTAATCGATATTCCGCAAAACTTTCAAAATCACATCAGCCCTTCTTAGCGGCTCTTTTCATCAGGAAGAATTCCAGGACGCGTTCGCGGTTGCCGCTGACTGTTTTGAGTTGGAGATCGATGTCAGCGAGGTCGCCGAGAACTTCCAATAGTCGCTGCTCGGAGATTTGCTGCCGTTTTTCAACGAGCAGTTTGACACGGTACGGATGGGCTTTTAATTGTTTAGAGATTTGTTGGGCATGGTAGCCTTTTTTCTGCAGGTAATAGACATGTATCATGAAACGGATTTGGGATGCCAGCAGCGCGGCGAGTGCGACCGGTTCCTCTTTTTGCCGGAGCAGGTCGTAATAGACACTAAGTGCGGTGCTGATATTGCCGTCCAGATAAGCCTGCAGCATTTTAAACGCATCCTGTTCCAATGTGCGGGCTGTCATCTCTTCGACCAATTGTTCGGTGATTTCCCCTTCTGCACCCAGATAAAGCGACATCTTTTCAAGTTCCGATGACAGCAGAGTCAGATTGGTGCCGGCCATTTCCACCAGTTTGCGGACGGCATTCCGGCTGATGTCTTTGCCGAACGATTTCGCTTGCTGTGACAGCCAGGATTCCAGGTCATTTGCCTGCAGGGCTTTTGCCTCGATCAGGATGACGTGCTTTTTCATCGACTTGACGATTTTTTTCCGCTCATCCAATTTTTCGTAGGGAGCGACAAAAATGGTGACTGAAGTGGATGGCGGATTTTCCAGCCAGGACTCCAGACTTTTCAAGTCATGATCCATTTTCTCTTTGCCCCTCTCCGCTGTTTTCAGGAAAGAGGCATTTTTTGCGATGATCAATTTTCGGTCGCTGAAAAAAGGGAATGTGTCCGCTTCATCAATGACATGCTCGACCGGAGACTCCTCGAGATCGAAGAATGACAATTCAAGTTCCCCCGCTTGTGTCAGACTGGATTTCAGAAGATCCAATGTTTTTTCAACGAAATAACTTTCGGTGCCTATTATAAGATACACAGGGTCAATTTGGCCGCTGCGTATGGATTTCCATATTGAAGTAATCATGTTCCCGCCTCCTCCCTCTACTATATCGGACTTCCGGCTATTTGTGGGATTTGTCTTTTCTGTGACGCCACTTAAAATCATTCTGTTAAATAAAGTTCAATGTAGATTTTTGGGATGCAGTAGCTTATAATTAGAGGGAATTAGGAGGGATAGCCATGAATGAATTTGAAAATAATGTACAATCGAAGCGTAACGACGCAATCGATGCCGGTATGGGATTTGTGGTATCATTCGTTTTCTTCGCAACTATCTTTATAATCGCTGCAGTTATGCAATTCGTAGCATTGTAATTTTTAAAAAGGTTCCGGCTATCCAGCCGGAACCTTTTTTCATTTCATCGTTGTGACAGAATATCTGTCGTCACGAAAAACAATTTCAATCGTTCCCTGGTCTGCTGTATTGAGTGTCGGCAGTGATAGGCTTTGAAACCTTTCTGTCACTTCTTCCGCCGGATGGCCGTATCGATTGTCTTTGCCTGCCGAGAAAATTGAAAGTTCCGGTTGAAGTTTTATAAGAAAGTTTTCACCACTTGACGTTTTGCTGCCGTGATGTCCCACTTTTAGTATTGTGGTGTCTTCAAGCACATCTCCATAAAACTTGAGTATGTCATTTTCACCGTCCGTTTCAAGGTCCCCCGTAAACAACAATTTAAACCCTTCATATTGCATCAGCAGCACGAGAGAATCATTATTTCCTTCATAATGTTCGTCGTCCGGACCCAAATAGGTGAATTGGATTTCCCCATTTTGCCAGTGGCTGCCGCGCCCCGGCAAACGGATGGCTGTGTCCTTCAAATATTCATCCAGTCCTTCTACAATTTCTGAATTTTGTGATCCAGGTGTCAGATGAAGTTCTTTCACATTAAAGAGCTGAAGAATTTCATCCGCCCCTTCCGCATGATCGGCGTCCGGATGTGTCAGGATCAATTTATCAATCGTTGAAATGCCATTGCCCTGCAAATACGGAGCCACGACCTGGCGTCCGATTTCAAATGGACGGATCCTGTCGTCGAACCCATCCCTGCCAAAACGCAGCACTCCTCCTGTATCGATGAGGTAAACCCCTTTCCTGTAGGGCAGTTCGATCAGCGCACTGTCTCCCTGGCCGACATCGATGAATGTGACCCTCAGTGCCCCATCAGCATATGGCATAGCGGTAAATAAGATTGCCGGCAGAACACCGATGCCGATTTTCCACCATCTGAATCCTTTTTCCACGAAACTGTAAAACAGGATGATGCCCACCACCATTAACCCTGTAAACAATCCGCCGGGTTTTCCGGGGATCCACATCTGGTGCGGCCATTCCGCAAGCCATGCGGTCCACCCTTCCACGAAATTCCGAAAAGGTTCATAAAAATAAAACACAAAATCAGCCGCTGGTTGAAACACCAACGTCAGCATCAAGACTAAAATATTCACCGGCAGAATCAATAACGTATACAGAGGCACGAAAAGACTGTTGACCAAAAATGACGATAGCGATAAGCCATAGAAATGGAAAAGCAGAATCGGGTATAAGGTAAACTGCGACAAGAATGTGATCAGCAGCCCCATTTTAACAGGCGACTTTGCTGATGCCAGCAGTTTCATTGAATAAATGATGCCGAAACTTGCCCCATACGAAAGCTGGAACCCAATTTTATAGATGACATAAGGATCCACTGCGATAAATACGATAAAGCTCAACAGCAGAATAATGCCAACGGCCATACGGATTCGAAGGAGCCGCAGCAGCAGTACCGCGGAAGCCATGCTGACAGCACGCCAGACAGAAGGCGCACCGCCTGCCATGAACGCATACAAAGGCAATAGGGCAAGCAGCAGGATCATCGCAGTTTCTTTACGGATTCCGCAGCGCAGCATCAAAAAATACATGAGCCCGATTACAATTCCGACATGGAGACCGGATATTGCAAAAAGATGCGAAATGCCCAGGGTCTGCTGAATGTGCTGCTGTTCGGTTGTAACGCTCTCCCGTTCGCCGATCAGCAGCGCTTCAGCTTCCGCCGTTAAACTGGGCGGAAAGCTATCGCGGATATGTTTCTTCAGCTTTGCCCTTCTGTCTGACATTCCAACGGAAAAACCTTCCGAAGGTTTCATATAGTCCATTTTTTGCAGAACAAGGATCGAAGCAGCCCCATTGCTCCTAAGATAGTTCGTCATATCAAAGCCAAATTCATGGGATGCCATTGTTGGCTGTTCAAATATGCCCGAACCGATAAAAATGGAATTTCGGATCAATTCTTCTTTTTCCTTTTTTTCTTCGGGTGACACAAAGCGGTAGCTGGCATAAACAAGTCCACCGTCCGCCAGCTCCAGAAAACCTCTCACCGCATCACCGTCAATTTTAAACCCTTCCCGAAATTCTGCGCTGCCTTCATAGACACCCGTGTAAACAGGCAGCGATTCATGCCGCTGTTCCTGGATTATAAAAAATAGAGCTGCAAAAATCAAAATGAAATTGAACATTCCCGGCTTTTCCTTTTTCCAAAACATCCATAAAAATAGCAGCGCCATGAACACGAGAAAACCAGGTGCTTCATGCGCTGCTATTGTCGAGATTGCCGCTGCTGCAGCAAAATAAATCGTTGTATTTCGGCTCAGCCCTTGATCTCTTCTCCGAATAATTCGTTCACCCGCTCATTATAATGAGCCAATTCTTCATCGCTTCCACCTTTTTCACGCAGCTTTCCAAGAAGTTCCGTATAAAGAGCCGCCTTTTCAACACTCAGAAAATCGATTTGGCGCTCGTCAAAAATCACTTGAACCACGGCCACACCCGCCTGTTCCAATAATTCGATGGCGTATTCATGATTTTTGTAATCGACTGCATAATACAGTCGGGAAATTCCAGCCTGTATGATTGACTTTGTGCATTGGAGACACGGAAAATGGCTGACGTACATATCGGCACCGTTCACACTGACACCGTATTTCGAGCATTGCAGCAATGCGTTCATTTCTGCATGGATGGTCCGCACACAATGGCCGTCCACTACGTAGCAGCCTTTATCGATGCAATGATCCCCGCCGGAGATCGAGCCATTATAGCCTCCTGCAATGATCCGCCGGTCGCGCACGATGGTCGCACCAACCGCCAGCCGTGTACACGTGCTTCTTAACGCCAGTAAATGGCTTTGCGCCATGAAGAATTGGTCCCAAGTTATTCGCTTCATTTAATTGCCCCCTGCTTTATACTGTCATTTTCAGTTTAGCAGAGGTGGAAAGGACGTCAACAATCAGTCCACCGAAATCGAATCTTTCAATTGTTCAAATGTTTTATCGCCAATGCCCGTTACATCCTTTAACGCTTCAATGGAAGCAAACGGGCCATTCTCCTCCCGGTGTGCGATGATGGCCGCCGCTTTTGAAGGACCGATGCCCGACAGAGTTGTCAGCCCGGCTTCATCCGCTGTGTTGATATTTACAGCGCCGTCTGCCGCACCCGTTGCCGTTGAACCTGTCGATTGCGTAATAACAGGCGGTGCATTTACCGTCTCACCGATTTTCGGCACAAAAACACTCATTTCGTCCGTTAATTTCATGGCCATATTCAGAGACAGATTATCAGCGTCCGGCAGAAAACCGCCGGCCAGATCAATTGCGTCATGAAGGCGTGAATCGGAAGCCATTTCAAATACACCAGGTGCCTTTACCTGGCCTTTTATTTCCACTAAAATTTTCTCTGGTTCTGTCTCTTTGACTATTTCGTTGATGATGGTTGGGGTTTCACTCAGCTGAGGGGATTCAGCTTGGATCAGATCAGATGGTGCCGCTCCGATTTCTTCGGAATCACCATGGGGAAATAAAACATAAAGTGCCAGCAACGAGATGACTGCAACGGGGATCAGCAGTCTGCTGTATTTACTGAAAATCTGTTGGATTGTCAGTTTGCATCCCTCTTTCCAGCGGGAAGCAATTAAATGGAAGCTGTCTGAATTATACAATTATTGTAAGCGTCTGTCTATATAAGTTTAACAAAAGAATTGCATTTATATACCGCTTCGGCGCTATGGACAAGGCTCCCACAATAAGCCGAGAAAACCACTCGTCTTATTGCTCCGCCCAGTCCTAAGCCGCGCCGGTGCTAGAGAAATCTCTAGAGATATGGAGCAAAACAGTGAAGACGCCCAGGGGAGCAAGCGAAGTGCTGAGATCCACTCGGGCGAAGTGCAACGAGCCCGAGTTAGCTCAGCGCAAGCCCCCAGGCAAGCGGAGCTGTTTTGCGGAATATCGGCTTCTATAGCTTACTTTAGCCAAAATATATGTTTTTTAAAACAAAACAAAAAACCACCAATTGGTGGCTTTAAAAATTAAACATTAAACTTTTCTCGCACAGAAGAAGATCCGTTCGCTTTCACTTGAAGGTTCAGTGTCAGAAAAATCTGCCGTGATCGACTCAATTACGAAACCGGCAGCTTTCAGCCAGGTACTGTAAGTTGAAACGGGAAATGTCCGCTGTTCATGAGTCTCCTCAAATCGCTGATACAGGTCTTCCTGTTGTCTCACAAAAAATGAGATATCATGAATGACACTGTGCTCGGTCTTGCCGGGTTCCGTGTGCCAGATAAATGAAACCTCTTCATCATCAAGAACAAACGGGCTGTCCATATAAACCTCATCAACCTTATGGAGGGAGTGAACGTCAAAAAACAGCATACCCCCGTCGTTTAAAGCTTTATGCACTTCGTTAAAGGTTTTCTGCACCTGTTCCCCGCTCTTCAAATAATTCAAAGAATCTATGGCGATGGTGACAACATCAAAATCATGAAGACCTTCGAGATTGTCCATCGACAATTGATAAGTCGGAATGCGCAGGTTTGCCTCCTGGAAACGTTGGTTCGCCATCGTAAGCATCTCTTCGGACAAATCGCTGGCCGACACTTCATAACCCAGTTCCGCAAAAAGGTGGGCGAGAGTCCCGGTGCCGCACGCCAGATCCAGCAGTTTGCCGGATGTCTGCCGCGATGCTACCCACTCGACGTATTTTTCATACGGAATGTCCTGCATCAGGCTGTCGTAAATTGATGCAAATTTGCCGTAGCTCATACTTCCATTTCAGGCGCTTCTCTCCAAAGTCGTTCCAGGTTGTAATAAGAACGTTCGTCTTTGTGAAAAACGTGCGCCACGACATCTCCAAGGTCAACAAGGATCCAACGGGCAGAATCAAAACCTTCGATGCTTTTCACTTCGTTGCCGGCTTCATTTGATTTTTCGATCATTTCACGTGCAATCGCCTGGACTTGACGATCTGAATTTCCGCTGCAGATAACGAAATAATCCGCGAGCAAAGAGATTCCTTCCATATTCAGGACAACGATGTCCTCCGCTTTTTTATCTTCGGCAGCTTGATATGCCATTTGCAATAATGTATGTTCAGTCATTCTTTCACTTTCCCTTTCTGTTGCACGAAGTATTCATAACACTTCAGTGAATCCGGATATACCGGCTGATTTTTTGACACAAGAAAATCGATGCTGTGTTTGACGCAGGCTTCCATCATAACATCCAATCCCTGTTCTTTTAATTGACGCAATTCTTCGACGCCTTTGAACTTTCTGTTCGGTTCAACCAGGTCCGCAATATAGACCACTTTTTCCAGGTCGGACATGCCGGCGCGGCCGGTCGTATGGTAACGGATGGCATTTAAAACGTCTTCATCTTCAACACCGAATTCATAGGAAGCGACATATGCCCCGACCGGAGCATGCCACAATTCCGCGTGATATTCCAGCAGCAAAGGGTCCATCCGTTCTTTTTCCATGATGGATTTCATCCAATTCTTGTCGGAAAACTTGGCAACGTCATGCAGAATCGCAGCCACCTGCGCTTTTTCCTGGGGTACGCCGAATTGGATCGCCAATGCTGTCGCCGTGTTCAAAACCCCGATAACATGCGCATACCGATTGTCAGGTAGGCGTTTCTTTACGAGTTGAAGCATTTTGCTCTGGTCCATACAAACCCTCCTCACGGATATAGTCCTCGACTTTCGAGGGCACGAAAAATGTCACTGGGCGATTAGCCGCCACTCTTTCCCGCAGCATCGACGAAGACAAGTGCATTTCAGGGGAATCGATCATCGTAACCGGAAAGTCGGTGGTGGAATTATAGCCAGGGCGCACAATTCCGACAAACTCGACCATTTCCGCCAGCTCATGGATTCGGTGCCAGGAATTCAAATCTTCAATCGAATCCCCGCCGACAATGAAATAAAATTTAGTTTCCGGTTCCATCTCCACTAATTGGCGGATTGTGTTGAATGTATAAGACACGCCGCCAGTTATGATGTCGATGGGTTCGATGCGGAATTGTGGATGCCCTTCTATTGCCAATTCCGTCATCTTCAGCCGCTGAGAAGTAACGGCACCATGGACCTCCTTATGCGGCGCAACGGCATTTGGCATGAATCTGACTTCATCCAGGCCCAGGCTGTGAAAGGCTTCGTTGGCCATGATCAGATGTCCGAAATGGGGCGGATTAAAGGTTCCTCCCAGAATCCCGACCCTTTTCATCGTTTGACCGGCAGCTCGATCCGCTTATTATGCACCGATTTTTTGTAAAGTACGACAGTGTGGCCGATTAATTGCACCAATTCTGCTTTTGTTCCTGTGGCCAATTTTTCCGCCACTTCGTTCTTGTCATCTTCATTGTTTTGAAGAATGCTGATCTTCACCAATTCACGTTTTTCCAGGGCTTCTGAAATTTGAACGATCATTGCTTCATTAACTCCGCCTTTGCCGACCTGAAAAATCGGATCGACGTGATGTGCTTCACTTCTTAAAAAACGTTTTTGCTTACCTGTTAACATAAGTGCCTCCTAGTTTTTCCGTTATCGTTTGAATCATTTTTTCTGTATCCGGTTTGATGCCTGTCCATTTTTCAAAAGCGATAGCGCCCTGATAGACGAACATGCCCACCCCGTTTAAAGTCCTGCAGCCTTCCTCTTTTGCCCGCTTCAGGAACGGCGTTTCGATTGGATTATACACAATGTCTGCTGCCAATGCGCCGGCCCTCACATTTTGGAGTCCAATCGGCAATGCCTCATCTTCTGCCAAACCGACAGAAGTTGTTTGGATGATGATATCAAAGTCCCCGAGTTTGTGCTCGGCTTCAGCTTTCATCATCGACTTGCTGCTGGTTTCAAGCGCAAGCTCTTCGGCGCGGCGATGGGTCCGATTGGTAATTGTCAAATCTTCGAAACCGCCGCGTTTCAATGCGAAACTGATGCCTCTGGCTGCCCCTCCCGCTCCAATCAGCAGAATTTTGGAGGCGCCGGAAGGTTCTACGGTCAGCAGAGATTTCACAAATCCGTCGCCGTCCGTATTGGTTCCGTTAAAACTACCGCCATCGCGCACAACCGTATTTACTGCGTCCATCGTCGCAGCAATATCATCAATGCCATCGAGCAGCGGGATGATCGCCTGTTTATGCGGCAACGTGACATTAAAACCGCTTGCCCCAAGCAATTGCAATGACTCGCATGCCTGTTTCAAATCTGAAGGCTCCACATGCACCGGAATAAACGATGCATCAAGACCATTTTCCTTGAACCATGTTTCGTGCATAAACGGTGACAATGAATGTCCAATCGGATCACCGACCACTGCATACCATTTTTTCATCCAATCCCTCCTAGATAAGAGATGGCCGCAGCATCACTTCGACACCTTTTGGAGCATACGCTGCGACAATAACATTCGGGTGCTGAACGGTTACCCAGCCAAGCCCCGAAAAGACAATATCGGTTTTCGCGTCTTTAATACGGAACTCATGGCGCACCAGTTCCGGATAGTCTGCTTTGTATTCTTCTGAAGGCGGTGCAAGCATGCCTCCGAAATGCTGTTCGTATAAAGCATCAGCATTATCCAGTTTCGTCCTATGGATCGGCAGGTCGTTTGCAATATAAAACGTAAATGAAGAACGTTCGCCTTTCACAAAATCAAGTCTTGCCAGTCCGCCGATAAACAGCGTCTGTTCGGGATTCAGCTGGAATACCCGCGGTTTTATCTCTTTTTTCGGCATGATCATTTTCAAATCGGCTGTATGGAGATAGTGGGCAAGCTGATGGTGATTGATGATTCCCGGTGTATCATATAAAGATTGTTTATCATCCAACGGAATTTCGATCATATCAAGCGTGGTACCCGGAAAATGGGAAGTGGTGATGATATTCTCATGTCCCGTCGCCTGTTTGATGATGCGGTTGATAAACGTCGATTTACCGACATTCGTCGATCCGACCACGAACACATCATTGCCTTTGCGGTAATGGTCAATCGCTTCCATAGCTTCCGCAATTCCTTTTCCGTTAGCCGCGCTGACTGTCAGAATATCAATCGGTTTCAGGCCAAGTTTGTTCGCTTCCCGCCTCATCCATTGCACTAATTTCTGCTGTTTGACCGATTTCGGCAGTAAATCCGCTTTATTGGCGATAAGAAGAATATCATTATTTCCGACAAAGCGGTGAAGGCCGGGTAGCCAGCTGCCATTGAAGTCGAAAATATCTACGATTTTTACGATCAGCCCTTTGCGTTCGCCAAGAGAGTTTAAAATTCGCAGAAAATCATCGTCCGTCAATGAAACAGGCTGCAACTCATTATAATTTTTTAAGCGGAAACATCTTTGGCAAATAATCTCTTCCTTGTCCAATGACGATGCTGGCGCATAGCCCAGCTTTCCAGGATGTTCTGTTTGTATCTGTGCACCACAGCCGATGCAATTTGGCATTTCGCTCAATTTTCTTCCTCCCAAGTCATATAACCTTTATCTTTAAGCCTCTTCATAATACGGCGCTCGACCATCCGGTTGAAACGTGTAAAGAACCCGTCTGATTGTGCGACCGGCAGGACGAGGATCGTATGCAGTTTGTTTCGGTTGCCGCCAAAAATATCGGTCAGCATCTGGTCACCGATGACAACAACTTGTTCCCGCTTGACGCTCATAATTTTCAACGCTTTTCGGAAAGCTTTACCCATCGGTTTCCGTGCCTGGTAAATAAATGGAATGCCCAGCGGATCGGAAAAGGATTTCACGCGCAGCTCGTTGTTATTGGAAACGATAACAACTTGGATACCCGCGTCTTTCATCGTTGTCAGCCACTCGATAAGCATTGGTGTGGCTTCGGGACGATCCCATTCGACCAATGTATTGTCAAGATCCGTGATGATCCCGCGGATGCCTTTATCCAATAGACTCTCAGGGGTGATATGAAACACCGATCTGACGTATTGGCTCGGTATAAATTTTCGGTACACTCTAAACAACTCCTGTATCTTCGAACTTAATGTTATTGATTATAGCATATTTGCCATGGCTTCTCCCACTTTGACCGGTTCACCGGCCACAATTTTCTCGGTGAAGCGGAAACGGTTTGGTTCAAAAAACAAAACAACCGTCGAGCCGAAACTGAAATACCCGACTTCCTCCCCTTTTTTCCACTCTTCGTCCGTGTTCGTCAATTGGATCGAGTTGACGAACATCGCACCGACTTTAACCATCAACACGTTGCCTCCTGCTGTTTGAAGTTCAGTAATGAGACGATAGTTTCCACTGATAGGCGCTTTGCCGTATAGCAAACCTGACTGGTTGACCGGATAGGATTTCTTGCCGAGCACAAACTGCCTGATGACTTTTCCGTCCAACGGACTGTGGATCCGGTGATAATTGGCCGGTGAAAGATACAGCACTGCATAGTCACCGTTTGCATACCGCTTTGCCAACTTCTCGCTTCCCATCAGCTCGGAAAGTGAATACTCCTGCCCCTTAACGATAAATCTGCTGTCAGGCTGGATTTTACCGGCTATTTCAACATTTCCGTCAACCGGTGAAATGACAGCTGTTTCCGCCTGTGGACGACTTTCCGGCCGCAGCTTTCGGATAAAGAAATCATGCAGCGAGGTGAAGCTATCCATTGGCCGTTCTATTTCATCTGTACTAATTTTAAAAGTCTTCACATAATTTGGTATGATTGCACGGCTTGCTGACGACTTTGCAAATCGTTGCAGTAGACCCGAAGTTACAGGTCCATTCGTCAATTCAATTGTATATTGATAAATTTTTTTCTTCACTTTGAAACCCCCATTATGATAAAAGTCTACCATTATTTCCATTCGGGCAGTATAATGTAATGAAAGTCATTATGTGTACAAGGAGGATTCTCCATTGATTTTCATAGAACGGATGGACCATACAATAAAAAAATTAAAAACTCAGACAGCCAATATGCTGACGATTGGAAACCTGGCGTTTGGTGGAGCGGCTCTCATGGCATCTCTAAACGGGGCATACAGCTTCAGCGTCCTATTTATTTTCATAGCCGCTTTTCTGGATCGATTCGATGGAATCGTCGCCCGCAAGCTCAACCAGGAATCCGAGCTCGGGAAGCAATTGGATTCCATGGCCGATATCATTTCCTTCGGAGTGGCTCCAGCCATCCTGATTTACCAACTTGCACTGAGTGATTTCGGCATCGCTGGAATTGTATTCACAGTGATTTACATTTCAAGCGGCGCGTTCCGCCTGGCCCGCTTCAATATAAGCACAGCAGATGGCTATTTCACAGGTCTGCCGATTACGGCTGCCGGAACTGTCCTGACTCTTTCGTATTTCGGGCTGGAAACATTCCCTTCAGTCGTCTATATGTTTCTGATTCTGATCTGCTCACTTTTGATGATCAGCACATTCTCATTAAAAAAAGTATAAACAAAAGCTGCCGGGAATTTTCCGGCAGCTTTTTTAGTTTCTTCGATTTTTAGCGTTCCACTCGGGACACGAGGCGTTCGACTACGCGCAGGACAATTTTCGTCGAGTGTTCGGCGGCAACCGGCAGAAATTCCTCGAACGACACAGAAGATTCTTTTCCGGCTATATCCGACAATGCGCGGATAACTACGAATGCCGTATCAAATTGATAGCACACCTGCGCCACTGCTGCCGCTTCCATTTCCGCCGCTTTCATGTCCGGGAAGTGGCTGCGCACCAATTCGACGCGCTCCGGGTCATTCATGAATGAGTCCCCTGTCGCAATCAGGCCGACTGCGTAAGGATGTTCTTCCAATTCACTGACTGCTTTTACTGCCAACTCCACCAGTTCCGGATTGGAATGGAACGCTGCCGGCAGTTGGGGCACCTGGCCCATTTCATAGCCAAACGCTGTCACATCGACGTCATGATGGCGCACTTCGTTGGAAATGACGATCGATCCTACTTCCAAATTTTTATCAAAGCCCCCGGCTGAACCGGTATTGATGACCAATTCCGGCTGGTAATGCTGGAGCAGGATTGTTGTCGACATTGCCGCATTGACCTTGCCGATGCCACTTTTCAACAATACGATTTCCTGTCCCTGATATGTACCTGATGTGAATTCACAATTCGCGATCACTTCTGTTGTTGTATCCTCCAGGCTGCCCCGCAGCAATTCCACTTCTTCTTCCATTGCACCGATAATTCCAATTTTCATCATTCACCGTCTCCTTTGAAATACCGCCTGGCCTGCAGGCGTAAATAATTTAGATAATGACTTTTTCTAAAGCTGTTCCAGCTCAGAAAAAAAGACGCTGTTTTAATAAGCGCCTTCTACAGTATTCAGTATATCCATTTTAACAGGTTTCCAACCTTCTTTTTCAACCCATTCCAAATGCACACGGTATTTTTTTGACTTATCTTTTGATTGAATCGTGCCGATGGACTTCTGCGGGCCGCCGCCGTTGCCGATATGCATCACATACATATCCCCTTCAGCGAGTCCTGTCGCATAAGTGATCGCCTCAAGCTTTTCCTTCCAGTCCACGGAATTGGTGTCATAAACAGAAACATGCTCGCCGCTTTGACTGGTTCCAACCGGTTCCCAGCTCGTATTGATGATGCTTTCTTTAACGATTGGGTCATTCGACTTTTGGCGTGTGATCGTGCCACCGGTTATTGAGCCTTCTTCTTCAGCTTTTTCTTCTTCAGCCTCTTTGGCTTTATCTGCTTCTTCTTTTTCTTTAGCTGCTTGTTCTTTATCTTTTTCTGCCTGTTCGGATTCTGCATCCGCTTGCTCTTCTTCTGCAGCCTGTTCTTCCTGGCCATCCTTTTGTTCTTCGGCGTCTTCAGCTTCGCCGGTATCCTCTTCACTCGCTTCATTTTCTGTATCTGTGGAGATCTTTACGGATTCAGAGTCCTGGGCGTTATCCGAGTTATCGTTCTGTCCCAGGAATATAAATGCCCCCACGATAAGAATTAATGCAAATACCAGTCCTATCATTACATTCAATATTGAATTGTTAGTGGAACTGTTTTTTTTATTTACACGAGAGGGATAAGATTTTTTATTTTCTGGCATAATTACAGCCTCCCCTTCTTTGATATTCTATCATAATTTCATGTAACAAATTTAACGATCATGATAATTTTCTATGACATTCTGAAACATATTCCTTACCAAAACAGCTTCACACGGTTTTATTGAAATAAAAGATATGTTCATCCTACTCTGACAAACCGGTCCATTTAAAAACAGCCATCCTTTGGAAGAATGGCTGAAGGGATTACGTAATGGAAACGATTTCGATTTCCATTTCCCCGCCGGGAGTAAGCACTTTTACACGATCGCCGGCAGTGCGGCCAATCATGCCTTTTGCAATCGGTGAGTCGTTCGAGATGCGCCCTTCCAGAGGGTCCGCTTCTGCAGAACCGACAATCGTGTAGGATTCTTTGTCGCCATTTGGAACTTCCACAAATGTTACGGTAGTTCCCAAACGGACGGTGTCGTTGTTCAGTTCATTTGCATTTATGATCACCGCATTGCGGATCATTGATTCCAGTGTTGAAATGCGTCCCTCAACAAACGCCTGGTCTTCTTTGGCTGAATCGTACTCAGCGTTCTCAGACAAATCACCGAAATCACGGGCAACTTTAATCCGTTCAACCACTTCTTTACGTTTTATTGTTTTCAGGAAATCCAGTTCGTCCTCTAACTTCTGCTTTCCTGCAGCTGTCATCGGAAATTGTTTTTCGCTCGCCATTGTTCCCCACTCCTTCAACTGCTGACTTTAGATTTTTGAAAAATCCGTCAGTCTTGTATCATCATAGTCTAATATACAAATCTATTCAAGAATTGTTTTGATTTTTGTAACCATAAGATCAATTGCGACTTCGTTTTGGCCGCCTTCCGGGATGATGACATCCGCATAGCGCTTGGTTGGTTCGATAAATTGGTTGTGCATCGGACGCACGACGTTCAGGTATTGATCGATGACCGAATCGATTGTGCGGCCGCGTTCGTTGATATCACGCAGCAACCGGCGGATGATCCGCAGGTCGCCGTCCGTATCGACGAATAATTTGATATCCATCAGATCCCGCAGGCGCTTGTCTTCAAGGACCAGGATCCCTTCCAGGATGATAACGTCTTTCGGGTCTATCCCAATCGTTTCTTCTGCCCGTGTGTGAACGGCATAATTATAGACCGGTTTTTTTATCGGCCTGCGCTCCAGTAATTCGTTGATGTGTTCTATAAGCAAATCCGTATCGAAGGCCAACGGGTGATCGTAATTCGTTGCCAGGCGCTCTTCGAATTCCAGGTGGCTCTGGTCCTTATAATAATAATCCTGTTCGATGACCACAACGGAATTCTCCTTGAAAACTTCGTAGATGGAATTCGTGACACTCGTCTTGCCGGAACCCGAACCTCCGGCAATGCCGATTACGACCGGTCTGTTTTTTGACATAATTAAATGCTCCTTGCATCTTAACTTATTTTTAGCGCTTTTTGCAAACCATGATGCCGTCACCTATTTGGAGCAGCTCCGTATCATAATCGGCATGCCCCATCATCCGTTCCCTGAAGTTCCTCAAATTGCGCATCATTGTGCGCTTTCTTCTTGGAATTTCTGAAAGCGGAACTGCGGCCATGCCATGCATATGCATATTATCACAATAGATAACTCCGCCGCTGTTCAGCAAACCTTCGTACTTTTCAAAAAAACGTTCGTACTGTCCTTTTGCCGCGTCGATGAATATTGCATCATAGCCATTTTCGAGCAAAGTGAGATCCATCTCGAGTGCGTCTGCCCGAAAAATTCTGATCCGCTCCTGATATCCGGAATCCCGGATAAATTCGACTGCTTTTTCAAAGCGCATATCATCGCGCTCAATCGTGTCCAGGCGCGCTTTCGGCAAAGCCTGGGCCATTTTCAAAGCGGAAAAACCGATGGCAGCACCGATTTCCAAAATGCCTTCCGGCTTCTGGTCAACCAATAAAGCAGTCAAATGGCTGATGCCTTCGTCTTCCATAATCGGCACATGCTGTTCCCTGGCATATTTTTTCATAGCCTGGATTGTATTTTCAAATTGTTCGTTGTGCATATTGAGAAGCCCCTTTTCGAAACAGCAAAAATACCTACAAATAATAACATAAAACAAGAAGGAATGCGAAGTCGCTTCCTTCTTGTCTCCTTAATTGCCGATATACTTGTCGCGATTCGCGAGATGTTCTTCATAAGTTACGGAGAAATGGTTGGTTCCTTCCGAATCGGCCAGGAAGTAGACGAACTCCGTTTCTGCCGGATCGAGCACCGCTTCGATGGATGAAGCTCCGGCGCTGGCAATCGGGCCAGGCGGCATGCCTTTGTTGACATAGGTGCTGTAAGGATGATCGAATTTATAATCCTCGTTGAACAGACGGTCGCGGTGTTCACCCATTGCATAGATGACAGTCGGGTCAGTCTGCAATGGCATATCCTGCTCTATCCGATTATAGAAAACGCTGGCAATTGTTTGCCGGTCCGATTTGGCGGTCGCCTCTTCTTCTAGCAATGAAGCAAAAGTCAGCAGCCAATGAGTCGTCTGCCCCTGCTCTTCCAGAATCACCTTATAGGGGGCGACGTTTGCCTGTGTTGCATCCAACATCTGCTTGATGATCAATTCAAGGGAAGGGTCTTCGTCATAGAAAGGATAGGTTGCTGGAAACAGATAGCCTTCCAGCGCATATCGGACATCTTCCCCTTTAATTTCTTCTGTCAAAAGGTCTGGATAGCTTGCCATCAGAGTATCGATGTACGCTTCATCCGTCATTTTTTCCATGAATTCTTCAGCAGTATAGTCGGTCTTTTCAGCAATGACGTTTTCAGCAATTTGCTCGAGGGTCAACCCTTCAGGAAAATTGATGGTGAACAGAGGTTCACGGTAAACCTTGCCTGTTTTCAGGCTTTGGGTTATTTCGTCGAAGGTCATCGAGGGAAGCAAGCCATATGTTCCTGCCTGAAATTCGGATTCGTTATTGAATTTCACATAATATTTATAGATGCGGGCATCTTTTATAATTCCGTTTTCTTCCAGCATGTCTGAAATGCTGTCAAGATTGGAACCGATGGGCACTTCGATTTCAATGACTTCCTCAGAATCCGGATCTAGCGGTTCCAAAGCTGATGTCACGTAATTATAGCCCTGATAGCCAACCACTGCTGCCACTATCAATATTATAAGCGCAATGGCAAAGACAATCCGGCGCACAATTTTCACTTCTTTTTTCTTCTCTTTCATGCGGTCAAACATGATATCTATCTTTGACTTGTTTTCCACGGGTTTCCCCCCCTTAACTATTCTTTCCTATTATACAAGAAATCTGTACAAAAGAAAAAGGCGGAATTTGAATTCAATTCCGCCTTCCTGTGATTATAGCTCTTCGTTTTCCTCTTCTTCAGCAAGGAAAGTGTTAAGCATTTCTTCGATCATGTCCCATTCTTCATCTGTTTCAACCGGCAAAAGATCGCCGCCTGCCACTTTTCCATCAACGTCCGTGTTTTCAGTGAATGAAGATGCCTGAATTTCGATTTCGCCTTCGTCATCTTCTTCAGCGCCTACCGGGAAATACAATACGTATGATTTTCCGAAGTCTTCTGATTCAAATGTAAACAAAATTTCAAATAACTGCTCGTTGCCGTTTTCATCAACGACTGTAATGTGCTCTTGTCCGTGTTCCATTGTCGTCACCTCATCATTTTTTAAAATCAAGGTAGCCTTGCAGAATCATAGCTGCGGCCATCTTGTCGATCACTTTTTTACGGTTCTTCCGGCTGACGTCCGCGGAGATCAACATCTTTTCTGCTGCCGCTGTCGTAAGACGCTCATCCCATAAAACCACTGGTATAGCATATACTTCTTTCAGTAAAGCTGCAAATCTTTCTGAAGCTTCAGCCCGTGGGCCGATGGAATTATTCATATTCTTCGGATAGCCGACCACAATTTCTGAAACTTCATATTGGCTTATCAGTTCGCCAAGGCGATCTATTCCGAATTCTTCAATCGCCTCATTGATTTTGACGGTTTCGATTCCCTGGGCCGTCCAGCCGAATGCGTCGCTGATGGCGACGCCGACTGTTTTAGAACCTAAATCCAACCCCATTATCCTCATAATTATTCCTCGTTATTCTTTTTGATATAGAATTTCACGAGTTCTTCAAGGATTTCATCACGTTCCAGTTTGCGAATCTTGTTCCTGGCATCCTGATGGCGAGGAATATAAGCCGGGTCACCTGATAAAAGATAGCCGACAATCTGATTATTTGGGTTATAGCCTTTTTCTTCCAAGGATGCATGAACTTCCAGCATCACTCGTTTAACATCCTGCTCCATCGATTCATCAGTCGAATCAAACTTCATTGTGCGATCGAATGAACTCACGACAAGCACCTCGCTTTCGGATTCAAATAGGTAAAACCTTTTCCGCTGCCTGTTTCCCATTATATACGATAGAGGCCATTTATTAAACCTATTTGACTAAGTCGTAGACAGACGCCAGTGCAGCGTCCAATTTAGCAGGCTCTTTAGCGCCGGCCATCGCCATATCCGGACGACCTCCGCCTTTTCCGCCGCATTGCTCTGCGACATGTTTGACGATTTGGCCCGCGTGATATTTTCCGCCGGCCAATTCTTTTGTAACACCAGCTGCAAGCATAACCTTTTCACCGTCCACAGCACCCAATACGATGACCGCATTTCCCAATTTCCCTTTCAGATCATCCATCATCTGACGCAATTGGTTGTTGTCCTTCGCCTCGACACGGGCTGACAGCACCTGGACGTCCCCGACAGTTCTCACCGATTCAAGGATGCCTGCAGATTGCGCGTTGGAAATTTTCGCCATAAGCGATTCGTTTTCACGCTGCAATGCTTTCAGGTCTGCAAGGACCGATTGTGTTTTTTGGACAATGTCTTTTGGATTCGATTTCAATAGGGATGCCGTTTCTTCCAATGTTTGTTCGCTGTTTTTCAGGTTTTCGTATGCGCCTTTACCCGTCAATGCTTCGATACGGCGGACTCCCGCACCGATGCCGCTTTCCGAGACGATTTGGAACAAGCCGATTTCAGCTGTGTTGCCGACATGGACTCCTCCGCAAAGTTCCAGTGAATAGCCGCCGATCTCAACGACGCGCACAACATCACCGTATTTCTCGCCGAACAACGCCATCGCCCCCATCTCTTTCGCTTCCTGCAGATTATGGTAGCCGGTAGCGACCACGATGCTGTCCCAGATTTTATTGTTGACGATCTTTTCAATTTGAACAAGTTCTTCAGCTGTTACCTGGCCGAAATGCGAGAAATCAAAACGCAGACGTTCGGGTCCTACGTAAGAGCCCGCCTGATTGACGTGGCTGCCGAGAACTTCCTTCAATGCTTGATGCAATAGATGTGTCGCTGTATGGTTTTTCACCGTGTGGCTGCGCTCCGCCGCATCGACTTTCGCTTCGACAGGAGTTTTCGTCAGCTCCCCGGAATCGATCCGGACAGAATGGATATTCTGGCCATTCGGTGCTTTTTTGACGTCCAGCACAAATGCCTGCACGAGGTCATTGCGCAGGATGCCGTGGTCGGCAATCTGTCCGCCGCTTTCCGCATAGAAAGGCGTCTGGTCAAGAATGACCTGCACCTCTTCACCCTCCTGCGCGTGGTCCACCAGCTCACCGTCTTTGATGATGAATAAAACATTCGCTTCTGCAACCGTATCTGTGTAACCGATAAATTCACTCGGTTCTTTGATATTGCCGAGAACCTCTGATTGGGTCTGCATCGAATTGACATTTTGGCGTGCGCTGCGGGCACGGTCTCGCTGTGCTGTCATCGCACTTTCAAAGCCCGGTCTATCGACAGTCATTCCTGCCTCTTCCGCATATTCTTCTGTCAGCTCAATCGGGAAACCATATGTGTCGTAAAGGCGGAACGCATCTTCGCCCGGAATTTGGGTGCTCCCTGCAGCCTTTTGCTCGTCAGAAACGCTCGATAGGATCGCGAGGCCATCATTCAATGTTTCGTGGAAACGTTCTTCTTCCAGTTTCATGACACGTACGATAAAGTCTTCTTTGTCGCTCACTTCCGGGTAGAAAGTTTTCATGATAGCGCCGACAACCGGCACCAATTCGAACAAGAACGGCTTCTCAATGCCCAGTTTCTTCGCGTAGCGTACTGCCCGGCGCAGAAGTCTGCGCAGCACATAGCCGCGGCCTTCGTTGGACGGCAATGCGCCATCGCCGATTGCAAATGCAACGGTCCGGACGTGGTCGGCAATCACTTTGAAAGCAAGATCGCCGTCTCTGTCTTCACCGTATTTCTTGCCGGAAACTTCTTCAGTTTTCCGGATGATCGGCATAAACAGATCGGTATCGAAATTGGTCGGCACATCCTGGACGACACACGCCATCCGTTCAAGGCCCATCCCCGTATCGATATTCTGTTTTGGCAGCGGCGTGTAAGTATGGTCCGCATTATGGTTAAACTGGGAAAATACAAGGTTCCATATTTCCAGGTAACGGTCGTTTTCGCCGCCCGGATACAATTCCGGATCATTCAGGTCATTGCCGTAGCTTTCCCCGCGGTCGTAGAAAATTTCCGAGTTCGGACCACTTGGGCCTTCGCCGATATCCCAGAAGTTGCCTTCCAGTCGGATGATGCGTTCAGCCGGTACACCGACTTCGTTAAGCCAGATGCCATAAGCTTCTTCGTCTTCCGGATGGACAGTGACCGACAGAAGTTCCGGATCAAAGCCGATCCATTTTTCTTCTGTCAGAAATTCCCACGCCCAGTGGATCGCTTCTTTTTTGAAGTATTCACCGATCGAGAAGTTGCCGAGCATTTCAAAGAACGTATGATGGCGAGCCGTCACACCGACGTTTTCGATGTCATTTGTGCGGATCGATTTTTGCGCATTGACGATACGCGGGTTTTTCGGAATGACGCGGCCGTCGAAATATTTTTTCAAAGTCGCGACACCGCTGTTGATCCACAATAACGACGGATCCTCAAACGGCACCAGTGGAGCACTCGGCTCCTGGTCGTGGCCTTTTTCTTTAAAAAAGTCTAAATATAACTGTCTGATTTCTTCTGCTTTCAGGTTCTTCATGTTTTTTCCTCCTATCAAATAAAAACGTTCGTAATGAGTTCAAAGGACAATAAAAATAGCCTCCATCCCTTGCGTAAACGCAAGGGACGAAGGCTATCTGTTCGCGGTACCACCCTAATTACACGGAAAAAAGCTTCCGTGTCTCTCATTGGCGCCTTAACGCGGCTTTACGGCAGGGATTGGCTGCACTCAGGAGTAGCTTTCTAAAATATCATCGCGAAGGTCCTTTCAGCCGGGGAACCCATTTCTGGACGCATGTTATCTTGTACTTTCTCCATCAACGTTTTCAATATCTCTATAAGTTGAATTATAGGAAAATAATTGTTTCCTGTCAACAACAGGGGTCAGAAATATTACTCAACACAAATTTCATGACTCGATAAAGTCGCGCGGCGTGACACCCTTCATGCCGATCAACGGATGGATGGCATGCACGTTGTCGTTCGTCAAAGCTGCCGGTCCATTGGCTCCGGCCGTTTCTTCTGCCGGCTGTTGCGGTTCATCGGAATGTTGTGTACCCGCTTCATTTGCTTGCGCTGTTTTTGTTTTCTTAACGGTTTCTTCTGTTTTATTGGCATCCACTTGTGGGCCTGACAGCGACAGCCGGTCCTTCAGCGTCGTCATGCGCTTTGCGTCATCCGTACGTTCGACGCCGTAGCGGAATACCCCGGGGTCACCGCAGAGAATCAGAAAATCCTTGCTGCGGGTGATTCCTGTGTAAAGGAGGTTGCGGCGCAGCATTTTCATATAGCCGCGGACAACCGGCATGATGACGGTCGAAAATTCCGAGCCCTGTGATTTGTGGATCGAACAGCAATAGGCCAGCGTCAACTGATTCAAATCGTTGCGCTGATAAGTCACTTCGATGCCGTCGAATGACACCACCAGAATGTCCTGTTTTTCGACCGTTTCTTTCGCTTTCATGATGGCTACCACTTCGCCCATGTCGCCATTGAATACATTGCTCTCCGGCTGATTGACGAGCTGCAGCACCTTGTCATTGATGCGATAGGTGATGTCGCCGAAAACGAGTTCCTTGCGTTTGCCGTCAGCATTGGGGTTGACCATTTGCTGGATCAGCTTATTCAACGCGTCAATTCCCGCGGGCCCTTTGTACATCGGGGCCAAAACCTGGATATCCTTGATGTGATGGCCTTTTGCAAGCGCGCTTTTAACGACTTTTTCAACGACTTCCGGAATTTGTTCCGCTCCAGCTTTGATGAACGAGCGGTCTGCCGTTTTGGCAGTGATGTCCGCCGGCAATTGGCCGTTTTTCATCTGGTGCGCCAGTTCGATTATGGAAGAACCGGAGGTCTGGCGATAAATATCCGTCAGCTCGACTGTCGGAATGCGCTCCGATTCAAGAAGGTCCCGCAGCACCTGCCCCGGTCCGACCGGCGGCAGCTGATCCTGGTCACCGACGAAAATAATCTGGGCGTCATCCGGCACTGCCTTCAGCAATTGATGCGCCAGCCACGTATCAACCATCGACATTTCGTCGATGATGATCAGTTTGCCTTCGATCTCTTTTTCCGTTTCCTCTTCCCTTTCCTGTCCATTAAAGCCCAGCAGCCGGTGGATTGTCATCGCCGGCAATCCGGTCGATTCGCTCAATCGCTTTGCGGCGCGGCCCGTCGGTGCGGCCAGGATGATCGGAAACGGTTCTTTTTTCTTGGCGTAATCTTTTGGTTCCAGTGACAATCCGTGCAATTCGGCAAATACTTCGACCAGTCCGCGGACTACGGTCGTCTTACCCGTTCCGGGCCCGCCTGTCAGGATCATGACGGACGAATTGATGCTCGATTCGATGGCCTGCACCTGGGTTTCAGCGTAATTGACGCCGAGCCGCTCTTCCGCTTCGCCGAGTGCCTTGCGCACTTCGGAAGACGGGAAGCCGGTGCGGTCCTCCTGTGAAGCCAATAAGGTTTCCAGTTTCGTCGCAATGCCGACCTCCGAATAATACAGCGACGGCAAATAAAGGCGCGTTTCTTCGCCCGCGACTTTTGACTCTTCATTTAATTCGATGGCCGCTTTTGAAATCGCATCGACCGAAATTTGTTCCTGCTGCCTCGCTTCGAGCATTTCCTTCACTTGCGGGATCAAGATTTTCGCGTCGACATAGACATGGCCTTCCGACAACGACGCCTGATTCAATAAATGCAGGATTGATGCTTTGATGCGGTCCGGATGGCTGCCGGTCAAGCCCAGTTTTGCGCCGAGTTCATCTGCGCGTTGAAATCCGATGCCTTCGATTTCCTCGATAAGGCGGAACGGATTTTTCGTGAGAATATCAATCGTCTCTTCGCGGTAGGCCTGAAAAATCCGCATGCCCACCTGCGGGCCAAATCCCCAGTCGTTGAGCTGGATCATCACCCGTTCGAGGCCCAGGTTCATCTGCAGCGTCGAGCGGATCGTGTCTTTCTTTTCATCGGACAAGCGTGGCACCGCGTCGAGCGCTTCCGGGTCTTCAAGAATTTTCTTGATGGCGTTCATGCCCAATTTTTTGACGATGGTCTCCGCCGTCTTTCTGCCGATGCCGTTGAACATATCGCTCGACAGGTAATGGATGATGCCCTGTTCGGTTTCCGGCACTTCTTTTGAGAATGTTTCCACCTGGAACTGGATACCGTAGCGCGGATGGTTTTTCACGGATCCGGTAAAACGGTATTCCTCTTCCATGGAAAGTTCCGGGAAATAGCCCGAAACGATGATTTCTTTTTCTGTATAAGAGGTGTTGGTCTGTTGGATTTTCACTTTCGCGATGGAGAATAAATTCTGGGGGTTATGAAAAATTGAAACGACCGGCCGACCAAGCACAAATTGCGTTTCTTCCTGGAATAAATCAATTTGTCCTGTCATGCCGATCGTTCCCCTTTCACGTTTTATTGCAGAGTTGTTTTAATCATATCATATGCATAGCGTGCCATTTCATTTTCTTCGTCGAGTGTATAGGCCTGTTTCAGGTGATGCATGGCATCTGCCGTTCGGTCAGACGAGACGGCATAAAGTACACCTAAATTATAATGGGCATCCGAATGGTTTGGCTCCAATTGGAGCACTTTCAGGAATTGCGGCTCCGCCAACTCGAATAATTCCATCGAAGCGAGGCTGACGCCGTAGCTCATGTGGGCAGGAACGTCCGTTTCGTCCAGTTCCACCGCCCGTTGAAGGTACGGCAGCGCCAGTTTGGGCTGGCCGAGCCGCTCCAGGCATTTGCCGATCATGAAATGTGCATCGGCTCCCTCCAATTGATACTGCACCGCTTTTTCGTAAAGCTTTAACGCTTCCTCGAAACGCTCCGCGTTGAAATAGAGGTTTGCCAATCCGTAATAAGCGGTGGCAGATGTTTCATCCAGCGTGATCGCTTTCTGGAAAAAGCGTTCTGCCCGCCCGGTTTCTTCCATTGAGGTCAGAACGTGTCCGAAATTGATGTAGCCAAGCGGATTTTTTGGTTCTTCTTCAATCGCTTTTGTAAATGCCTCTACTGCCTGTTCGGTCTTGCCATCCTGAATGGCCTGTATACCGATTTCATTGTAATTCATCCGAATCTCTCCCATTACCCTACGTATTCAAGGCGTGCGCCTTTTTTAAACACTTTGTCGATTGTTCCGCCGCCGAGGCACTCTTCGCCGTCATAGAAAACGACTGCCTGTCCCGGAGTGATGGCGCGGACCGGTTCGTGGAATGTGACGATCGCTTCGCCGTCTACCAATTCCACCGTTACGCCGGTGTCTTCCTGGCGGTAACGGAATTTGGCCGTGCAGTCGAATTTTTCCGCCGGCATGGTGTCGGAAGTGAAGCTCAGATTGACTGCGCTCAAGCTGTCCGAATAAAGCGCATCGTGGTGGAAATTCTGCCCCACATACAAAATATTGCGGTCGAGGTCTTTGCCGGTAACGAACCAAGGGTCGCCTGCTCCGCCGATGCCAAGGCCCTGGCGCTGGCCGATCGTATAATACATCAAACCGTCATGCTTACCCATAGGGACGCCTTCCAGCGTTTCCATGGAACCCGGCTGGGCCGGAAGATATTGGCCCAGGAATTCCTTGAAATTGCGTTCGCCAATAAAACAGATGCCGGTGGAATCTTTTTTCGTGGCTGTTGCAAGACCTGCTTCCAGCGCGATTTCACGCACTCGTTTCTTTTCCATGTGGCCGATTGGGAACATCACTTTTGATAATTGCTGCTGATCCAATTGATTCAGGAAGTACGTTTGGTCTTTGTTGTTGTCCTTGCCGCGCAGCATTTTCGTTTCGCCGCCCTCCGCGCGTTCCACCTGCGCGTAATGGCCCGTCGCCAAATAATCAGCTCCGAGACTGAGCGCGTGTTCCATAAATGCTTTGAATTTGATTTCCTTGTTGCACATCACGTCCGGGTTCGGCGTTCTGCCGGCTTTGTATTCATCCAGGAAATAGGTAAAAACCTTATCCCAATATTGTTTTTCGAAATTGACAGCGTAATACGGTATGCCGATTTGGTTGCATACACGGATCACGTCTTCATAATCCTCAGTCGCTGTGCAGACGCCGTTTTCGTCGGTGTCGTCCCAGTTTTTCATGAAGATGCCGATGACATCGTAGCCTTGTTCCTTCAATAAATAAGCGGCCACCGAAGAGTCCACCCCTCCGGACATGCCGACAACAACCCGCGTATCCTGCGTTGTTCCTTCTGTCATATCCATCACCTTTTCACTTTAGCGCTGAGCGCTTACTGATTTGGGCTGTTTTTTCAGCCGCTTGTTGTACCTGTTCCAACGTCAGCCCAAGGCCGAAACTGAAACGGATCGAATTGCGGATCTCCTCTGCCTGCTCACCGTACATCGCCACCAACACATGGGACGGAGCGATGGAACCGGCTGTGCAGGCTGAACCGCTCGAGGCGGATATTCCCGCTATATCCAGGTTCACCAGGAATGATTCGATTTCGATTCCCTTGATGCTCAAATTGAGAATATGCGGCAATTGATGCGCGCCGTTCTCTTTATAATCGACGCCCGCATTGTCGAGCGCCGCTTTGAAGATTTCCTTGTATTGCTCGAAGTCATTCTTTTTTTGCTCCATCGTATGGAGCGCTAAAGAGACCGCTTTTGCGAAAGCGCTGATGGCCGGAACATTTTCCGTTCCCGCCCGGCGCTTGCGTTCCTGCTCCCCGCCAAAGCTCAATGGCGCCAAAGGGACACCTTTTCGCTGATACAGGAAACCGACGCCTTTTGGCCCGTTCAACTTATGCGCTGATACCGACAATAAATCAACTTTCAATTCTTTGACATCAATCGGCAGAACGCCGTAAGCCTGGACTGCATCGGTATGGAAAACCGTTTTCGTCTCTTCCAGTAACGCGCCGATTTCTGCAATCGGCTGCACAGTCCCGACTTCGTTGTTCCCCAGCATAATCGTCACCAAAATTGTATCGTCTCTCAATGCTTTTTTCACGTCATCCGGCTTCACAAGGCCGTCGCTGTCGACTGGCAGGTACGTGACTTCATAGCCGTCACGTTCCAGTTTCTGGCAGGCGTGGAGAACGGCATGATGTTCAATTTGCGACGTGATGATGTGCTTGCCTTCCCTCTTCAGCGCGGTGCCGAAGATGGCGAGATTATCCGCTTCGGTTCCGCCGCTTGTGAAAATGATTTCCGGGTCGTCGGCATTGATGCTGTTCGCCAATGCGCTGCGGGCTTCATCGAGAACCTTGCGGGCTTCCCGGCCTGTACCGTGGATGCTCGAAGGGTTGCCGTAGATTTCCGCCAGTCTTTTTGAAAACAATTCGACCACTTCCGGATGCATCGGAGAAGTGGCCGCATGGTCAAGATAAATTCGGTTCATTATTTAAACTCCTCTATATATAGAACATGTAATTTTCTGTCGTGGATTCCTGCTGGTTTGCCAGGTCCTCGATCGTTGTCGTATCCAAAACATTCTTCACGGCATCCCGTATGCGGATCCACAATTCGCGCTGCGGCTGCCGCTCGTCTTCAATGCCCTCGACGGGCTGTATCGGCCCTTCCAGCACACGGATCACATCGCCCGCTGAAATTTCTTTCGGATGGCGTGACAGCATATAGCCCCCGTAAGCGCCGCGGACACTTTTTACCAGTCCGGCATTGCGCAGCGGTGCCACCAATTGTTCCAGATATGCTTCTGAAAGATCGTGCTCTGCGGCAATTTTCCGCAGCGCCATCGGTCCTTCTCCGTATTCTTTGCCCAACGCGATGATGATGGTCAGGCCGTATCGTCCTTTAGTTGAAATTTTCATAGTTACACCTCTAAGTCAGATTCCATTTATCTTCAAAACAGTATAGCATAAATCAGGCCTTATCGACTTGCAATGACTTTTGAAACGCATCACGATATACTGATGAAGTGATGTACGAGAGGAGTTTTTTCATTGCAAAACGAACCATTGGCTTTTCGCATGCGGCCGCGCACCATCGACGAAGTCGTCGGACAAAAGGATGTCATCGGCCCGCATACCGCTTTATATAAAATGATCCACAACGGCCATGTGCCGTCCATGCTGCTCTACGGCGACCCGGGAATCGGCAAGACGTCGATCGCCCACGCCATCGCCGGCACCTCGAATTTGCCGTTCATCGCATTGAATGCGACGACCTCCGGCAAAAAAGATGTCGAGGACGTTGTGAAGGAATCGCGCGTGACGGGCAAAGTCCTGTTGTTTCTTGATGAAATCCATCGCTTCAATAAACTCCAGCAGGATGCCCTGCTGCCCCACGTCGAAAGCGGCGCGATCGTGCTGATCGGCGCGACGACTGAAAACCCGTTCCACGACGTCAACCCGGCTATCCGCTCCCGCTGCGGAGAAATCAAGCAATTAAAACGGCTGACCCATGAAGACATCGTCGCTTTATTGCAGTCGGCATTGGAAGATCCCAAGCGCGGTCTTGGCAGGGAAGAAATTGTTATTTCTCCGGCACAGGTTGAGCGCATCGCAGAAGGCACGAACGGCGACGCGCGCAAAGCGTTGACGATGCTGGAATCGATCGTCATTGCATCCGATGAGGAAGACGGCAAATACATCATCGAGGATCAAATGATCGAACAGATGATCAAGCGCGTCGGTGTGTTCGGCGACAAAAAAGGATCGCACTTTTTTAATCTGTTGTCCGCTCTCCAGAAATCGGTGCGCGGCAGCGACATCAACGCAGCGATGTATTACCTCGCGCATCTGCTTGAAAATGGCGACTTGACGGCGGTCACCCGCCGGTTGCTCGTCATGGCATACGAAGACATCGGCCTCGCCAATCCGTCTGTCGGCCCGCATGTCCTCGCAGCGTGCCAGGCAGCCGACCGCCTCGGCCTTCCGGAAGCACGCATTCCGTTGGCGCAGGCGGTCGCTGAAATGTGCCTGTCCGAAAAATCCAATTCCGCCTATAAGGCGATTGACGCCGCAACTGCCGCCATCAACAAAGGGCTGACCGGCGACATCCCGATGCACCTCCGCGATACGCATTTCGCCGGCAGTGCCGAACTGGGCCACGAAGGCTATAAGTATCCGCACGATTCACCGATCGGTTCGTTCGGCGGCTGGGCAGACCAGGATTACTTGCCAAAAGAAGTCCGCAAAGCCGAATTCTACAAACCGGTCATTGCCGGTGAAGAGAAAAAGTTCGCGGGTATTTATGAAAAGCTGAAATCGTTTCGGAAAAATAAAAAATAGACGCAAGAAAACCGGCTCATCTACATCGAGCCGGTTTTCTTTTAATTGGTGCGAATGCGGTTGATCGGAATGGATGAGGTAATGTCGTTTACTACCCAGCTGGCGCAGATCAGGCCGACTGCTGAAGGGGTAAAGGCATTGGAAGATGGCGGCATCTTCGCTTTGCGGATGGCCGCGTCCGGTTTGCCGACCGTGCCGACAATGTCTTCGCGAACGATGATCGGGCTTTCATCAGAAAACACGACGGGGACGCCTTTGTAGATTCCTGCAGCACGCAATTTCTTGCGGATGACTTTCGCGAGTGGATCGGTGTGTGTCTTTGAGATGTCCACAATCCGGAAGCGAGTGGGGTCCGTTTTATTGGCGGCACCCATGCTGGAAATAATTTTGATTCCTCTTGCCAAGCATTCTTTCATCAAGTGCACTTTGTAGATCAGCGTGTCGGACGCGTCAATGACGTAATCCGGATTGTAGCTGAAAAACTCTTCAAACGTTTCGTCTGTATAGAACATATGCAAGTCGATGACTTCACAGTCTGCGTTAATATCAGCGATCCGTTTTTTCATGACGGCGCTTTTCGACTGGCCGATGGTCGACAGGTTTGCAATAAGCTGCCGATTGACGTTGGTGATATCGATATTATCCTTATCGACCAGGATGATGCGACCGACGCCGCTCCTTGCACAGGCTTCAGCGGCGAAAGAACCGACACCTCCGACGCCGAGGATTGCCACTGTCGCATTCCTCAGCATTTCGATGCCTTCTGTACCAACCGCCAGTTCGTTTCGTGAAAATTGATGTAACATAGTTTCCCAGCCTTTCAATGTTGATTAACTTAGTCGGTATTAACCTATCTGGAATTATACACATATAAAAACCCTCCAGCAAATTGCTGAAGGGTTGAATAGCAATATTAAGTGAGAATCCCAATCGTGCCGTCATTGAGTTGCATATCGTTTTTGAACCCGCTTCAAGCAGGTGGGTGACCTCTTCAGCGCTTATAACTTCCCGTTAAGGCATGTTAGCCACGTTGAAATCTGGTCTCCCGACGACA
>DATHVZ010000093.1:0-1690 GCA_035461005.1 Planococcus sp. (in: firmicutes) | reverse complement strand
CTTCGCAATTGTTCAATCGTCAAATCGTTTCCTGTCAATGTAATCATTACAAATCCCGTCCCTTCGAAAAAAGATGCGATAGCAGCCGCTATCGCATCTTGAGTTACCCTCAGTATAGATTTCAGCAATTCAAATCTCAAGGATTATTTACCATATTTTAACAAGATACAGTGGTAACGTATCACCGTGTTAAAGGATTAGATAAGCGATCGGAGTGACGAATATCAATGTCAGGATGACGCGCTGTACCCAGATGATGACCATTTTCGGAATTGACAATGGAATTTCTGTCGATACGACACACGGAACCAATGCCGAGAAAAAGATGATGGATGATACCGAGACAACCGCAATGACGAATTTAACCATCAAAACAGCTTCCGTTACAAACAGCGCCGGCAGGAACATCTCGGCTATTCCGAGAGCGCTTGCTTTGGCAATGAGCATCGGTTCCGGCAATTGCAAAGCCCATGCAAATGGATAGAAAAGATAGGCTATCCAGTCAAAGATAGGTGTGAATTCGGCCAATACCAAACCCAATAATCCAATGGACAGGATCGTCGGCAAAATCGCCATTGCCATCAGAATGCCATCCTTAAGATTCTGCATGACGTTATCAAACAGTCTCGGGGAGTGCGCGACCGTCTCTTTCGCTTCTCTCCATGCTGCAGCAAAGCGGTTTCCTTCCACCTTTTGCTCTGGCTGGGGAGCGGCATCCGGATGATAGTCTTCTTTGATCTTGGACAAGGGCCAAATTCTGACCGTCACCATCGTCACCAGGAACGTCACGACCAGGGTAACCAAGAAATAGGTCAGCCATATATCCATAATATCGAGCGTCGTTGCGACTACCACCATAAAAGTGGCGGAGACTGTGGAGAATCCAGTGGCAATGATTGCCGCTTCCTTCGCTGAATATTTCCCTTCTTTATAAACCCGGTTCGTGATCAATAAACCCAAGGAATAGCTGCCGACAAACGACGCTGCGGCATCTATCGCAGAACGACCCGGTGTCTTAAAGAGCGGGCGCATGATCGGCTGCAGCATAACACCGATAAATTCCAACAGGCCATACCCCACCAATAGCGCCAGGAACACAGCGCCAATCGGCACCAGCAAGCCAACCGGAATGACCAGGGCATTGAACAGGAACGGACCCATATCCGGTGCAAAAAGCCAGCCCGGCCCCACTTCAAATACAATCATCAGACCGACAAATAATCCGACCACTTTAAATGCCGAGAACACTTTATCAACCGTAGTCTTTTTCCAGGTCCCCGAAACAAACGGATAGACCGCACCCGCCGCAATCACGGCAAGCGCGTAATATGGCAAAACGCCGCTGACATTTGCACGTAGGAACGAAACAATATGGTCCAGCATGATGGTGCTTTTTTCACCGATTGTCACCGGCACGAAAAACATGAACGCTCCGATAAAACTGTAAACAAAAAACTTCCACATGCCAGTACTGCTTTTCGATTCTTGATATTCGTTTTCTTTAACCCCTTTTGTGACCATCTTTCCCATCCCCTTTTATTGGATTAGTTTCTCATCGCAACTCCGGTCATAAATTGCAGCCACGCATACACCCCTGTTTTGACTGTGGCTGCCACATGATTATCTTTTTGCGGGTCCAGACAGACAAAATCGATATGGCCCACTTTCTCTGTTTTGCCGATCTCCAATA
>DATHVZ010000092.1:0-18091 GCA_035461005.1 Planococcus sp. (in: firmicutes) | reverse complement strand
GTTGAAGCTCCAGCAGTTCGCCAAGTTTCAACTGATTATGTGGCAGTCAATGTATATACCGACGAGTCAATCGGTTCTGTCAGCAATCTGGCTTCCGGAAGCACAGCTTCAGTCGAATGGAATGGACTTGATGCTTTGACTGAATACTTCTGGTATATGGATATCACTAATGCAGCTGATGAAAAGAAAACCTCGAAAATTTACCGATTCAAGACAAATGATGCAGCTCTTCCGGATCCGGAAGAACCTGGCGACCCTGACCCTGAGGAGCCAGCCGACCCTACATTCCCTGATATCGTAGGCACACAGCACGCCTGGGCATTGGAGTATATTGAAGCGATGGCTGCAAAGGGAATCATCACCGGCCATGAAGACGGAACCTTCAAACCTGGTAACAGCATTGAAAGACAGCATGTTGCTTTGATGTTCACACGGGCGATGGATCTGAATAAAGTCGTGGCGCTGACTCCGTTCCTGGACGTACCAAAATCCATGAGATATTACGATGAAATCATGGCTGCCCAACAGGCCGGAATTGTTGAAGGCTATCAAAACAAATTCCGCCCTTATGGAAAAATGACACGCGCTGAAATGGCGAAAGTGCTGGTGGTTGCATTTAATATCGATGAAGAAGGCAGCCATCCATTCACCGATGTCCCTGCCGGCCATTGGGCTGCGGAATACATTGGGCCGCTTTACGCTGCGGGCATCACTGATGGCGTAAGCAAAACTAAATTCGATTTGGAAAAAGATGTAACCAGAGCAGAATTTGCCACTTTCATGTATCGTGCACTGAAGTATAAAGAAAACAATCAATAACAGGATTCGCTGACAAATCAGCAGCTGACCGGATTTTCCGGTCAGCTGCTGATTTTTTATTGGAATCGAAGATTATTTATGGCACAATATGCATTTATTTTCAAAAATAAAACATGAATGTTTTGAAAAGGATGACGATAATCATTTTCTCCCCTATAATGAGATTAGACTTTGGAAAAGGAGCGTTTTGGAATGAGTGAATTGCAAGAATTGTTAGCTGATAATCTCGTTTTCAACGATATTCCTTTTCCCATAATCATTATGAATGAAAACGGCGAAACCGTTTGGTGCAGCCGCCATGCAGAAAAAGTTTTTCAAATCCAATCGGAATCCATCAAAGGACAGCAATGCCCTTATATGAATCCCGATAAAGCTGCTCAATATAAGTGTTCATGGGAAAAGATATTAAACAGCAAAGACCCGATACGCCTGGAAAAAGTTGAAGTTGAGCTTGGCGACGGGACTTTGGCATATACAACCGTTGTCACAAAGGTCCTCCAGTCAGAAAAGCAGAAATTTATCCTCACCATTTTCGAAATGGATGAAGCCCAGTACGCTGACTCACCATCTCGGGAACTCGAGAGATTGCGCAGCGGCCTGAACGATTCTTACATGATGCTTTACTTTGATGAAGAATTTTTGATTACATATGCCAATCCACTTTTTTTGAAATTGAGCAAATGGACGCCGAAACGAATCCTCGGCAAACCGATTTGGCAAATGTTCGGTGACTCCGAGGGGGATCATCAAAAGATTGAAGAGCTGATGGAAACCCTGAAAGCCGGGGAAGTCTGGAACGGTGAAGCGAAGAAAATGAAAAAGGATGGCGACTTATATTGGGTAGACCTGACCGCCATTCCGATTGTCCTTGAAGGCGCTGAAACCTATTACATATTCCTGGAGAAAGATATCACAGAAGCGAAGGAAACCCAGCATCATCTGGAAGAAATCGCTTTTATCGATTCTGTAACCGGTTTGGAAAATCGCCACCGCCTTGAGCAGGTGGTCACCGAATTCATCGAAGAGCGAAAGCATTTTTCGTTCGTGTTTTTTGATATTGACCGTTTCTATACATTACGCGATGTATCCAATAGCGATACGGAAAAAGAATTGCTGATTGAATTCACCAAAAGGCTGCGAATGTATTTTTCCGATTCCCTGATTACGAGAACCGGCCTGCATGAATTCGCATTGGTGACTCCTTTGAGCCAATGGTTCATAGAAGGTTTTCTTGCTTACCTGCAGCAGCACCCGATTTATATTCAGGGTACTGCCATACCGTTGACCGTCAGCGGGGCAGTTACACGCTATCCGGAGGACCAACAAACTTTCGTTCACCTCATGAAAGCTTCGCATGCGACAATTAAAAAGATCAAAGAGCGCGGGGGCAGTGCCATATCGGCATTGACAGCGGATGATCACGAACGGCTCAACCGGAAAGCCCTGATTGAGCGCCGGTTGGTTCATGCTCTCGACAAGAAAAATCTGGAGGTGCTTTATCAGCCACAGGTCAACCTGAAAACAGGTGATGTCGAGCGCGTCGAAGCGCTGGTTCGCTGGCAGGATCCGGAAGCCGGGATTGTAACTCCTGATGAGTTGATTCCGATTGCAGAGGAAAACGGCATGATTCATGAGATCGGCAAATTTGTCATTTCAACTGTCTGCCAACAGTTGAAAGACTGGGGTTCGCGCGATATATCGATGAATGTCAGCATCAATTCATCCATCCGGGAATTCCGTGATAAAGATATGGCCCGTATGTTCATGGAACATTTGACCATCAATGGCTGCGACGCCAACCGGTTGACTATCGAAATCACGGAAAAGTTCGCGTTGGAAGCAGAAGCGGAACATTCGATTGTCCGCCAGATGAAGCAATTGCATCAAAAGGGGATTTCGTTTTCGCTTGACGATTTCGGAACCGGCTATGCTTCATTCCGCTACATGCTGCTGCTGCCGATTTCCAGCTTGAAAATCGATAAAGATATTATTCAATCGATCACACAGCAGGAAAAGATACAAAAGCTCGTCAACGGGATGATCCAATTCGGCAAATCGCTTGAATTGCAGGTAGTTGCTGAAGGTGTTGAAACGAAAGAACAGCTTGAATTGCTAAGAGCCATGGATTGTGACAGCATCCAGGGATATATCACTGGCCATCCGATGACGTCAAAAGAACTGGAAACCTGGTTAAAGCATTCATAAAAAAATAAAAATCGGCATGCACAGATTCAACTCCGTGTCATGCCGATTTTCTTTTGCATTCTTTTAGCCTGCTGTTTGAAGACCATTTGCATCAAGACTTCCGCAAATACCAGCCCCATCGCAATTGCCCCTGAAATCATCAGGGCGTCCGCAGCGAAAGAGATAGCCTCAAAATAATTGTTTTCCACAATATTGCGCATCGAGTTATAAGCTTTGCTCCCCGGAACAAGCGGAATGATGCCAGCGATACTGAAAACGATCATGGGCATCTTAAACTTTTTGGCAAGAATATGGGCGACCAGCGCCACCGCAAAGGCTCCCGCAAAAGTTGCCTGAGCTGCATCGCCGGAAACCTCGAAAAATATCCGGTAAATAAGCCAGCCGCTCATCCCAACCAATCCACAACTGACAAGCGTCCTGCGCGGAGTATTGAACATGACCCCAAATGCGCCAGCAGCCAAAAAACTCAGAAAGGCTTCCAATGGCCAATTCATCCAATTCCTCCTTTAAAATGAAAGTACAAGTGCAATTCCTGCACCGATTGCAAACGCCGTCAGGAATGCTTCCGCCCCTTTGGACAAACCGGAAACGAAATGCCCGGCCATCAGATCCCTTACCGCATTCGTTATAAGCAAACCTGGGACCAGCGGCATCACAGAACCGATAATAATCGTATCCCGATCCTGGCCGAGTCCTCCGTAAATCACCAGCGAAGCCAACAAACCGATTGCCAATGCCCCGATAAATTCAGCGAAAAATTTGACCCTTGTTTGTACAAGGATTGTTTCGACAATATAAAAAGCGGTCCCTCCGATGACAAATGCGAAAGGCAGGTCTTTCCAGCCCCCGCCGAGCAGAATCAGGAAACAGGCACTTGCCACTGCGGCCGCCAGAACCTGAATCTGTATCGGAAACATATAATCAGTCTGGTCAATGACCTGCATTTCATCATAAGCTTGTTGCAGCGTCAGTTCACCAGACACCAATTTCCTGGAAACCGCATTCACCAGCGCCACTCTTTCCAGATCCGTACGCCGGCTGTTGATGCGGACAAACCTGGTCGCCAACTCATTGCTTGGAGAGAACATAATGCCTGTCGGTGTTACAAAACAATGGGAATCCATCATTTTCTGGGAAACTGCCATGCGGATCATTGTGTCTTCGATTCGATAGGTCTCAGCTCCGCTTTCCATCATGATCTTTCCAGCCAGCAGAAAGCAATCCAGTGCCAGTTCCCTTCTGGTTTCTCCTGCTTGATTCACACGAGTCCCCCCCTTTCACTCTACACTTGCCTAATCATACAGCACATGGGCAAAAAATAAAACGCTCCGCCTGAACTGAGCATTCAAACTCCCCTCTTTCAGCGTTAAAAAAACGTGCGGGGGATAAAATCCCCCGCACGCCTCTTATCGGAATCAATATTCGATACTGTCCCTGATTTCGAAAGTATTCAGATCATAGCTCTTGATTTCGCTGTTGGCAATAGTGAAGAGCGAATCGCCAATATAGATGAGCCGTTGGATGCTGGTGTTCCAATCCTCGTATTGGGCAGAACTTTCCATGATGAGATTCGCAGTCTGTTCGATGCCTTCAGGAGTAATCGTATAGACCATCGCTCCTTCTCCTTCAAACTCGATGTATTCCCCATTTGTTTCCCGATAAAGAGATACCGGGAACCCGAAGAGATTTCTTTCCTGATGGGTGAACAGCGCCTTGTGATCGTATTGAAGAGCTGAACTCGTCCCTTGTCCACCAATGATTTCCGTGTCCTTTTCAATCGGATTTTCAAAATCACTGACATCAAACAACGATATCTTCATCCCGCCCGTTACAACGCGCGCTTCTCCTTCTTTCGAAGCAACCAGTTTCGTGTCAGAACCGAAACCGATAAGGTGGTCTTCACCAAGCGGGTGCAAATAATTGGAAAAACCTGGTATTTTCAGTTCTCCCAGAACCTGAGGAGAAGATGGCACAGCCACGTCTATGACAAATAATGGATCCGTCTCCTTAAAAGTCACCATATATGCCTTGTCTCCGATGAAACGGGCTGAATAGATCCTCTCGCCTTTCGCCAAATCTTCCACTGAGCCCACCTGTTGCATGCCGCCATCCAGGATAAAAAGGTGGTTTTTCGACGGGGAAGCTTCATCCCACGAGAGCCCTTCAGTAGTGGCAATCCGGAAATAGCCATTGTATTCATCCATCGAAAACTGATTGAGCAGCGAGCCTTTTACTTCGCTCGAAGCAAGAAAGCTGACATCGGTCCCATCCAATGCGAATTTAAAGATTTCCGTATTCGCCAATTGCGGAATCCAGATATCCATGGATACATTGTCATCCGTTCCCTGTTCTTCCATCGGAACATAGGCGGCTGCTGTAAGATACAGGCTTTCCTTCGTCATGTAAAGCTGTTCACTGCCCCCGAGAAAGCCTTCGATCACCAGTTCATTTTCTTCAGGCTCAGCCAGGTCGATGGCAGAAACGATACTATAGCTTCCTTCCATTGTGCCCGGCAGTATCGAAATCCGGTCATACGGCAATGCGGAAAATTTCTTGCCATTATTTGAATCAAAGATTCTAGGCCGAAGTTCAATATCTTCTTCTTCCATCATCCAAATATCAGGATAGACATTTGATACGTAATAGAGGATGCCGTCTGTTAGCCTGGCACCGTTCAAATCGCCTTCAGTCCCAATTTTCCGGAGAAATTGCGGTGAAGAAGGATCACTGATGTTGTACAGAAAAACACTCGTCATGGAAATATGGGAAGCCCTTTCTTGATCCACTTTCCCTTCCATGCGTGCAATGCCATATTGGCTGCCCATCACCACTAATGTATCGCCTGACAGGAACAGTTGCCGCGCATACATTTCGGGCTCCAGCAATAATTCTGCCCCAGCCGTTAAATCTTCCGGATTTCGCGCATCTGTAATGAGGACTCGCGAATCGCTTATGGAATAGATATAGGAGCCATCCGTTTTTACAAGATCGGCTTCATCGACGCCTTCCACCTGATTATTGGTTGAAGAATGGTTGCCGCCATCCCCTGTTGCGGCCGAATCACTGGATGCAGATTCCTCAGCAGCCTCTCCGCCGCCTTCACCAAAAGCTCCGTAGCGCTCATTACTTTTCTGCAATTCGAGCAATTGCCGGAAATAGGATTTTAAATCCTCTTCACCTGAGAGGGCTGTGATTTCTTCCTGAATAGAGAATGCCACTTCGTTGTTCACCAGGCTTTTCAGGAACTTCCCTTTGATTGCGGACTTTTCGACATGCAGAATGTATTGTCCTGTTGAAATTTCCGGAATTTCGAGGGTTTTTCCATTTTCAAGCAATGTCATTTCCACATCAACCGGCTCATCATCTGCATCAGTCAGATAGATATACCCTTTTTCGATGGCGTCAGAATGGAGCGCAGAAGAAAAGTTGGCTTTCCACCCTTGTTCTGCTAATGCAATGGATGATGCGCTTATCGATACTTTATCAACCATAAATGCAAAACCGATTCCTATAGTTACAATGATTGCGGCTGCAATGAGCCATAAACTTCTTTTCTTCATAATTCACCCACACCCTCTCTGCCTGCTATTACCAATTAGACAGTCATGTTACAGAAAAGTTACAGAATTTATGTAATTTCCTTTATTATGTTCTGAAAGGCCGTTGCATATATTTCCAGATTCCCCTTCAACGGGCCGCTGCCCTGCGCCAGATCTGCGGTTCCTCCGACATTGCCCCCACTGTTTTCAATAAGTTTTCCGAGTGCATGTTTCATATCTCCATTCGAGCTTTTGCCTTTTGCGCAGATGAAGCGCATATTCGAGTCTTCCTGAATTAGAAAAAGCAGGTGGAGAGAGTCATGTTTCTCCGCAGTCAGCTTGGCCAATCGCTGCACGTCCTTGAGAGGCCGGCCGCTGAAATCTTTTACAAGTAAATCCTCTTCAGGCTGCAGGCTGTCCGATTCCGCCTCCAGCAATCGCAGGGAAATTTTCTTCAGCTGTTTTTCTTTGTCTCTCCTATCATTCAATACAGCAGCGGCCGCTTCCGGCAATTCATCCACCGGAACGTTTAAGCTTCTCGTCAACTGATCAGTGACTGATTGAAGCAGATCGAAATGGTTCAGCGCGCGATTCCCACAGAGGAAATAGACACGCGTTGCCGATTTCGCTTTTTCTGTCCGGATAATTTTAATCAGGCCCAGTTCCGCCGTATTGCCAAGGTGCACGCCTCCACAGGCATTGATGTCAATGTCCGTTATTTTCACCAGCCGGATATCCCCTTCGACTGACGGTTTCTTGCGCAATGCCAGACCGGAAGCCTGTTCTTGCGTCAGCCATTCCGTTTCAATCGGAATGTGCCTGGAGATCAACTGATGGACCTGGTGCTCCACTCTCTTCAATTGTTCAGCGCTGATTCGTGGAACATCAAGGTCAATCGAAACCCGCTCCGTTCCCAGGTGAAAACTTTTTGTCACCATTCCGAATTCATCTTCAAAAACCGCGCTCAATAAATGCTGACCTGTATGCTGCTGCATATGGTCAAATCGGCGATGCCAATCTATTGCTGCTGTATACTCGCCCCTGGCCAGCGCATGTCCTGTATAATGGCGGAGCTCTCCGCCGACGGTTTGCACATCTGTCACTTCAGTTTCTCCAATGAAGCCGTTGTCTGCCGGCTGCCCTCCGCCTTCCGGATAAAAGCAGCTGCGATCCAGCACAGCGTAATGCCCTCTTTCGTCTATGCCAGTGGCAATAACATTGGCCCCAATAGCCTGTGCCGTCGCATCCTGATAATAAATTCTTTCTGTCATATTCCGACCTCCCCATTTTTTTTTGCTCTATTCAAATCTTTCCGTTTTGTTTACCGGAATGCATGCTGTGGAATTGTATATATAAGATAAAATGCAAGGAGGTTAACATCGTGCCAAACTTCAAGCGTTCAGTTTTATTGTATAACGGACAGGCAGGAGCGTCCACGCAGGACTCGATTATTGCCATGGCCGCCCCCGCTTTAGCGGCAGTTTCATCTAAATTGGAACTCATCCAGACAAACAGCCCGGAAGAATTGAGGGATGTATGCAAAGAATTGCCTATGGATGTTGAAGCATTGTTTGTAGCAGGCGGTGACGGTACGATTCACGAGGCTATCCAGGCATTGTCCGAAGCTCCTTCCCCTCCCCCGCTAGGCATCATTCCCAGCGGCACATGCAACGATTTCGCAAGAACGCTTGCAATACCGATGGATTTGACACTGGCTGTCGAAGCTCTTGTCGACGGCACAATAGAAGATATCGATGCCGCCAGTATAAACGGACACTCTTTCCTGAATTTTGCCGGCATCGGAATCATTACGGATGCCTCAACAAATATTGATACCCAATTGAAGGAACGTTACGGTAAATTGAGTTATTTCATGAGCGGCCTGCAGTCGATGCGGCAGACTGAACCTTTTCCGATACATTTGACAATTGATGGGGTTGAACACGAAGAAAGCGGTGTTCTCGCGCTTGCCATGAATGGCAAATCCATTGGAACTCACTCATTCCCAATGGATTCCATTGACCCGTCAGACGGGCTGCTTGATGTTTTCATCATCCAGACTTCGTCGATCGCAGCGATATTGGAATGGTTCTCGCTATCGAAACCCGACGTTCTCATCGAAGAATTGGCACATATCCGCCATTACCAAGGCAAACGCATCAGTATCGTGACGGATGCGCCAATGGATATCGATACAGACGGGGAAATCTATTTAAAAACGCCAGCTGAAATAGAAGTTCTCCCGAAAAAACTGAAAATGTTCGTGCCGAGACCCGCGGAATCCCTCGGATAATTGGACAGAAAAAAGCCTTGAAGAAATCGTTCTTTTCTTCAAGGCTTTTTTTATTTGGTCGATTTGCAAGAAGTCGTTTTTCATTCCTCAAACGGCCATTTCGGCAGCATCTTGTTCAGATTCTTATCCTCCCGCATGCCCAGTACGTATTCAGCCTGCATGATGGTATGGATTTCACGGGTTCCTTCATAGATCACCGGAGCTTTCGAATTGCGCAAAAATCGGGCAACTGGATATTCATCCGAGTAACCGTAAGCCCCATGAATTTGCACCGCATCATCGGCTGCCTGGTTGGCAAAGTCACAAGCCTGCCATTTCGCGAGGGATGTCTCCCTTGTATTCCGGACCCCCTGATTTTTCAATTCGCCTGCCCGGTACACCAAGAAACGGCTCATTTGGTAGCCCGCTTCCATCCTGGCGATCATTTGCTGCACCAATTGATGCTCCCCGATCAATTTCCCGAATGTTGAACGGGTATGGCAATAGCGCACACTTTCCTCAAGACAGGCACTTATTAATCCGCAAGCGCCGGCCGCGACTGTGAAGCGGCCGTTATCCAAGGAGGCCATGGCAATTTTAAAGCCTTCCCCTTCTTCCCCCAAACGGTTCCCCACAGGAATGCGCACATCATCAAAAAATAATTCCCCGGTATTGCCCGCTCGGATTCCGTATTTCCCTTTGATTGCTTTGGATGAAAATCCATCGCGGTTCCGTTCGACGATAAAAGCGCTGATGCCCTGATGCTTTTTGGCTTTATCGGTATACGCAAACACGATAAAATGGTCAGCCGAATCACATAAAGAAATCCACGTTTTTTGGCCGTTCAAAATATACTCTTCACCATCACGCACCGCAGTACTGGAAATCGCCGCTACATCAGAGCCCGCTCCCGGTTCCGTCAATCCAAAAGCCCCGATTTTCTCACCCCTGGCCTGCGGCACTAAAAAATTCTGTTTCTGTTCTTCCGTTCCCCATTGAAGGAGGGTCATCGAATTTAAACCGGTATGGACCGACACCGCCGTCCGAAAAGCGGTGTCCCCCCGTTCCAATTCTTCACAAACGATAGCAAGGGAATTATAATCCATGCCGCTTCCGCCATACTTTTCCGGAATGCAGACTCCCATCAATCCCAGGTCAGCCAGGCGCTTCCAGATAGCCGGATCAAAGCCGCCCTTGCTGTCCCATTCCGCGATATGGGGCATGATTTCATTGTCCACAAATTGCCTTACCGTCTTTCTTAACAGCGATTGTTCTTCTGAAAAATTGAAATTCATCACAGTAACCTCCTGCTCCTGATACGTGATTTTTCTTATTGGGTTACGGTCCGTTCGATCGTTTCAATGATATCGACGCCGCGCTTCGCCATTTCCCTGATATAATCATCTCCCGGCACAATCAGCTCAGGAGGATATGATCCCCGCTTATCTATCGCGCCGTTTCCAATCATCTGTGCCACTACAGAAACTGTATACGCCGTCGCCCTCGCCATTGCCGTCACTCCTGACTGCGGATCTTTCTTGACCACCATATTATAAGCAATGGTCATTGCTTCACCATCTTTCGTGCCTGCGACAGTTATTCTCAGAACGACTGCATCTTCCTTATTTCCCAGCTCAGTTATGGGCGTTAAGACCTCCCGCAGCACATCCCGAACTTTGACCTCCCGCCCTTCGACCGTGACTGTTTTATAGCGGTCCGTGAAACCGAGGTCGACGAGCAGCTGAACTTTTTCTGCGTGCCCTTTGTACCGGAGCGTTTTATACTCCAAATTATCGATGTCGCTGAATGTTTCCGTCAGCGTCGAAGTGCCTCCGGAAGTATGGAATGCTTCCAATTCGCCGAAGCCTTCGAATTGCACGTGTTCAATCTCTGACAGCGAAGGAACCTCGAGCAGCTTTCCGTTACGCAGCACATGCGACGGGTCCGTGTAATGATCAAAAATACCATCCAATGAAAAAACGTGATTGTATTGAAGAGGCGGTTCCGGATGCACAGGAATGCCCCCGACCATAATTTTGATGTCACTGACACGGTCAAGCTTTCCTGCGCCATGCCCCGCAAGGATATTGATCATGCCCGGCGCCACTCCAAGATCCGGAATCAACGTAACGCCTTTTTCCTGTGCCTTTTCATGGAGTTTCAGCACTGCATCCGTAGCGCCGCCGATATGTCCGCCAAGATCCACCGCGTGGACTCCGCATTCCAACGCAATTTCAGCAACTTTTACATTGAAGGTATAAAACAGGGCATTGATCACGACATCAGCTTTGGATATTACCGATTTTAATGATTGATCGTCGTTCGCATCGAGATAAACAATTTCAAGCTTCTCGTTATTCATTTTCTTTTTAAAAGCTTCAGCTTTATCAGTCTCAACATCTGCCAAATATACTCTTTCGACTGAATCGCTCTGAATAAGATCACCTGCTGCCTGCTTGCCCATCAAGCCTGCACCCAATACCGCAACTTTCATCTTCAGCATCCCCTTCCTGATTCAAATTTCATTGTCGATTTGCGCACGCTGCAATTTTCCACTGAAATCAACATAGACGGATTTCCATTCAGTAAAGACATCGAGCGCCGCCACCCCCGAGTCCCTGTGGCCATTGCCTGTCCCTTTTGTTCCGCCAAATGGCAAATGAATTTCTGCACCGGTCGTCCCGGCATTGATATAGACAATTCCGGTATCCAGGTCTCGCTGAGCCTTAAAGGCGCGATTGACATCTCGTGTATAAATCGAGCTGGATAGCCCATAAATCACGCCGTTATTCACCTCAATCGCCGCTTCAAAACTGTCGACTTCGATAATGGAAATTACGGGACCGAAAATTTCCTCCTGGGCAATCCGCATGGAAGCATCCACATCGGTAAACAATGTCGGTGCGTAATAGTTTCCTCCATCGTAATGTCCGCCCCTCAGAATTTCTCCGCCTGCCAGCAGCGAAGCTCCTTCCTCCTTGCCGATATTAATATAGGAATGTATTTTCTCGAGCGCTTTCTTATTGATGACAGGACCGATTTTGATGGTTTCATCGAGGCCATTCCCAATCGTCAGGCCTTCCATTTTTGACAGCAGCTTGTTTTGAAGCTCTTCTTTCACGTCTTTATGGACTATTACGCGGCTGCAGGCTGTGCAGCGCTGTCCTGCTGTCCCGAAGGCACTCCAAAGAATGCCTTCAACAGCCAACTCCAGATCTGCATCTTCCATGACGATCACTGCATTTTTACCGCCCATTTCAAGTGATACCTTTTTCAGGTTGCGACCGCCTGCCTCCGCTACTTTCCTGCCGGTTTCCGTGGATCCGGTAAACGAGATCACTTTGATATCAGGGTGTTCGATCATCGCTGTCCCAACTTCCGAACCGGCACCGAACACGATATTGGCGACGCCTTCCGGCAAACCCGCTTCCTCGAATATGCGGCCCATTTCGTAAGCCATCATCGGCGTTTCTGTTGCCGGCTTCCAGATAAATGAATTGCCCGCAACGATAGCCGGGAACGACTTCCAGGTGGCGATTGCCACCGGAAAATTCCATGGCGTGATCAGCCCGACAACGCCTATCGGCGCACGGACACTCATTGCAAATTTATCCGCCAGCTCAGAAGGGGTCGTCTCACCGAACAACCGCCGCCCTTCGCCCGCCATGTAAAAAGCCATATCGATCCCTTCCTGCACTTCGCCTCGTCCCTCTTCTATCACCTTGCCCATTTCTTTCGTCAGAACCTGTGCAAGTTGTTCTTTTCGCTCTTTCATAATCCGTCCAATTTCGTATAAATAGGACGCGCGTTTCGGCGCCGGAACCTTCGCCCATAATTTTTGTGCGGCTTTTGCTGCCACCGCTGCATTATCCACGTCCTCAGCAGACGACATCTGAACTTGCGCCAACTCTTCTCCAGTCGCCGGATTTGTAACAGCAGAGAATTTCGCTCCTTCTGCTTCCTGCCATTGTCCATTTACAAAATTCGTTAATTTCATTTCTCTTTCCTCCTCCATTTATAGCTACAAAATAAAAGAAAGCGCTTACACCCCCATTATTTCACATCTACATACAAAATCCCAGATAAAACTAAAAATAGCGTGAATTTTCCGTTATTTATGATTTATTATTTTTTTCCTGAATACACCAGAAAATACTATGCTGAAAGTATCATTTTACTCCACAAAACTGAAAAGGGATTGACACTTACGGAACGTCATAGTCTAATCAAAGGGAAGAGGTGATTGGTATGTACAAAGTACAGGAAGTAGCTACAATAGCAGGAGTCAGTGTCCGCACTCTCCATCATTACGACAGCATCGGTTTGATGAAACCTTCGAACATCGGGTCCAACCGGTACCGTTATTATAATGACGATGATTTGAAACTGCTCCAGCACATCTTGTTTCTAAAGGAATTAGGGTTTTCACTGAAAAAGATCCAGGAATTGGTGGCGGAAGGTTTCGATGCCACATATGCACTGACTCAGCACGCAGATTTGTTGCGCAAAAAGAAAGAGCGCATTGAAAAATTGATAGAGAATGCTGAGCTTACTCAGCTGGAATATGCAGGTACACAGGAATTAACAAATGATCAGCGTTTTTCCGCGTTCAGCATCAAAAAGACAGATGACAATATCAAAATGTATTTAGCTGCACTAGTTCAAACTGCCGCCGCTGACATAGAGACTGCCGCCGAAGGGTTTGTTGAGCAGGAAGAAATTCTTGAAGAAGTGAACTTTACGGAACCGGAGCCTCCAGTGAAAGAACAGGAAACTGCAGTTGCAACCGAAAGGCCTGAAAAAGAAGAAGAGGATTTGGAGGAGATCAACAGAGAAGGAGACCGGATTTACAACGCCGTTTCCAATCTGATGCATCTCCCGCCAGAAGCACCGGAAATTCAAATCGAAATGAAGGCATATTATACTTTACTGGATCGTTTCTACAATTGTTCACCGAAGATGTTCCGCGGCCTTGGGGACCTTTATGCGAACGACAGCCGGTTCGCCAAGAACATCGACCGCCATGGTGCCGGATTATCCAAATATTTACGAGAAGCTATGTACACATTTGCTGATGGACTGTCGGATGCTTGAGCTGATCGGTCCATGTGTGAGTTGCGGGAAAGAAATTCATTGCCGCGACGGCTTTCTTGAAGGCGTCTATATCGAAGGGGAACTTTTCTGTTTCGACTGCCAAGAGGAAAAATCATGAACACTTGAATTTTTTAGTGAAAGATTTGACACAGCAAAAAAGCTGCCCAAGTGGGCAGCTTTTTTGACGTCTTTCATTAAACTTCTGTGGTTTCCTTTAATGCATCAAGCTTTGCCTGCACTTCCGGTCCTGTGAGGCCGTGTTCAAATGCATAGCGATTGCGCGGGTGTTCACGGCATTCGTCTGAGCATGAACGCATATATTTATGTTCATTTTCTTCGGAGCTGAGTATTTTCTTGTTGCATTGCGGATTTGCGCAGTTAACATAGCGTTCACATGGCTCGCCTGTGAAATGGTCTTTACCGACCACGACGTGCTCCACCTGGTTGACCGGCACTGCGATGCGCTCATCGAAAACGTAGAGTTGGCCGTCCCAAAGTTCACCTTTCACTTCAGGGTCTTTTCCGTAAGTGGCGATTCCTCCGTGTAATTGGGAAACGTCTTCGAAGCCTTCTCTTTTCAACCAGCCTGAGAATTTTTCACAGCGGATGCCGCCTGTGCAATACGTCAATATTTTCTTGCCTTCGAACATATCTTTATTTTCCTGGACCCATTCCGGCAGATCGCGGAAATTTTCAATCTCCGGGCGAACAGCGCCGCGGAAATGGCCCAGATCATATTCATAATCATTGCGCGCATCAAGCACGATTGTATCCTGATCCTGCATGCGTTTATAAAATTCAGCAGGCTCCAGGTAGGTTCCAGTCAGTTCGTTCGGGTTGATATCCTCTTCGAGACCCAAGTTAACGATTTCCTTTTTCGCACGGACGTGCATCTTTTTAAAAGCATGCCCTTCAGCTTCATCAATTTTAAAGACGGTATCCGAAAAACGCTCATCGTTTTTCATCATCTCCATATAAGCTTCCGTCTGTTCGATTGTTCCCGAGCAAGTACCATTGATTCCTTCGTGGGAAACAAGGATACGGCCTTTTAATCCAATTTCTTTGCAAGCCGACAAATGCTCAGCTGCGAATGTTTCCGGCTCTTCGATCGGTGAATATAAATAATATAGTAAAACGTTGTGTGTATGATTTTGCATGAATCATACCCCCTATTCTTTCAATTTGCTTTTCGAGTCAAACTGACTTCAAAAACCTCAATCATTTTACAATAAATCACAGCATTATACAACTAACGAAAAGCGACTGCGAGATATGGCCCAAACTTTTTTGGGCCATATCTTTGCGACGAATCAGCGAAGCGATGCAGGAGCACTTTCATGTCCCGAAGCGCCCCGACGAGCTGGGCAGCTGGAGTCTGGACATAAAGGAAAAGCGACAACGGCCGATCAGCTCCGACAGACTTAAGATGAACTTCCGAAGCGGCGTTCTTTGCCGCACAGGAAGGGCAGCTTAAGTCCAAGGAGTTGGCCCGTTGGAGACTAGACAACTACAAAAGCGACAGCCCTTCACGTCTGACAATCACTCTTCCATATAATCCCCTCAACAAACTCTGTTTTTAATAGGGGTTCCGGCAAGGCAGGCCGAAATTGCCTCAGAGTTCAACTTCATCATCTCGAACCTTGTCCGGATACCAGCGCTGCCGATATGCGGCAGCACGGTAAGATTCTCGAGTTCCAGAAGCTTGCTGTCGAGCGGCAACGGTTCCCGTTCAAAGACGTCCAGCCCGGCCGCCCAGATGCTTCCGGATTTCAGTGCATCATAAAGTGCATCTTCATCTACTATCCCGCCTCTGGCTGCGTTGATCAGGCACGCTGTATTTTTCATCAACGCCAGCTCCCGTTCGCCGATCATGCCCCTGGTTTCTTCTGTCAAAGGAGTAAATATCATAACAAAGTCGGATTTTGACAATAAGTCATCGAGTTCAGCATAGTCGACATCTTCCAGACTTCTGCGGGTTCGGTTGTGATAGATCACATTCATATCGAAGCCTTTTGCTCTTCTGCAAACCGCTTCACCAATGCGCCCCATTCCAATGATTCCAAGAGTCGCGCCAAAGACATCCTGGCCGGTCATGCCCATCGGCGTCCACGATTTCCAGTCACCGGAACGGACAGTCTTTTCGGCTTGAATCAACCTTCTGGCTGTTGCCAGCATGAGAGCAAAGGCCAAATCCGCTGTTGTCTCGGTAAGAACCTCCGGTGTATTCGTTACAGCAATTTTATGTTGCCTTGCCGCATCCAGATCAATGTTATTATAGCCAACCGCTAAATTGGTAATGATTTTTAAATTTGGCGCTGCTTCAATCAATTCCCTGTCAATCTGATCCGAAAGCATCGTCCATAAAGCGGATGCATTTCTGGCTTCTTCCAGAAGAACTTCACGCGGGACCGGCTCCTCCTCTCCTTGCCACATCCGCACCTCAAAAGAATCTTCCAGACCCTTTATCGCCTCTTCCGGCAACTTCCGGGTAATGTAAACAATCGGCTTCATAAAAACATCCTCCATTCTAATTGTCTAATTAGTATAACAATTTACGAATACAGCGGCAATCGAGATGAGGCTTCCAGCTAAACCATCTCTTTTTATCAGTTATTTTGAAACTTTATGCGGACCAGCCATAATTCCGACCGGCTGCCAATGCGGATCGGCGGCCCCCAAAAGCCGAAACCGGAGGAAACGAGAAAATGGGTATTACCATTTTGCCGGTAGCCATAATCGAGATCGAATACTCTCCTGGTTATTAAGTGATTCGGCCACATCTGCCCTTTATGTGTATGACCGGAAATATGAAAGTCAGCTTCCAATTCCACCGGCGTCTTCAAATCGGAAGGGTTATGGTCCATGACGATCCAGGGCAAGTTCCCCTCCGGTTTTAAACTTTCGAGCAACTCCCTTTTACGATTGGTCCGTTCCTCTCTTCCGGTAAGATACAATTTCCCGTCGATTTCGATGGTGTCATCCCTCAGTATCGTTACCCCCGACTCTTCCATGATACGCACGAGCAAAGGGATTTTCTTGCCGTAATATTCATGGTTTCCCAATATTCCAAAGACACCATATTTCGACGTGAGCTTCTGCATAACTTGTGACATCCCATACCTTGCGTACCAGATTGGATCATCGTCCACGAGGTCACCGGCCAGTAAAACCAAATCTGGCTGGAGACCATTGCTCATCGAAACAAAACGCTCCAAATGACGCTTGCCCGACAGGACACCGAGGTGGAAATCAGATGCTATCACGACAGTCAAATCTTCCCCACTGCCCTTTACGCTTATTTCTTTGCGCCGAATGACGGGGCTGTAGGCAAGATAAGTACCGATGAGATAAATCAGCAGAAAAAGCAGTGCGGCCAACGAACCGATGATTTGAACTTCCTGCGGATGGTCAATGACAATAACCGATAAATGCGCGATTGGAACCAGCAGCAGGGCGTATTGGAAAAAAGCCATCCAATAAGAGCCAACAATCGTAAAGCCCAGCCATTTATGCCCCAGCGCACCGATCAAATAGCTGAAGGACAGAACAGTCCAGAAAAATGCGAAAAACCAGCTATTGACAGGCACTGAAAAACTGAGCAGCCAGACAAATACGGCCCACCCTATGTATCCTGCGAGAGCAATGTAAATCATCAATCCTGCCAGCCCTGCAGCGATCTTTTTCACGAAACTCACCTCTTTCCGGTTTCCTTCCATTATACCCTTCCCATCCCTTTAGCTAACTGTCTGGTGCCAACTAAGCCTCAGGTCTGAGTAAAAGATGCAGTCGCAGAAAGAACTTGCCCATTCTTTTGGTGAAAGCAACTTGTCAGTATTTACCGAACAAGAAGTGTCTGAAGCCCTAACCGTAGAAAGCTTCCGCCTAAAGCGAAATTATTGAGAAAGTCCTGTGTTTTTCGACACCATATAAAAAGGCGGCCGAGGCCGCCTTTTCTTTTCGTTCTTATTTGCCGTTAAACGGATCATCCATGTTCGGGTTTCGTCCGTTCCAGCTGTCGCCTCCGTCTTTATTGGGGGGCTTAGGCGTTCCAGTTGAAGGGCCTTTGGTTCCTTCATACGGATGTCTTTCATCCGGAGACGTTTTTTCTACAATCGGGTCTGTTGCCGCTTTCGCTTCTTTGGCAAGGGCCACTTTTTCGGCT
>DATHVZ010000091.1:0-2732 GCA_035461005.1 Planococcus sp. (in: firmicutes) | reverse complement strand
TTCCTGAAGTCGAGAGTTTTATTGGATAAGGGATTGATAGTAGTTCTTATAAATTTAAAAGGCTTTATAGAATCACCCATCACAGAAATTACTCATCTTAATATTAAAAAAACGAAAAAACACCCTTCACAGAACGCCTGGTATCTCTAAGCCAGCTCCTCAGTGAAGGGTGTTTTTATTTGCCATCAATCATGTTTAATAGGATTCAAAATCCGGTGCCTTCCGTTTTCGGGTGGCCTGTTCATAGGAAAAGGCCAGTTCGATCAAGCGCGGTTCGCTGAAAGCCTCGGCGCTGAACGTGACGCCGACGGGCATCCCGCTGCTCGTGTAGCCGGCCGGAACGGTGATGGACGGATAACCCGCTTTTGCCGGTTTGGAGGCGCCGCGGTTGTTTTGGAACAGCAGTGCATCTAGTTGGTGGTCGCGCATGACGAGATCCAGGCCGTCTGCAGTCGAACTTTGCAAATCGGTTTTGCGATGCAGCACGTACGTTGGATCTGCCGGATCGTCGCTTAAGGATTCCGATTTTTCGAGTTCCGCCTGGCCGAATTTCATCCGGCGTTCCGGATCCTGTTTATTGAACGCGATGACATCAGCCAATGATTTGACCGGCACCTCGTCCGGCACGGTGCGCAGATACTCGTTGACGCCTCGCTTGAATTCATACCACATGACATCCGATTCGAATGATTGCTGGGGAATCGTCACTTCTTCGATGGTGGCACCTTGCATTTTCAATTGTTCAATCGCCTCATCCATGATGGCCCGTTCTTCCGGTTCTTCATTGTTAAAGAATGAAAGATCGACCCCGATGCGGGCGCCTTTCAAGCCATCCGTTTTCAGGTGAGGCGTGTAATCGGTCAGTGCCTGACCTGCGCTCGCTTCCGTGGCCGGGTCACTTTCGTCTACGCCGGTCAAGGCGCCGAGCAGGATCGCGGCATCGGCAACGGTGCGCGCCATGGGTCCCGCGGTATCCTGGCTTTCGGAAATCGGGATGATGCGCGAACGGCTGATGAGACCGACCGTCGGCTTGATGCCAACGATGGAATTGGCGCTGGCCGGGCTCAAAATCGACCCCGAAGTTTCCGTGCCAACGCCGACAACGCCGAAATTCGAAGCGATGGAGGCGCCTGTTCCTGAACTCGAACCGCCGACCTCCCCGTCTTTAAAGGTGCCGACTCCGTAAGGGTTGAGCACCTGGCCGCCGAGTGAGCTGTAGCCGCTCAGACCTTCTTTCGACATGAAATAAGCCCATTCGCTCAAGTTCACTTTGCCGAGAATGATGGCGCCGGCGTTTCGCAGCTGCGACGCGACAAAGGAATCCTGCCGCGCGAAATTCTGTTCAAGTGCGATGGCTCCGGCCGTCGTCGGCATCGGATCCGCAGTTTCGATATTGTCTTTCAATAACAAGGGAATGCCGTATAACGGTCCCTGGCCATCCTGGCCGCGCATCTCATCCAGCTCAGCGGCGATTTTCAGCGCGTCCGGATTGATGTTCAGCACGGAATTGATTTTCGGTCCATTCTTGTCGAATTTCTCGATTCGGTCGAGGTAGGCCTGCACCAATTCCACGGAAGTGAGCCGCTGCTCCTGGAAAGCCTGTTGAATTTCTGCGATCGTCGTTTCGGTAAGTGTGAATGTGGTTGTCTCCATCTGTAGGCTCCTTAGAATCGTAATGAAATATCTATAAGTGTACACCAATTCTTAATTTTAAATAAAGGATGGATTTCTAAAGGTGAACTTCACGAAGGAAGCGTGGGAGTTTGGAGTTTTTTATTCGGATGGAGCAATTGCCCTCAGGCACTCGGTTTACAAAACTAAGGCGCATTGGTATATTTGGCGTAAATACGATCGAGGAAAAGAGGCTGGAAGAATGGACGTGAAATTTCCTATCGGACAATTACAGGTGCCTGACCACGTGACCGCTGAACATATCCAGGAATGGCTCGGGAAAATCGAAAGTTATACGATGCGCTTGAGGGAAGTTGTCGATGGATTGAGTGATGCGCAATTGGGCAGGACGTACAGGGAAGGCAGCTGGACGATACGCCAGCTGGTGCATCACACTGCAGATTCGCAATTGACCCTGTATCAGCGCCTGAAACTCGCTCTCACGGAGGACAATCCGACGGTTCTTTCTTTCGCCGAAGAACAATGGGCGACACTGCCGGACAATGAAGTACCGGTGGAAAGTTCCATCCGGATACTGGAGGGGCTCAACGAACGAATCGTCGCACTCGGCCAGAGTCTGACGGAACCCCAATGGGAACGTTTCTTCATTCATCAAACGGACGGCGAAGTCAGTGTCGCATCAACGCTGGCGAAACTGTCTTGGCACGAAGAGCATCACCTGGCGCATATCAAGATTGCTTTGGAGAAGTGAATGTTGCCTTCATTTAAATAAAAAGTTGTGAAACCGTCGACAGAATTTATTCCGTTCGGCGGTTTTTGTTTTGCCGCAAAGCCGATTAGGGAAGAGATAAGAAACAAGAGTTATATGAATTAATTCGTGCTGTCAGGAATCGATCTTAGCGGTTCATGGAACAAAAAATAGCGACCGAGAGGGTGAGTTCACGATGGATGAAAAGACACTGAAAAAAACAACAATCTTCACGGTATTAAATCTGGTTTTCTATTTTTTAACGCTCGGCGTAAATTACCTCGGATCTTCAGGGTTTTTTAATGGGATGAATCAGAAAGACATCTCGGACAAATACACGACGCTCATCTCG
>DATHVZ010000090.1:0-1628 GCA_035461005.1 Planococcus sp. (in: firmicutes) | reverse complement strand
CGTCTTTCCATCGGCGCAAAGCCGGCTACCCAGATTTTCACGATATTCGCTTCGCCGCCTGCATCATCCGCCAGTTTCTGCAGTGTCAGTTCCGCCATTTGCTGATCTCCTTGTTCTAATGAAACGACGCCATCCACTTCCACTCCAGCGTCAAAAGCGACAACAGGAATTCCTTTTTCAATTGCATTCTCAACTCCTTGATTCAAAGCTTCTTTTGTTCCATGGTCGATCAGGATGCCGTCGAATCCTTGATTGACTGCTGCATCCAAGTTGGAGGCCATTTTTGCGAGGTCTCCTTCAGAAGTGAAGACCGTCACGGCTCCCCCGAACTTCTCGACTTGTTCAGTGACGCCGTCAATATACTGCGCTGAGAAAGTTCCCAGGTTTTGCTGCATCACCAACGCGACTTTTTTGCCAGATAGCGGGTGGTCGGAAGTTTCCGATTCGCTGCCGGACGAAGTTTCCACTGTCGTTTCTCCTTGAGGCTGGCACGCGGCCAATAAAGTCCCGATCAATAGAATTGCGAATAATAACCAGATTCTTTGTTTTTTCATTGTTACGCTCCTATCCTGCATATGCACCCAGTAGTCCTGGAATATTTTTTGTGTAATCGGGATGAATGATTCCTTTTTCAGTGATGATAGCCGTAATATAGTGAGACGGTGTCACATCGAATGCCGGGTTGAATACTTTCGTATTTTCCGGCGCCACTGCTTTGCCGTTGATATGCGTGATTTCTTCCGGATTGCGTTCTTCGATTGCAATGTCCAATCCATTTTCAATTGATAAGTCGAATGTGGAAACCGGGGCTGCCACATAAAACGGAATCTTGTAGGACGCTGCGAGCAGCGCCAGATTCAATGTGCCGATTTTGTTCGCCGTATCGCCGTTTGCCGCGATGCGGTCCGCGCCGACAATGATCGCTTCGACGCCTTTCGCTCCGATGGTGTGCGCGGCCATGCTGTCGGTTATGAGCGTGACATCCACGCCCGCCTGCTGCAACTCCCATACGGTCAGTCTCGCCCCTTGAAACACGGGACGTGTCTCACAGGCAAACACTTCGAATTCCTTGCCCCGTTCCTTGCCGAGGTGAAACGGTGCCAAAGCTGTTCCGTATTTCGCTGTGGCAATGGATCCAGCGTTGCAGATCGTCATAACGGTTCGGCGGTCTTCCAATAAGGTCAGAGCATGTTCACCGATTGCGCGGCACGATTCCTCGTCTTCCAGGTGAATCGTTTCCGCTTCACGCAGCAGCAACTCTTTCGCCTGTGCGACGCTTGATGCCTGTTGCACAGCGGCAAACAGCCGTTCCAGCGCCCATACCAGATTGACTGCCGTCGGGCGGGAGCCTCCCAAAAACTCAACGTCTTTTCTGACGTATTGAAAGAATGCTTCCAACGTTTCCGCTTGGTGTTTTTGAGCCGCGAGCGCCAAGCCGTATGCGGCAGTGATGCCGATGGCCGGCGCCCCCCGGACCTTCAAAGTCAGGATGGCATCATAGACGTCTTCGATTGTCTCGAGTGCGACAAATTCGATTTCATGCGGCAGCTTCCGCTGATCCAAAATGCGGAGCACCTCGTCTTTCCAGTGAATCGATAACGGAATGCTCATCGCTGCACCTCCTCGAG
>DATHVZ010000089.1:0-25108 GCA_035461005.1 Planococcus sp. (in: firmicutes) | reverse complement strand
AACTGCAACCAACTGATTATCGACGTCATCGGAGAGTTTGGCCAATTGAATGTATTGGTCAACAACGCCGGCAAACAATTTCCGCAGGACGATTTCCTGAACATTTCACAGGATCAATTGATGGAAACATTCGAAACGAATATTTTTTCAATGTTTTACCTGGCCCAGGCTGCAGTTCCGCATTTGCAAAAAGGTGATTCGATCATCAACACGTCATCGGTCACAGCTTATCGGGGATCACCTTCCCTGATCGACTATTCGGCGACAAAAGGCGCGATCACTTCCTTTACACGCTCCCTGTCCGCAAACTTGATAGACTCCGGCATCCGGGTCAACTCAGTAGCACCAGGACCGATCTGGACACCGTTGATCCCTTCAACTTTCGGTTCTGAAAAAGCCGGCAAACAAGGCGGTGACACACCGATGGAACGCCGCGGCCAGCCTGCTGAACTGGCACCCGCGTATGTTTATCTGGCATCGAAAGATTCAACTTATGTTACCGGCCAGGCTATTCATGTTAACGGTGGAGATTTCATTAGCTCCTAATTGACAACACCCCTCATGATGAGGGGTGTTTTTTTATGGATTTACAATTCTTCTCATTTTGTGAGTTTACAAAATAAAATCGGGTATAGAATAAATAACTATTAAAAATCCTCCAGGAGGTTATTTAGATGAATTACATTGAAGCTTTGCTCATTAAGTTTGCGATGGTATTTTCCGCCCTCTTTATCATTCTGGGACTCATATTTGGAGTTGGGATTTACGAATTGTTCATTTTAAGCCTGGTCATCACGGTTGTCGGGTTTGCCGGAGATCTCATCATCTATCCGAAGACCTCCAATAAAGTGGCGACTGCCGGAGACTTTGTTGCGGTGTTTCTGATTGTTTGGCTGCTGGGTATGTGGCTCATAGAAAATCCCGACTTTTCGCTCCTTACGGCTGCTCTTGCTTCTGCTGCCATCATTGCCGCTGGCGAATGGTTCTTCCATATCTATCTGACAAAACGTACGTGGAATCAAAAAGAAACGTCCCACACCACCGAGCATGATGAACCAAGGCAATTATAAGAACTCATAAAACCCCGGAGCTTCTGCTCCGGGGTTTTATCTTTCAACTGCTGGAAGGGATAATCTCACTCCCATCTTTTCAGCGTAATGCGCCAGGGGTGGTTCGCTTTCGAAATCTTTGCCAAGATATTTCGCCATTTTTATTTCCTGTATTTCCCCAGTTACGTATTTAAGATTCCAAGGTTCGTGTTCAATATCGACCCGAAACAATCGTTTCCCTGGCTTTGTCCACAGGCAATAACGCTCCGTCAGCCATTTTTCAAGATTTGTCGAAGCTGCTTCTTCCGCTTTCACCTTATAACGCACAGCAATTCTTTCTACTGGTAACCCTTTATCAACGGTCCGGCTATGAAACATTATTGTCCCTTTGTTATGATCAGCAGCCATCTGTGCCCTGCGATAAGGTAAAAAGCCTGCGGAAGATGCTATTTCCAATGCAAATTTGCTGTTTGTATCCAGACTGAAAAAATATACTCCGCTCTTCTTTTTATATTTCACATAGGTCCTTACATTCACTTCAAGAAAATTTGCAGTCCCGGGTATTGGCGGCAGAAACCTGGGGCGTGTTTTCCGTGCCTCAAACAGGACGATGCCGAGCCATGCCTTATTATCGTAGAGGTCCAATTCCAGTTCCTCCGGCATCCACTTTTGAAATTCGGCCGGATTGGCCGGCCAATGAAGAAACAGCACATCATGCAATGTCTGTTTCATTGCCCACATTTTTCTCATCATCCTCTTCACTCTCCCTGTCTTTTGGCGAAGCACCCAAACCATGGACAATAGCATGTTGCGGATTCACACAGCCCATGACTGCCCCGACAATCGGATCTGGAGAATCAGGTTTGGCGTGGTATTGGAGTTCTTTTCTGTGGAAAAAGATTTGACCACTCTCCTATTACTTTTTTTGTTTCTGTGGATCGATTTTTCCTTTACTTTCATCGGTACTGTCCTCCGGATGGCCGCCATCGAAATCCGATGCGTTGCCGCCTTCATTAAAAGACCTGTCTTCGATTTCGTCCTTCCCATGCTGGCGTCTGGCATAACTTTCACCATTCTTTGCAGGGTCTTCATGTTCCGGTTGACTGTCCTTAGGGTGTCCACCATCGAAATCCGATGCGTTTCCTCCTGAGTTAAACTCTTTATCCTCAGTTGATGTGCTTTCATCGTGCCGATCCATTCTTTCCGGGTCAAGATTGCGATTATTCTTCTTTTCAGTCATATCGGCGCCTCCTTCAAAAGTTTTACATGCAGTATTTGAATACCCCTCTAAATTTAACCGAAACACAGTTATTTGATATTAAAGCAAAAAAATGATAACCGAAAAGGCGAACACACAAAGCCAGACCCTCGAGAGTGAAAACTTTCCTCACTATTCCAAGTGTTTCAGTCTTGCGTTGGAGGGTAAAAGAAGAAGTAGATAATCCAATCGCAAGGAGGAAAACAGCATGGCAAAAGTGTTAGCCGTTCTTTCGGGCGGATATGCAGATGAAGAGAACAATTACGTAACAGGATGGTGGGCAGAGGAATTATTCGCACCCGCCACGGAGCTGGAAAAAGAAGGCCATACAGTCGGGGTGGCTTCGCTGCTTGGCGGCAAACCAGTGGTCGATCCGATCAGCATTTCAGAAGATTACGATCCTGAAGGGAAATACAAGAAATTATATGAATCCGGGATCGCTGATAAAACGACTCCGCTTGTCAATGTCAAAGCGAGTGATTATGATGCTATTTTCATCGTTGGCGGACACGGGGCAATGTTCGATTTGGCGCATAGCGAAGAACTCCATAATATGATCAATATCGTTTATGAACTTGGCGGCATCGTTGCCGCTGTATGCCATGGCCCCGCTCCGCTCGTTTACACAAAAACCAAGGACGGCCGCGGCCTGCTGGACGGATTGGAAGTGACCGGCTATCCGAATGACAAGGAGCCGAAGGAAGTGGTTGATTTGCTGCCATTCAGCCTTGAGGATGAACTCAGCAAAATCGCAAAATATTCCAAAGCGGAAGACCAGGATCAATATGCCGTCTGGGCAAATGACCGGATATTGACCGGGCGCGACCCTCAGTCATCCGAACTGTTCGGCAAGGAGCTGGCCAAGGCCTTAACACGCCGCGAGCTGAAACAGGAAGAGAAGTATTTTGATTAAGTACCCTTTTGTAAGGGTATAAAGATAGTAATCACTAAGAACAGAGGAGGCATTAATTGTGAACGATAAAAATCAGAATGAATCAAAAAATACCAACGATCCAAAACAGAATGTACCACAAGAGCGCGAAGACTATATGAGGGACAGTACGGATAATTTGGACCGTCCGCCTGAAAGAAAAGAAGGGCTGGAAGAACCAAAAGTCAAAGAAATGAACAAAATTAAGGTCGGCGTCGCTGTATTCGTCGTAATTGTGTTGATTATTCTTGTACTTGGAATCGGTTTTGACCTGTTCGGGCTGATGAGCTGATCATTTTTGGAACCATAGGTTTTTCAATAAAACACAAAAAGGATCTCCCATTTTTCGGGAGATCCTTTTGCATTGTGAAATTCGTTTACATACCTTCTGTCAATTTGACGCTTGCATCCAGCAATTCTGCCCCGCGGTAGAATTTGATTTTCAACGTATCGCCGACTTCCACTTTTGTATACAAGTACTGGCGAAGTTCAAGTGAAGACGCGATTTTTTCTCCGCCCATCTCCACGATAACATCCGATTGCTGCAGACCGGCAGTTGCTGCGCCTGAGCCTTCAGCTACACCTTTCACAACTACCCCGTTTTCGACATCAGCCGGCAACTTCAATTCACTTTGGCGCATCGGAGCAGGAACGCTTTCCAGATCCAATATGGACACGCCAAGTGCCGGTCGCTCAACTTCCCCTTTTGTTTCCAGATCTTCGATTATTGGAATCGCCGAGTTGATCGGTATCGCCAGGCCGATGCCTTCCACCGCATCCTGGGCAATCTTCATCGAGTTGATGCCGATCAACTGTCCCTGGCTGTTGATCAGGGCACCCCCGCTGTTGCCGGGATTGATGGCGGCATCAGTTTGCAGGACTTCCGCCTGCCAGTCTTCGATTCCGTCTTTATTGATATCAATCGGTATGGATCGTTCAGTTCCGGAAATCACGCCGGTTGTGACTGAGCCCGAAAATTGGAGGCCGAGTGGATTTCCGATTGCGATAACCGGTTCGCCGGCTCTTAATACCGAAGAATCGCCGAATTCAGCTACTGTTTCGATTAGGTCTGCTGATGTTTTCAATACCGCCAAATCTGTCCAAATGTCAGTTCCAAGAACTTCCGCTTCAATTTCCGTGCCGTTGGATAAAGTGACTGTCACTTGCTCTGCACCTTCCACAACGTGGTTGTTCGTAACGATGAAAGCGGAGTCTCCTTCTTTCTTATAAATGACGCCCGAACCGGCACCTGCCTCCTGAGGCTCATTGCCACCGCTTTGGCTCAACGGGTTTTGCTGCCCGCTTTGTAAATTTGTGACGCCGACCACTGACGCCGAAGTCGCTTCCACCACTTCCGTCACGTCTGAAGTGACAACTGACGAAACGTTTTGGAGTCCGTCTACGCTTTCCGTTTGCTGCGTTTCTTCGCCAACCCCCTGCTCGGTATCCATGAATCCTGGCAGCACCACACCGGCAAGGACAGCTCCTGCCAATATTCCGGAAAATCCGGAAGCAAAATTCCCTTTATTCTTTATCTTCGATTGGGGTGAATTATAGTATCCCATTTTGATTTCCTCCTGATTTTCGAGTTTTTATCTTTACTCCTGCAACAGGCATTTATTAAAAGCAGACTCTCTGTGTTTTCAGCGCTATTTCTATGCCGTTGAATAAAGATTATCAGGTAAGTATGAACAAACTATGACCGAAGCGTTAAAGAATATAGAAACTTTTCCAATGAATTTATGGAAGAATACAAAGAAAAACGCAAAAGCGAAATCCGCTTTTGCGTCATTTTTCCTCGGGCAGCCGGATGATGAATTTTGTGCCGCTGCCCCTTTCACTTTCTGCGCGGATATCTCCCCCGTGCAATTCCACCAATTGTTTGACGATCGACAGGCCCAGACCGAATTGGCCGCTGCCCCGGGAAACATCGGATTTGAAGAACCGGCGCCAGATCAAATCGATTTCCTCTACATTGATGCCTTTCCCCGTATCTTCCACTTCTATGACAGTGTATCCGGGTTCTGAAAAGGAAGACAGACAGATTTCACCATTCTCTGTAAATTGGATGCTGTTTTTCACGATATTCGTGAGGACTTGTATGATGCGGTCCATATCCACATAGACCTGCTGCCCTTCTTTCGCATCTATCCTTATCGTATTACCCTTTTCCGCAGCCTGAAATTCCATCTGCTCTTGGATGATTTCCAGTAATTCCTGCGTTTCCACCGATTCCTTCAGCAAGGTCACCTGATTCGACCGGATCCTTTCGTAATCCAGATTCTCGTTGACCAGCCGCATCAGCCTTTTTGTTTCCTCGCTGACAAGGTTCATTCCTTTTTCCTTCTGTTGCTCTTCAATCATGCCGCTGCGCAATCCTTCCACGACACCGGCAATCGTGGTCAATGGCGTTCGCATCTCATGGGAAACGTCCGCCATAAATTGACGACGGCGATTTTCGAGCCGCTCGATTTCTTCATTGGATTGCTGGAGTTTGGAAGTCATAGTATTAAAATCTTTTGCCAGGTCACCGAATTCATCGTAACCGGATTCCGGCAATTCCACATTGTAATTTCCTTCGCTAATCATCGCTGTCGCTTTCCGCATCTTTTGAAGCCGACTGACGTGCAGCTTTGACAGCAAATAGCTCAGCAGCAGCGCTATTGCCAAAGCGACTATCATCGCCGTCAGCAAAGTCCGGTTCAGTTCAGAGATCATTTCGCTGGTGCCGCTGACAGGAGCAGCCAGCAGGACTCCCCCGGCAAGCTGTCTGTCTTCTACATAAGGCAGGGCAACAAACGTTACCGTGTCCTCAAATCGCTCCACGTCCCGTTTAACGACGAGGGTTTCACCGCGCTCGATCAGATTCCATTCCTCTCCAGTCAATTCCACCGGCGGAAAAGCTTCCGACAGCGGATAAAGGATACGGCTTTGCTGGTCAAAGACGATGAAGTTAATCCCCTGCGCCTGCAGAATGGAAACGTATTGTTCGAGATTTGCCGCAGGGCGCGGACCTTCCAAATCCCTTAATATTTGCTGGCCATAGGATTCAAGTTCCTCCGCCTTGTCCTGGTAAGCGAAATCTTCGACATACCGGACAAATAAAAGACTAAGAATCAAAAAAGATATCAACAGAATGCTGAGGTGGCTTCCCATCAATTGATAAAAATAATTAATCCGCCTGTTCTTCAAATTTATAGCCAACTCCCCAAACGGTGTGGAAGTACTTGTCACCGCCGGTTATTTTTTTCCGGATCCGCTTGATGTGCACGTCAACTGTCCGTTCATCCCCGTAAAACTGGTAACCCCATACCTGCTCCAGCAGCTGTTCACGGCTGAAAACCTGTTTGGGATGCTGCAGCAGAAAGACCAGCAGGTCATATTCCTTCGGAGTGAGATTTTCAATGACGGAACCATCCATTTGCACTTCGCGGGTAGGTTTATCTATAGTGAAATGCCTCGTCTGTATCTTATCTTCAATCTTCTCATCTTTTTGAGACCGTCTTGCCACCGCTTTTATTCTCGCCATCAAGGTCAATGGGCTGAAAGGCTTCGTCACGTAATCATCCGCACCCATTTCAAAACCGATCACCTGATCGGATTCGCTGTCTTTTGCCGTCAGCATGATAATTGGAACTTGACCACCCTGCTCCCGTATCCTTCTGCAGAGCGCAATGCCGTCCATACCCGGCAGCATCCAATCCAGAACAAGCAAATCGTAGTCATTCTGCTGATATTTATTGAATCCTTCAATGCCATCAGCAGCGAAATCACCAGTGATTCCTTCTTTTGAAAAGAATAATTCCAGCATCGTACTGACGCTCGGATTATCTTCGACAACCAGAATATGCATCCCGAACCTCCTCTGCCTCTTTGTATTAAAGGTAAAACAGTGCCCTCAGTTACGCAAGCGTTAAAAAGCCACTCGCATGCGAGTGGCTCCATTGTCAGGCTTTTTTTGCCTTCAATTTATATTTTTCAAATAAATCTCCGATAAAATCATAATCGATGGCAATATTATTTTCATACGCATATTTTACGCCATAGCCCAATGCCACTGTCATGGCTGTGGCAACTGTGCCGCCGATGACCGATCCTGCTCCCGGAATGAATTTCAAAGCCTGCCGGTAAATCGTGTGGCCGACTGTCTGCGTGGCGGTGATGACTATCATGTCCTTCGCCGCTTTTTTTGTTAACGGTTTATCGTACAATTTGGATAGCTTGATGATAAGACCTACTTGCAGGGTCGTAAGCGGCACAATGTCAGATCCCGGAATCGGCGATGCCCCGATGATTCCGGCAGAAACGCCGGCTCCGACAATCCATCTTGTGGCTGCTGTTGATTTTTCTTTCATGCTTTTTGCAAAAAGCAGGTCTTTACCTTTTTTTTCGAGCATCACAAGAATTTCCCGTTTCAAATCTTCCAGGTTCTCACCGGTCTTCGAGGAAATCGGAATCACTTTGTATTTATTGTTCGTATGTTTTTTAACGAATTGGATAAGCGAAGGGATGTTTTCAGCTGCATCGATTTTGTTCAGGACAATGATGATATCCTTGTTGTTCTTTTCGATGGCCGTGAATTTCTCCCTTTCGCTGTCGGAGAACACCGTTCCTGCAGCGTTGAGGAAAAACAGTACCACATCCGATTTCTGAACGAATTCGAGCGTCTTTTTCGGATTCTCGTCGTTCGGATCATTCAGTCCCGGCGTGTCCATGAACTTGATCCTTTCAAGACCGTGCATATTATACGGATCGACACTGACCGTTTCACCCGGCATGGGGTTCGTGCTGGCAATGTCTTCTCCAATGAGTTTATTCACAGTGGAAGATTTTCCTGCGTTGACCTCGCCGATCAATGAGATCAGCAAATCCTGCTCCAGCGTATCGTTGACTTTCTTCATCTCATCTTCGAACATCTTATTCATCGCTTGCATTACTTCGTCTTCAAATTTTTTCACCAAATCCAGTCGCCCCCTCAGAGAGTATCTACCCTCATTATAATCGTTTCAGACCTTCCAAACTATTTTAACGCTATGAATAAAAACTGCACCTCCATTGTTAGACACCAATCTAACAATGGGGGTGCAGTTCAGTTGCGTTCTTTTTTCATTTCCACACTCTTTTAGCGGAAGTGTTTTCTCCTTCGATGGAAAGAACATACACATCCGGGTTCGACAATGCTTTCCACTCGTCAAAGCCATAAGCTTCCTCGAATTTCTTTAAGAGCAGTCCCATCATATTTCCATGGGTGACCAGGACAGCGTTAATCGGCGCTTCAGCCAGCACCGCTGCTCCCCGTTCTGCAGCTTCTTGTGCCGATTCCCCGCCTTCAAACTTCAGCTCGAGATCCGCAAATGATTGCTCAAGCTTTTCCATCCAATCGGGCAAGTCTTCAGTACTCAATACCCGTTCAGCAAGCCGGTCATCGATTTGGATCGGCAAGTCACGCGCTGCAGCCAAAGGTTCGATGGATTGAATAGCGCGGGTGAATGGACTGCTTATGACATGCCCAATTTCGACATCCTTGAAAAACCTGATCAATGCTTCAGCCTGTTGCATGCCTTCCTCTGTCAGCTCGGCATCCGGCGCCTGGCCAGTCGCCCTGCAGTGCCGGATCAAATAGAGTGTTTTCCTCATAGATTCACCTCATACGCTTTTTGGAGAAAAATTTACTGAATTTTTTTCATCAGATTCGCCATTTCGATTGCGCCTGCTGCAGATTCCCAGCCTTTATTGCCCGCTTTGGTTCCAGCACGTTCAATAGCCTGTTCAATGGAATCCGTTGTCAACACACCGAAAATCACCGGAATTTCAGATTGATCGCTGGCACGTGAAACACCTTTCGCCACTTCGCTGCAAACAAAATCGAAATGCGGAGTCGCTCCGCGGATTACTGTTCCCAGGGTAATGATGGCATCATATTTTCCACTGACAGCCATTTTTTTGGCAACCAATGGGATTTCAAACGCTCCAGGGACCCATGCGATCGCGACATCTTCATCGTTAACGCCATGACGTTTCAAAGCATCTTCAGCGCCGCTTAATAATTTCCCTGTAATGAATTCGTTAAAACGGCCGACAACAATGCCGATCCGTAACCCTTCTCCATTTAAATAACCTTCAAAATGTACAGTCATCTTCATTCTCCTCTGTCGCTGGGGTTTGTAGCCGCAGCCTGAATTTTTTGCTGGTAAGCAATAAGGTCTTTTATAGTTAAAATGCCAAGTTCAAGTCTTGCTGCGACTGTGATTAAATCAGGAACTCTGGCCATCGTGCCGTCGACATTCATGATTTCACAAATTACACCTGCAGGAGCTGACCCTGCCAATTTTGCCAGATCGACAGCCGCTTCTGTATGCCCCGAACGTTCAAGAACGCCACCGTCTTTGGCAATCAGCGGGAAAATGTGGCCCGGACGCTTGAAATCTGACGGCTTTGCGTCTTCTTTGATCAGGCTCAGAATCGTGTGTGAACGTTCAAATGCGCTGATGCCTGTAGTCGTGTCTTTATGGTCTATGCTGATCGTGAAGGCAGTTCCGTATTCATCGGTGTTATCATCGGTCATCAAGCCGACACTAAGTTTTTGAGCAAGCCCTTGAGTGATGGGCACACAAATCAAACCACGGCCTTCGGATGCCATTAAATTGACGATTTCAGGTGTGGCATATTCAGCCAAAGCGATAAAATCACCTTCATTTTCACGGTCCTCGTCATCAATGACGATGACTGCTTTGCCTTTTTTTAAATCTTTCAGCGCTTCATCTACTGTATAAAACAAATTTATGCCCCCCTCTAGAACCCTTGTTCTGCCAGCCAACTTCTGGACATGCCAGATTTGTCGGACTGCTGGATTCTTTCTGTGTATTTCGCTAAAAGATCGCATTCAATATTAACGCGTTCACCAATTCCTTTTTCACCAAGTAATGAATCTTCCCGTGTAGTGGGTATCAGTGAAATCGTTATTGTATTGTTTCCAACCGAAAAAACCGTGAGAGACGTGCCGTCCACGGAAATGGAGCCTTTTTTCATCATATACCTCATGAGGGAAGGATCCAGCTCAATCGTTTTTGTTACGGCATTCGACTCTTTTTTTACCGAGCGGATAATACCTACACCATCGACATGGCCGCTGACAAAGTGGCCACCGAAACGGCCCATTGCCGGCATGGCCCGCTCAAGGTTGACACGGGAGCCTGTTCGCAGCTCTGACATCGTCGATGAACGAACTGTCTCTGGAATGACATCAACCGTAAAGGATTTTTGATCATGTGCAGACACGGTCAAACAGACACCGTTGATCGATATGCTGTCACCTCTTTTAATGTCATCCAAAATAAGGGAGCAGGCAATCGTTAATTCCATAGCCTGCGGCTTTGCGCGAAGCGCTGTGACATGTCCCGTTTCTTCCACAATTCCTGTGAACATTCAGGCACACTCCTCTATTGGATTCTGGATTCCGTCTTTTGATACGGGTAGTTCAAAGTATGGGTGTTTTTCCACCAAGGGGCGAATGGGTGGTGGGGAATGGGATGCAGAGTAGTTTGAAGATGAGTTTGCAATTACCGATGTGCCAGTCTTCTTTTCACGAAATATGGGCAAAGAGATTTCCAACATGCTCAAAAAGCCCTCTATTCCGAGGGAGTGAGGCTGTTCCTTTGTCTTTCGATAGCCGGAAATGAAAAACCGCATATGTGTCTTGGCTAGATTCATAAAAATTGCTCCTTCCGATTCGGTAATCGAAAAGAAGAGGCACATAACAAATCAGAGTGAATTCTTCTCCCATCCAGACTTTAACTGTCGGTGCCGGATTCTCACCAGCTCCACCGATTCCAAAACAGGCACCTATGTTGCCTGTTTTGGAATCGGGTCACGGACTTGCAGCAGGGCGCTGCTCACCGCCGGTGGGGAATTTCACCCCGCCCCGAAGAATTCAATCGATTATTTGTCTATTTCATAGTAGCATAGGAGAAAAGAAGAAAACATCTTTTCAACCCCCGACAGAGGAGGATTTTAATGGCCCATACCATGATTGTTAAAGGATTGGACGTCGATCCGGAAACCAGATGTAGGCATTACCATTCGGAAACCGACCGGATTGCCATAAAATTCTTCTGCTGCGGAGAATATTTCCCTTGCTTCCAATGCCACGAGGCTGCCGGCTGTGGAGCCCATCAAGTTTGGCCGACAGAGAGATTCTGTGAAAAAGCAGTGCTTTGCGGTTCCTGCGGTTATGAACTTTCAGTGGAAGAATATCTGCAATGCGCTTCTGTCTGCCCCAATTGCTCGGCAGCATTCAATCCTGGGTGCAGCCTCCACAAGCATCTTTACTTTGCATAGACAATTGAAATGCCAATAAAAAAGTAGCAGAAAGCGATTGCCGCCTCCTGCTACTTTTTAATTTCTATACACATAACGACCTGTTCTCCACTTGTGCGCATAAAGCGCCTTCCGGTATCTGCGAAGCCCGCTTTTTCAAAAAGCCTTTTTGCCGGCTCGTTTCTGGCGTTTACACCAAGAACAACTTCATCGATTGCCGGAAATTCACTGCGGATAAATTCCGGCAAGGCGTAAATTGAACCGGTTGCAATCCCGCGTCCCTGGAATTTCGGGTTGACTGAAAATCCTCTCAGCAACAATGCATTCGGATTGTTTGAGTATTTCTTCCGGTCATCCGATTCATCGAGCTCGAGAAAACCCGCGACTTCATTTCTGGCATGAATGATTACGAAATGCTTTAAAGGGTCCTCTTTATCGCGGTCAATAATATCCTGCGGCATACCTGAAAATTCCAGCTGATCTGTTGGCAGTTTGTATTCCACCGCCATTTCTGGATCGTATAAGCTGAGTGATACTTCTTTTTTCCTGATCATGTTGACTCCCCTTTCCAAAAGCATAAAATGTCCGCCTTCAGCTTCCTACTCCTTCTTCAAGGTAACTGACACAACTTCCGGCTGATTCAGAATCCTCAATGGAAATCCGCTGTTTCCGAGTCCGCGGCTTAACACAAGCTGCGTATCGTCCTTCCGGAAAACCCCCTCCGTCATTCTTGGAAACCAGCCCTGCCCCGGAGCAAAAATTCCGCCAATTCCAGGTATCCGCACCTGCCCGCCGTGGGCATGCCCGGCGAAAACAACGTCAATCCCGCTTTCCGCATAAACGGCGAGCTGTTCCGGACGATGTGCAAGGAGCAACGTGAACTTATCCGTCAGCCCTGCATTTTCAATTGCGTCTCTTGTATACTCCTCACCCAGGGAATAGGGATCCATCAATGGATCGTGGATTCCGGCTATCTGCAGAGATTCACCTTCAAGTTCCCATTGGACCGTTTCGTTTTCGAGAAAAATCACTCCACGGTCAACGAGTGCCTCTTTGATGTCATCTATTTTATTGATCGCTACTTCGTGGTTGCCCGTTACAAAATACACATCACTCATTTCAACCAATGCATCCACCAGTATCAGCGCAGCATCAAGGTCGTACCGGTTGCTGTCTATCAGGTCGCCGGTTATAAAAATAACATCTGGCTGTGCATCTTCGACTTTCTGGATCAGAGGTTCCTGGTTTTTTCCGAATGTGGCATTGTGCAAATCGGAAACTTGAACAATTTTTTTGCCGTCGAAAGCAGCGGGCAATCCTTCTGAGGAAACGGTATATTCTGTTGTTTGGATCCATTTATTGTTTCCCCATAAAAAAAGCCAGACCATTGCCGCCAATACGAGGAAAATCATCAATTTCTTCATGTTATCAACCTTCTATTCTATTTGAATCAAATCAATGGGCGTAATGATTCCTGTCAGCGTCTCGTCTTCCTTGCCATTCCGTGTAATCAGCAATGCTTCAAGCAAACGTCCGGACTAAACCGAACTCCTGAAAATCTCCTCGGCTTCATACACTGGAGTATTTGACGAAATAAACCGATAGGTGTTCCCATTTTCCTCGTATTTCAAAATATCATCACTTGTTGTTATTTCACGGGAAATGTCCTCTTCTTCCACAGTGGCCGCAAGCCATCTTATGATTCCATATCAGCCACATTTTCTGATGCTGTGACTTCAATTTTCAAACGATCGGGATCTTCCATGAAAACTGCATATGTACCATTGCCCCCAGCATATGGATGGCGTTCCTGATAGAGGATCTTTACACCTGATTGTTGCATTTTTCGCGTAATGGCGTCCACTTCGAGAGTTGACGTTGCATGAAAGGCAATATGATTCAACCCCGAGGCTTTTCTGTGATATCCGGCCTCAAGAAATCTGGCCTCTGTTTGGACAAAAACGATATATGTTTTGTGCTGTCTGTAACTGAAACCTTCTGGCCATTCCTGGTACAATGAATAACCGAGAAGCGGAAAGAGCATATCATAAAATTCTCTGGAAGCTTCCAAATTTGAAACATTCAACTCGACATGATGAAGCATTTTCTTCACCTCTTCCCTCTTTTCATTCTACTTGAATTTGAAAAAAAATGCCGCAGCTCCGAATGCAAAGCTGCAGCATACCAAGCTATACTTTTGTTGTAGCAGCCATTTTCGCTGAAAGGAAAACCCCAAGTGCAAGCAGCAGCGCGATTAATAGTATTGTGACACCGGCAGACCACCAGAAATCCCCCAAATCCGGTGCTGTTTCCAACCAGGCTGCTGCATATGCCGGCAGTTTTAATGGAGACACCGGCCAATAAGCACCGAGCAATCCGTCCACAATCTGACTGATGAAAATAACGCCCAGTGAAACCGCTGCAGCCAGTCCGGCATTTGGCATCAGTGCACTGGAGACCATTACAATAGAGACTACCAGTAAAATCCATAGGCTATAGCTCGCCACAAATTGGATAAAGCCCATAAACCCAATACTGCCGAACAACAGATACGTATAATAATATCCCGCCAGAAAGCCGAGCCAGACACTCAGCAATGCAATAACCGACGCCATCACCCATTTGCTCATAAAATACGCAAAAAAAGACAAAGGACGTGCATACAACAGAGTTGCTGTCCCGCTCCTCCGTTCGCCGGCGATTGTGCCCATATAAGCCAGTGCAATGATCAGGAGTCCGACAAACTGATATTGCCCCATTATCGCGGCAATAACCTGCCCAGGTAACGGAGTCGGAAATTCAAGCACCGTTCCTTCCGGCAAATTCCCAACAGAATCAAGGATTTGCGGCAGGAAATAATTGGTGACGGGCTCTATTATACCGAGCAAAACAAAAACTGCAGGAATCCAAAACAATTTATAATTTCTAATGTTTTCCCGCCATTCCTTTTTCAGTAAGACGCCAAATTGATTCATTTTGCACCCACCACCTTATGGAATATTTCTTCCAGCGAGGCATTTTCCTTTTCTACCCCAGCAATGCCACTGCCACTATGCGCCAACACTTCCAGAACCTGCTGGATAGTTGGCGCATTTTCTAAGAGTGGAAGTTCGATGATATTCCGATTCCTGTCCATTTGCCACAGCATGCGGCTTTCAAAAGTAGCAGCCGCTGCTTCCGTTTCAAAACGCAGCCGGATCTTCGGCTCTGCATAGCGGTTCTTTACCTCTGCCAGAGAACCCTGCTCCACCAGTTTTCCTTGTTTCAGGAATAATAATTGATCGGTCATCTCTTCTGCATCATTCAGGATATGTGTAGAGTAAAGGATTGTCGTATCTTTCTGCAGAGATTTCAGCAGATTCATAATCTCCCGCCTCCCGGTCGGATCCAGGGATGATACCGGTTCATCCAGCAGCAGTAATTTCGGCTGATGTACAATTGCCTGCGCCAGTCCGAGACGCTGTTTCATTCCTCCGGAAAATGCGCCTGTTTTCTTATCGGCGGCGGCTCCGAGCCCTACAAATTCAAGTGCCCTCATTGATTGCCCGCGCGCCTTTCTCCCGTCAATCCCGCTGATCATTGCTGCCATTTCGGTAAACTCCAGCGCAGTCAGCCAAGGGAAGAATTGAGGGTATTGGGGCAGAAAACCGACACCGGATTTGAAATCCCTGTTCATCGTCCCCTCCGTCTCCTTTAACAGCCCCGCTATCATGGCAAGGGTCGTCGTCTTGCCCGAACCGTTCGGCCCTATCAAAGCGGTAGCCGTCCCTTCCTCCAATGTGAAGGAAATGTGGTCTGCAGCCAACACGCCATTGTAAGATTTTGTAAGCTCTTTCACTTCCAGTATGCTCAATAATTCCGCCTCCCAATGACAAAGTATAAAATTGGGCCGATAATATTAACCACGATGATTATCACTCCCCACATCCATTTCGGCCCATTTGTATAAGGGGTTCTGATCAGATCCACCAATGCAAAAATCATCAGCGCCAATTGAATCAGTATCACCGGCAACAGCATCAATACCAGCTTTGACTCCTCCATAACCTTCACTCCTTTTCCATCCAGAAACCAGAATTCTCTCTGTTTTTCACGATTCGGCAATGCCCGTTTGTTTTAATATAGAACAAAGAGCTAATTATAGCCACATCCCATAAAATAGGTATTCACCTTCTATTACCTCATCTCCTGCCTAATTGGATAACACAAAAAAGCCTCACCTGTGCCGGAGGGCTTTTCGCTTGTTGTCACCATTTGATTGTTTCAAGTTTATTGAGCAAAATTCCCCGATTTTCTTCCTCGATATTCCACGAAGCGATTTCGTTTTTCAGTCCTTGCATTTTCCCATAACCTTTGACAAACCCGTTCAACCTTGCGGCAAAAGTGGAATCGACAAGGTGTTCAGGCTTCGGAAAGAGGTCCTGCAATTGTTCAAGCGTATTCGGGTAGCGCTTCAGGTAATATTTTTGATGCCTTTCATCTGCCAGAGTGAAATTATCGAAGGCTGCAATGTCGGTTTCGATGGACTCACCCAGTTTCTTCTCCATTTCCCTTTTCACTCCATCGATTGCTTCCTTTTGCCGGTCTCCATGATAACGCAGCAATGAAATATATTGGCGGCCCTTATAATTGCCGCGGTTTGGATAATGGTTCAGCCAAAATTCGCTTAAAATTTCTTCGTAACTGATGACAGCCGGATCAAAATCAATTTCCACTGTTTCTGTGTGGTCCCCCATATGCCGGTAAGTCGGATTGGGAGAAGTACCACCTGCAAAACCCACTCGTGTCCTCAATACGCCCGGCAGGCTTCCAAACATCGCCTCCGGTCCCCAGAAGCAGCCCATGCCGAATGTCGCTGTTTCCACCGTTTCGGCTTTCGGATTGAATTTATTGATCATGTCTTCGACCGTTTGATGGCCTTGAAACATTTTAACCACTCCTCGTTTATTTTATTCCCCAACTCCCCCGATTTAAGCGCAAAAATGTTACCTCGGAGTCCAGTGGCTCAGAAAAAGAGTGACTGCACGGCAGGAATAGCGGTTTGTTTATAGAATAGGAATATCAAATGAAATAATTCACCAACAAAATCCTTATTCCAAAGAAAGAGGGTGCTGATGTTGAAGAAAAAGGACCAGGCAATCAAAGCATATTTCCGCAATATGGACAGAAGTTTTTTCATGGACAGCTTCAAGGAGATGGCGTCTGCAGACGAGGCTATCCCCATCGGACACGAACAGACGATTTCTCAGCCTTCACTGGTTCTCGAAATGACTCTGGCGCTGGACCTTACACCGGATTCAAGAGTGTTGGAAATTGGTACAGGCTCCGGATTTCAAACTGCGTTATTGGCTGAATTCTCAGGGCAGGTCTTTACCGTGGAACGCATCAAAGAATTGCATATCCGTGCGAAAGAAAGACTCGATGAGTTAGGCTATGACAATATATCCTTTAAACTGGATGACGGCAGTTCCGGTTGGGAGGAAAATGCCCCTTACGACCGGATTATGGTCACAGCGGCGGCTTCTAAAATGCCTGAGGAGCTGATCAGCCAATTGGCAGTCGGCGGCAAAATGGTCATACCGATCGGTTCTTCCTTCAGCCAGGAATTGCAGCTGGTCGAGAAAGATGAAAACGGCAAGCTCCATTCCACATTATTGAACCAGGTCCGTTTTGTGCCGCTGAAAGGAAAATATGAATAACCACGAAAAGCGACGGCGCCCGTTCAGCTCTGAAAGGCGTAAGGCAGATCAGCGTAGTGGCCTTGGCCGCGTAGCTGAGTTGACTTACGACCCGAAGAGCTGGGCCGCTGGAGTCTAGACAACAAAAGCTGCACTCAACCCTTTTGCCAGAGGAAGGGGAGCGCAGCTTTTTTGGTGTCGCAATACTATTATTTGCGATGATTTTCCTTTTTCGTCTGAAGAACCATAACCAGTCCGGTCAGCAAGAAGATGGCGCCTGCAACATTCCAGGCAACTTCATAAAGAAAAGGGTCATATTCATAGGGGATTTCATGGAACCCCAGTAATTTTCGGACGATGAACCCCACGAATAGAAGATAGATGCCTGAACCCAGCAAAGCGGACCCGATCCATCTTTTATGCCACAGTGCTTTCCGCTTTTGAAGGCTCGAAAGGAGGAACAGGCCTGTAACAGTTGCGGTCCAGGAGAACAGGTTCAGTATGCCATCAGAGAAAATTCCGGTTTCTTCGGTTGATAGATCATAGAAATGATGCCATTGCAGTAATTGATGGAATACGGTTCCCACACCGAACGCCATGATTCCAACTCCGAACAGAATGCCGGACCAAAAATTCCGAGCAGCAAAAACTGCCCGATTCTTCAAGTTTCCATAGGCGATCGTCTTATCTGAATTGGCTGCCATCTCATCCTCCTCCGAAGACTTTCAGCATCTGCACAACAAATTAGTTAATGAGTATTCCCTTTTAATCCAACAGTCCATTTTAGGATAAAATACCCTTTTTTCATATTTCCAAACAAGAGATTCGCAATTCGTACTCCTTTCTTCCTGCTCACATGACGAGTTGTGGAGTCTGACAATACGTGCAGAAACTGAATCCATCCGATATTTCCAGAGCTTTCACATAATCTTCCGAAGCAGTAAACTCACGTTCGCTTACAGGGGTCTCCAGAAACCCGCATTTATCTCCCGCAAATTTTTGGTAATGAATTTTTCTGTTTTTATGATCTACGAAATACATGATAATTTGCCGCCTCCTTTTTCCATAAATTAGAAAAAGCCGAAAAGAACCCGCTACTTTGGGATCTTCTCGGCTTTGTCTCCAGCACTATTGTCTGAAACATTTTACCAATGGCTTTTCATATACCTTACGTAAAACAGGGACAGGTCCCTGTTTCTGAATACTGGATCTTTTAGTGGAAATTCTATTTGTTTTCCAAGCACTATCATCTTACTAGAATGCTCTCCTTGGGTAAAGCGAATCGTTTTACCATCCGGCTATAGCCGTTTTTCTTCGAGCCTCTTCAGATCGTTTCGATGGCCCATAACCACAAGGAGATCTCCTACCTTGACGACATCGGTTGGGTGCGGTGCAATATTGACATCTTCGCCTCTCTTGAGAGCCAGTATGATGCAATTGAACTTAACCCGGATATCGAGCTGGAGCAGGCTTTTCCCCGCGATTTTTTCAGTAGCTGTCATTTCGACGATACTGTAGTCTTTCGAGAGATCGATATAATCGACGATTTTTTCTGAATTAACATGGTGAGCGATGCGGATGCCCATTTCGTATTCGGGTTGAATGACACGGTCGGCGCCAACTTTTTCCAGAATTTTTTTATGCTGCAGATCCCGTGCTTTTACCCACACTTTTTCCAGCCCGATTTCCTTCAGCATGAGCGTGCAGAGCACACTGGCCTGCAGGTCATCTCCGATGGCGATAATTGCCTGATCAAAATTTCTGACGCCCAGGGCTTTCAGCTGTGATTTATCCGTGGCATCCGCAACCGTCGCCTGAGAGGCGTAATCGGCGATGTCCTCCACTTTATCCGGATCCACATCCAATGCCATCACTTCATGTCCGAGCTTGTATAATTCCATGCAGACACTGCTCCCAAACCTTCCCAGTCCGACAACCACTACTTGCTTTTTCTTCACGATACTCCCTCTTTTCCAATAGGACTAAAACTCCATTTTCAGCTTGCCGTCCTCCAGAATGAGCTTGGCACTGAACTTTTTACCGTTCTTCGACACAAAGCCCTTCATCACTGGCGTCTTGCCTTTTGTGCATAAATATTCAATCGTTTTTGCGGTCAGCCTCTTTCTCAGGAATGTCGCCGGGAATGACTGCTTGCAGCCGTTGGCATGTTCTGTGCAATTGAAGAATCCCCTGCTGGAAACGATGCTTCCTGTTTTGCAGCGGGGGCAGAGCGCAATTGCGTCCTTGCTGGTGTCCATTTCCACCCGTTCTGGCAAACCATTGGACTGTAGCTGACCTGGGACATCCGCCAGCAGCTTTTCGATGAATTTCCCGATGGTTGCAAGAAACACTTCCGGGGACCCTTCTCCGCGTCCGATCTTTTTCAAATAACCTTCCCATTTTGCTGTCATGGACGGGCTGGACAATAAATTCCCTTCAATCGCCTGGCACAGTATCCTGCCTTTTTCTGTGACGGAAACGATATTTTTCTTTATTTGGATGTATTCATGCCTTTTAATCGTTTCAATGATACCACTTCGCGTTGCTTCGGTGCCAAGGCCTTCGACTTGCTTCAGTATCTCGCTGTCTTCTGCATCTTCGGCAAATTTGCCGCAGGTTTTCATCATGGCGATCAATTGACCTTCCGTGTAAGGCTTTGGCGGAAGAGTCATGCCTTCTTTCACCGCCACTTTGGCTGCAACGGGTTCCTGTTCGCGAAGTTCCGGCAGCGCCGGTTCAGACTTACTTTCTTTTGCCGGAGGAAATAGTTCCTTCCATCCTTTATCCATCTCTGTTTTCCCGGTTGTAAAGAAATGCAACCCTTTTACGTCGGTCGTCACCTTTGTTTCGGCATAGCGATAATCCTTGTGGAACATCGCGAGTGTCGTGCGCAGCACTTCCTCATATAGGTTTCGCGCATCCGGGGCAAGCCCGTTCACTTTCCTCGCGGTCGGAATGCTCTTTGTTGGAATGATGGCATAATGCTCCTGAACTTTCGCATTGTCGACAAAACGTTTTTTAGGCGTTCTTGAAGCAATCGGAAATTCTTCCCCGATTAATTTTTGGTAGGACTCCACCTGGCTCGCCAGGTAATTGAATTCCGCATTCGTAATGTGCTGGGCATCGGTCCGGGGATAACTGACAAGTTTCTTCTCGTATAAGGTCTGCATCACGGACAGCACTTTTGCCGGACTGTATTTCCATTTTCGGTTTGCTGCAGCCTGCAGGCTGGATAATGAATGAAGCTGGGGAGGCGGCTGGCGTTTTTCCGCCGTTTTGACCTGCAGCACAGTGCCTTTCTCCTTCGCTCCGACCGCATGCTTTTCGAGTAAAGCTTCCGCTTCGTTGCGCTCTTTTGCCTTTATCTTCGCTTTCCCTTTGTATTTCCCTCCTTCCGCCTGGAAATCGCCTTCGATTTCATAAAAGGCTTCCGGTACAAAAGCTTCTATTTCCTTTTCCCGCTGGTAAATCAAATAGACGGTCGGCGTCTGCACCCTGCCAATCGCGAACACTTCACGAATTCCTTTTTCCTGCAGCAGCAGCGAATACAGCCGTGAACCGTTCATACCGACCAGCCAGTCGCTGATTTGTCTTGCCCTGGCTTCCTGATACAGCAGCAAATCATGTTTATTATCGCGCAGCTGCTGGAAGCCTGTCCGCACTTCATCCGCTTCGAGTGAATTGATCCAAAGCCGTTTGATTGTCTTGCCTTTTGCGCCGGTGTGATTAAAAATGCTGTAAAAGATATTCGAACCTTCCCTGTCAACATCGCAGGCATTGATGACCAGATCAGTCTGGCCGATTAATTGCTTGATGATATTGAATTGCTTGTATTTTCCCCGCGCCACTTGAAATTGGTAGTTCGCCGGCAAAATCGGAAGAGCCGCAAGCGACCATTTGCCCCATTTTGGATCGTAGGCTTTTGGCTCCTTCAATTCCACCAAATGCCCGATTCCCCAGGTGATGTATGCGCCTTCCGGAAAAATCTCGTCCGGCATGATTTCCAAAAACCCTTCCCTTTTCGCAGTCTTGAATGCCTCTGCATAAGCTTTGGCCTGGCTCGGCTTTTCAGCCACTATCACTGGTTTCATCTTTTCCTTCCTTTCGCGCGCTGTCTTTTCCTTTATTGTACCCTGTCGGTCAATAATCGAAAGCAAAGGGGCATCGGCTTATCGTGGATATCCTGTTCAGGAACTGTATAATAATTTAAAAAGAGGAGGCTTCACCATGTCCAAAAAAACCGCATTGATTGCAGGCGCTACCGGCCTGACCGGCAACGAGCTCGTGAAAATCCTGCTGGACCACCCTGCTTACGATAAAATATACGTTCTAGCCCGGCGCCCTTTGGACATTGAACATCCAAAACTTGAACAAATAAGAGTCCATTTTAGCAGACTTGAAGATTATAAGGATTATTTCCAGGTTGATGAGGTTTTCTGTTGCCTCGGCACCACCATTAAAAAAGCGGGTTCGCAAAACACTTTCCGAAAGGTGGATTACGACTATCCAACAGCGCTCGGGGCTCTTGCAAAATCTGCCGGCGTTAATAAATTCCTGGTAATTTCGGCGATGGGTGCAGATGCGCGTTCGAACATTTTCTATAACCGCGTCAAAGGCCAGATGGAAGATCGCCTCAAAGGAATGGACCTGCCGGCACTTCACATTTTCCGCCCTTCGCTGCTGCTCGGCGATCGCCAGGAATTCCGGCTCGGTGAAAAAGCCGCCAGTTTACTGGCACCGATTTTTAGTCCTCTGCTGCGCGGAGGTATGTCGAAATACAAACCGATCCAAGCCGAGCAAGTTGCGCTGGCCATGTGTGCGGCTGCGCAAAGTGATTCCAGTGGCGTGGCTGTCCATCTTTCCGATGAGATTGCTGAAATGGCCGGGCGATAAAACTGCCTCGATCACAAATCTGCGAAACATTTTTTCAATAGGAAAAGCGGCGCCAATTGGCACCGCTTTTTCCTTTTGCAGTTCACTAGTATAGTAAGTTTACTCGGTCCGGCGTGTAGTTTGTGTCGCCAGCGTATCCCAGAATGAGACATCGGCGTTTTCAATAGATCCATCGGCGATTGCCCGGACGGTAGCATCAAGGGTCGTTATCGTCTGCTTGATCAGGTATCCGTTGCTCTTTTGTCCCAGGACAGCTGACGGATTTACATGGTCAGACATTCCACGCATTTCAAACAGCAGGGTTGAAATGCCGTATTCTACAGCAATTCCGTTACGGCTGATTGTTTCCGCGTTTCCTCCATTGTATTTCCCGAGGTGGCCCCAACCTGTTGAATCCACTGCATCAAATACAACCGCGCCAAGCTGCTTGGACTTCAGAAGCACATCTTCATCGACATTTGGTGTAGTCGGATAAAGGATTGAACCGGAAACCAGTTTGCCGTCCCGCTCACTTTGCGTCCCCTGATGATGCAAATCGATCATATAATCGATGTCGTATTTCTGCATCACGTTGAAGTGGAGCGCCTGGGTTTCAGGCTGAATTTTGTTGACATGGTCACGGTTAAGATCCACTGCATTCGCATTTAAGCGAGTCAGATTGCGGTCGCCGCTCGCCACATAATCCTCAAGCGAAAAGTTCACATCTCCCATAGCGCCATCCGCATTCAGCATCGGCACTATCAACACGTTCACGCCGTCAGCAACACCTTTCATCTTGCCTGTCCCCATATGTTTGATGAATTCGAGCGCCCCTTCTGTCGTCAGCTGCTCATTGCCGTGCTGCTGTGTCAGAAACAGGATCGTCGGATTTTCCGGATTCGTCATATATTTAACCAGGAACAAATCGCGGCCTTTGACACTTTGGCCGATAACTTCCAGTTCCATGTTCGCTTGTTTCGCTTCCTGCTTTTTAAGGAAATTTGCCATTTCGTCATAGGTGGTCAAAATCGACGTATTTATTGTCTCGTTGCCGCCGTAATTAGGACCTTCACCCACTGCAAGTGCTGTCGGCAAAGCCAAAGGCGAAGCACTGAAAACCAAAGCACCTGCAACAGAAAGACTCAACATGCTTTTCTTTAATCCCATCTTTTTCATAAAATGATCGGCTCCTTTTGTGTTTAATAATTTCACATATTCCAAGAAACATTACCCCTTCCTTGCTTTTGCGCTCCCCCTTTCCCCCTTATGCGTTTCGTTACCCTAAATAGATTCACTAAGTCTTTTGGGAATTCCTTTCTTATTTTTAAAAAGAGGTAAATTGTTCCACTAATTAAAATTTATGTAATAAATATTACCTATTACTCATTATATCTATTGTCCTTCTATATAAAATAAACCACCAGCTGTTGGACCAGCTGGTGGCTTTTGAGTTTTATGTTGCTGCCAAAATGTCTGTCTCCAGTTCCATTTCGACGTTCCCTTTGATGGCACGCGTAATCATGCAGGAGCTTTCCGCTTTCTCGGCAAGCTCTTGTGCCAGCGAGAAATCTTTTTCAGAAGCATCCTTTTTCAGCACCAGTTTCGGACGGTGAATGATTTTTTTATAAGTAATGACACCATTTGTGATATCCACCAGCCCTTCCGATTCCATCGTCAGCGCTTCTTTCTCGATTTCTGCGCGCTCCAGCATCGCTGCAAGGGTGATGATATAGCAAGTTGCTGCTGCGCCCAGCAGCATTTCATCCGGATTTGTCCCAGTCCCAGGACCATTCATTTCCGGCGGAATGGATACCTCCGTCTTAAGATTGCCAGTTTCGATGGTGCCAACGTCATTTCGCAGACCTGGCCAATCGGCTTTTAAAAGAAAACTGTGAATTGCCATAATATCTCCTCCAGTAAATTAAATTACCAATTTATTTTGGCATTTATTTCCTTGGTGCGCAATTATTTCGATGTCTTCCATTGTAGACATATGACCTCAACCTGTATAAGATTTGGGTTAGATGCGCAAAAATTTAGAAAATGAGGGAGTCCATTATGGAATTTTCAAACCGTTTAAAGCAATTGCCTGAGCAGTTCTTTTCATCACTTGCCGCCCAAACAGCAAAAGCCATGGCTGAAGGACGCGACGTCATCAATCTGGGCCAGGGAAACCCTGATCAGCCGACCGCTCCCCATATCGTCAAAGCAATGCAGGAAGCCGTTGCTGACCCGAAAAACCATAAATATTCGCCGTTCCGGGGAATCACAGAAATGCGGCAGGCCGCGGCCGATTTCTACAAACGCGAATATGGCGTGGATATCGATCCCGATCTTGAAGTTGCCATTCTTGCCGGCACTAAAATAGGGCTTGTGGAATTGCCGCTCGCTTTTTTGAACCCCGGTCAATCGTTGCTGCTGCCGGATCCGGGCTATCCGGATTATATGTCCGGTGCACCTCTTGCCGGTATCGATATGGATTTGATGGCGTTGAAGCCTGACAACAACTACCTTCCGGATTACAGCGAATTGGATCAAAGTGTCCTGGACCGTGCTGCCATGATGTATTTGAATTACCCCAACAACCCAACCGGCGCAGTTGCCACCAAAGCGTTCTTTGATGACACCATCCGGTTTGCAAAACAGAATAACATTGCCGTGGTGCATGATTTCGCATACGGCGCCATCGGTTATGAAGGCGTCAAGCCCCCGAGTTTTCTTCAATCGGAAGGCGCCAAAGATATCGGAATCGAAATGTACACCCTATCCAAGACCTATAATATGGCCGGCTGGAGAATCGGTTTCGCAGTCGGCAACTCTAAAATGATCGAAGCGCTGAACCTCATCCAGGATCATTTATTCGCCGGCCTTTCGCCTGCATTGCAGCTGGCGGCGGCTGAAGCCTTGTCGGGCGACCAGTCCTGTGTCACGGAACTTGTTGAAACCTACGAAAAACGGCGGCAGGTGCTGGTCGACGAATGCGCCAGAATCGGCTGGAACATCA
>DATHVZ010000088.1:0-4808 GCA_035461005.1 Planococcus sp. (in: firmicutes) | reverse complement strand
TTATCAGGATACCCGGGACATGACCTCGCTGATCTTTTACGAAGGCTATGATATTTCGGTGATTGAAAGGGAGCCGATTGCCTGGCAACCGCTCGATCCATTCCTGACGCCGGTGGAACAGCGGCAATGGATTGAAATGCTTGAAAAGAAAGATACCGGGGCCATTCAATCCTGGATGCAAAATGAATTTCTTTCCTATTCACGGCCGTATCCTGATCCTGAAATGATCCGCATACGGCTGACAAGTGTCTTGGCCCAGGCGCGCCGCTATATGAAATCGGCCCATCTCCAGGATGAGCAGTGGGAACAAAGCTACCACGAAGTATTTGACATCATTGTCAAAGATCCGGTCGTCTACCGAATCGTCCAGTCCACGCTGAACTTCATTGTGGCCGTCGTCTCAGCGGCGGGTAAGAATGCCGAGAGCGGCGAGTCTGCCGCTTCAGAGGAAATACGCGCATTGATGGAAGCGAATTATTGGAATCCGGACTGGAATCTTGCGGCATGCGCCGAACAGCTGCGCATGAATAAAAGCACCTTAAGCCGCCGGTTCCAAAAGCAGAACGGCCGGAAATTCAGCGAGCTGCTGATGCACATCCGCATCCGTGAAGCGAACCGGCTGATGAAAGAAACGGATATACCGCTGGACGAAGTGGCGCGGCTCAGCGGCTTCGGCACCGCTTCTTATTTCAGCGCCGTCTACAAAAAATACGAAAAATTGACGCCTTCCCAATACCGGCAGGGCAAACTGCATATACAGAAATGAAACGGCCCGTACGATGAGGCCGTTTTTCTTTTGTCATAATGCTATTAAAAGGTTAATGTGCGTGAAATATATCTATAAAAATTAAATTAAAACGAAAAATATTGAAATATATAGATAGAATTGCAACGATTTATAAGTAATTAACAGAATTATTCATATAGAATGAAAATATACACAAAGGAGGAACTCGAAATGAAAACGGTTTCAGAACAAAAAGTAATCCAATATACAGGCACAACGCTCAACACGAAAGGCTGGCAGCAGGAAGCGGCATTGCGCATGCTGATGAACAATTTGGATCCCGACGTCGCGGAACGTCCGGATGATCTGGTGGTTTACGGCGGAATCGGCAAAGCGGCTAGAAATTGGGAAAGTTTTGACGCAATCGTCCGGTCCCTGAAAGAACTGGAAAACGATGAAACGCTGATGGTGCAATCCGGCAAGCCTGTCGCCATTTTTAAGACGCACGAAAATGCGCCGCGGGTGTTAATTGCCAATTCCAATATCGTTCCTGCTTACGCCAATTGGGAAACGTTCCATGAACTCGATAAAAAAGGCTTGATGATGTATGGGCAAATGACAGCGGGCAGCTGGATCTACATCGGTTCGCAGGGAATCGTCCAAGGAACGTATGAAACTTTTGTGGAACTTGCGAAGCAGCATTTCGGTGAATCGCTGAAAGGGACGATTACGCTGACGGCAGGACTTGGCGGAATGGGCGGCGCACAGCCGCTTGCCGTAACAATGGCGGGTGGCGTCTGCATCGCCATCGAAGTGGATGAGACGAGAATCGACCGTCGCATTGCGACGCGCTACACGGATGTAAAAACGGATTCCATGGATGAAGCGATTCGTCTGGCCGAAGAGGCGAAAGCAGAAGGGCGCGCATTGTCTATCGGATTGTTGGGCAATGCAGCGGATATGCTGCCGGAAATGATCCGAAGCGGCTTTACGCCGGATGTCCTGACTGACCAGACGTCGGCGCATGATCCGTTGAACGGCTATATCCCGTCGAAAATGTCACTGGAAGACGCCGCAGCTTTGCGGGAGTCCGACCCGGCCGGATATGTGAAACTTTCGAAAGCATCGATGGCGCAGCATGTGCGGGCCATGCTCCAGATGAAAGATAAAGGCGCCATCACGTTCGACTACGGCAATAATATCCGCCAGGTCGCCAAAGACGAAGGCGTCGAAAATGCCTTTGATTTCCCCGGTTTTGTGCCGGCTTATATCCGTCCGCAATTTTGCGAAGGCAAGGGGCCGTTCCGTTGGGTGGCATTGTCCGGCGATCCCGAAGATATCCGCAAGACGGACGAAGTGATTCTACGTGAGTTCAGCGATAATGCGCATTTGTGCAATTGGATCAAAATGGCGCAGGAAAGGATCCAGTTCCAGGGATTGCCTGCACGCATTTGCTGGCTCGGTTACGGGGAACGTGCACGTTTCGGGAAAATCATCAACGATATGGTGGCAAGCGGCGAATTGAGTGCGCCGATTGTCATCGGACGCGACCACCTGGATTCGGGTTCTGTGGCATCGCCAAACCGCGAGACAGAATCGATGAAAGATGGCTCGGACGTTGTCGCTGACTGGCCGATCCTTAACGCATTGGTCAATGCAGTAGGCGGCGCGACATGGGTGTCGCTTCACCACGGAGGCGGAGTTGGCATGGGTTATTCCATACACTCCGGTATGGTCATAGTTGCAGATGGCACGAAAGATGCTGAAGCGCGAATCGAACGCGTATTGACGACAGATCCGGGAATGGGGGTAGCGCGCCATGTTGATGCGGGCTACGAAATTGCCGAGAAAACAGCGCGTGAAAAAGGCGTCAACATCCCGATGATGAAAGGTGGAAACCAGAAAAATGACTAAAGCGGTTTGGATCAAACATGCATTACTTGCGACCATCAAAGGGCAGCAGGGGCCGAGATCAAAAGAAGCGATGAGTGAACTCGGTTTAATAGAAGACGGCAGTGTCTGGCTGGAAGACGGAAAAATTGCGGCGGTCGGCACGACAGCTGAGCTGGAACAGAAATACGCAGACCGTTCGGCAGAAGCGGATGTCATCGATGCCAACGGGCAATTGGTGACACCGGGCCTTGTCGATCCGCATACGCATGTCGCATACGGAGGAAGCCGCGAAGGCGAATTTGAAAAGCGTCTGCAGGGCATATCTTATATGGACATCATGAATGCGGGGGGCGGCATCCACGCGACGATGCGCATGACCCGCGAAGCGACGGAAGAGGAATTGGTGGAGCAGACGACGAAGCGCCTCGATTCTTTTCTTGAACATGGCGTAACGACTGTTGAGGGTAAAAGCGGCTACGGCATGAACCTGGAAACCGAGCTGAAACAATTGAAGGTCATGAAAAGGCTAAATGCGGAGCATCCGATTGATTTGGTTCCGACATTCATGGGGGCTCACGCGGTGCCGGCCGAATACAAAGGCAAAGAAGACGAATTCGTCGATTATCTGATTGACACGATGCTGCCGGAAGTAGCGGAACTGGCCGAGTTCAATGACGTGTTCTGCGAAAAGAACGTCTATACACCGGAACAGTCCGAACGGATCCTGGAGGCCGGAAAAAAATACGGCCTGACGCCGAAAATCCACGCGGATGAAATTGTTTCTTACGGCGGGGCGGAGCTCGCTGCAAAAGTCGGTGCGATTTCAGCGGAGCATCTTTTGAAAGCTTCCGACGAAGGCATCAAGGCAATGGCGGAAGCCGGCGTTATCGCCTGCTTGTTGCCGGCGACAGCGCTTTACCTCCGGGAAGAAGCGGCGCAAGGCCGAAAAATGATCGATTCGGGTGTGGCAGTCGCGATTTCGACGGACTGCAATCCGGGCTCATCACCGACCGTGTCGATGCCGCTCGTCATGAACCTGGCCTGCATCTCGATGCGCCTGACGCCGGCGGAAGCTTTAGTGGCAGCGACGTATAATGCCGCCTGCGCCATCAAACGCGAAGATCGGGCCGGTTCGATTGAAGTTGGCAAACAGGCGGATGTTGTTCTGTGGAAAGTGAAATCATATCAAGAGCTTCAGTATTTATTCGGCGTCAATCATGTGCAAACCGTTTGGAAAAATGGCGAGAGGGTGGTCGGATGAGTTATTTGAAAGGTCCGGACTGGAGCTGGCAGCCGTCGGACAGGCTTACGCACGTGCATCATTGGGTCAAACCGGAGGGGGAAGCGGACGTCATTCTTTTTGGCGCGCCCCTTTCCCGTTCCTCAATTTCCGCTTCGGCGGCTTCGGATTATCCCGAGGCGTTCCGGCGCATGTGGAAAGGCTTTGCCACTTATAACCTGGATGAACGGGTCGACCTGACCAAGGTTTCTGTGCGTGACGCGGGCGACGTCGCCATGCATACAACGAATATCAAAGAATCGCACCGGCGCATTGAGGAAACTGTCGAAAGTCTGGCTGATGGCAAGTTGACCTGCATGATCGGCGGCGACCATTCGACGACTGCCTGCGCCGTCAGAGGGGTGAAAAAAGCCTTTCCATATGAGCGCATCGGCATTTTGCAACTCGATACGCATCTTGATGTCCGCGATCCGAAGGAATTGGGGCCGGCGAATGGCACGCCGATCCGCCAATTGATCGATGGTGAAATTATCCGCGGAGAAGACGTCGTCAACATCGGGCTGCACGGTTACTTCAATACAAAAGAACTTGTGGATTACGCAGACGAAAAAGGCATCCAGATGGTGACGATGCGCCAGGCCAGAAGAGACGGCCTCACCGAGACGATCCGCAAAGCTGTGAAATCACTGGCCCATGTTGACCGCATCTACGCGACCATCGATATGGATGTTTTGGATATCAGCGATGCTCCAGGAGTGCCGGCTTCGACGCCAGGCGGAATGAAATCGGAAGAGCTGTTCGAGGCTTTATTGGAGATCGGCAAAACAGAGAAAGTGGGCCATATCGATTTTGTCTGTCTGGACCCGCAAAAAGATAATCATGTGGCAGCCACAGTCAAAACAGGGGTGTATGCGTGGCTGCAATTTATGACCGGAGTTGCGATGAGAA
>DATHVZ010000087.1:0-2804 GCA_035461005.1 Planococcus sp. (in: firmicutes) | reverse complement strand
TACGGCGTGTATGATGTGACTTCCGGATACGCCAACGGCAACACTGAAAATCCGACGTATGAACAAGTGATCCGTGAAAACACCGGGCACGCCGAAACGGTGCATGTCCAATATGACCCGGAACGCGTCGAGCTGGAAAAGATATTGGACCATTTCTTTATGATCATCGATCCGACATTGCTTAATCAGCAAGGCAACGACCGCGGCGAGCATTACCGCACGGGCGTCTATTATGAGAACGAAGCGGATCTGGCCGTCATTGAACGAGTGGTCGAACGGGAGTCCGAACGCTACTTGGATCCGATCGTGACGGAAGTCGAACCATTGGTGCATTATTATCTTGCCGAAGAATACCATCAGGACTATCTGGAGAAAAATCCGGACGGCTATTGCCACGTGGAATTCGATACACTGGAAAATCAGGAAATTCCTCAATTGATCGATCCAGCGATGTACCCGAAGCCGAGTGACGAAGAATTGCGCGAAAAACTGACCGATGAGCAGTACAGAGTCACCCAGGAAGACGGCACGGAAACCGCTTACTCCAATGAATACTGGGACAATTACGAACCGGGCATCTATGTTGATATCACAACCGGCGAGCCATTATTCTCATCCGCCGATCAATATGATTCCAAAACCGGCTGGCCGAGTTTTACAAAGCCGATCGACCCTGCCGTCGTTACCGAACATGACGACAGAGGCCTATTCATGGCCCGCACCGAAATCCGGAGCCGGGCAGGCGACGCCCACCTTGGCCACGTCTTCACTGATGGACCGGAAGACCGCGGCGGCTTACGCTATTGCATGAACAGCGCTGCCCTCTTATTCATCCCCGAAGCGGAGATGGAAGAGGCTGGGTATGGTTATTTGATAGGGAACTATTAGTCGCAAAAAAACAGCCCGTGCAGTTGGAAATCCCAACTGCACGGGCTGTTTAAGTTTTTAGTTTACAAGAATAGCAATCCCAGTCCGATGACGAGTCCGCTGACAAACAGGACGATCAAGCAGAAGCCCATAATGTCTTTTGCTTTCAGTCCTGCAATTGCCAGTGCCGGAAGTGCCCAGAACGGCTGGATCATGTTGGTCCAGGCATCGCCCCATGCGACTGCCACGGCAACTCTTGCCGGGTCCGTGCCCAACGCTTGTGCAGCGTCGAGCATGATGGGCGCCTGCACGGCCCACTGCCCTCCGCCTGAAGGAACGAAGAAGTTGACGATTCCTGCGCTCAAGAACGCGAACAATGGAAATGTTTGCTCGGTTGAAATGCTGACGAACGCTTCTGACATCATGACGGCAAGGCCGGAAGATACCATCATGCCCATGATTCCCGCGTAGAATGGAAACTGGACGATGATGCCGCTTGCGCCTTTGACCGCGTTTTGAACAGCGAGCAAAAAGTTACGCGGCGTGCCATGAAACAGGATCCCAAGGAATAAGAACATGAAGTTGACCAAGTTTAAATTCAGCGCAAAGCCGTTCTGCACGAAGTAATAAGCAACAAATGCAACCCCTAATCCCCCGGTGATCATCGACAGGATCCAGCTGTTTTCAAGCCGGTCAGCCGGAGTCATGTCCACTTTTTTGACGACTTCTTCAACCGGCGGTTCTTCCAGCATCTGTGGTTCCACTTCGACTGTATCTTTTTTGCTTGGCATCATCAACCGGTTTAAAATCGGCAAAATAATTACTAAAGCTAGGACGATGATGACATTATAAGTGGCGAAAATCGTTTCGCTCGTCGGAATAATGCCGATCTGATCCATGAATGGATGACCATCCGTTGCAATGGATAACGGAATTGACCCCGAGAATCCGGCATGCCAGATGATAAAGCCGGAATACGCACTGGCGATAAGCAGCCGGTAATCCACGCCGGGAACCCGTTTCGCAAGTTCCTTCGCAAACAACGCACCGATAACCAGGCCAAAGCCCCAGTTAATCCAGCTCGCTGCAAGCGACACCAGTGTTACCCAAATAATTGCACCTCCGGGTGACTTCGCAAAACTCGCCAAGCCGCCCAGCCCTTTTTTGAAAATCGGGCTGCTTGCCAGAACGAATCCTGTCACCAGCACCAATACCATCTGCATCGAGAATTCTAATAATGCCCAGAATCCTTCACCCCAGAAGGAAACCATTTCAACCGGCGATGAACCGGTCAGGCCGAGACCAAGGCCAAATACGACCAAAGTCAAAATAATGACGAATAAGAACGGATCCGGTAAATAACGTTCCATCATTGTATTCGAAAAACGAATAATGCGTTTCACTCCATCTCCCCCTTGTGTCTTTTTTTCTCACCACTCCCCACCTTTCGACAAAAATATTGAAAACCCTTTCAAAATAAATAAAACAGGACCGCCAATCGAGGCGATCCTGTTAGTGAAAATGTATTTTTGCAACCGATATTGCGCTTCACAACTCATTTCCCGAATTCATTGATCTGTCCGTTCAATCCAAATGCTTCGGCCAGCAGCCGGATGCCGTTCATCCGGTTGTCTGCTCCCGAGACGTTCGGGATGATGAACATTTCGTCCGCCTGGTAAAGTTCCGCAATACGCTCGATTTCCGCTTTCACTTGTGCCGCTTCCCCGATGATCATCCGTTTCCGGTTGCGCGTGACTTTTTCTTGTTCCGCTGAACTAAAGCCGCGTTTGGTGGCTGTGTCAACGGAAGGGTAATATGGTGGCTGTGTATCGGATTCGACGAACATGAGCCACAGATCGAACGCTTTCGCCAGTTCTTCTGCCTCTTCGGCCGTTTCTCCAACAATCGCAAAAACTGCGATGGCGACTTCCGATTTC
>DATHVZ010000086.1:0-5101 GCA_035461005.1 Planococcus sp. (in: firmicutes) | reverse complement strand
CTGCATCCACGTTATAGCGCCAGGTAGAAAACAGGCGGACATGGCCGTAATCCAAGAAGTTTGCACCAAGCTCGGCACCCGCTTCAAACAGCACGAAGTCTTGTCCTTTAAGCGCAAGTTGGGCAGCTGCAGCCATTCCTACGGGTCCGCCACCGATAATGGCGACCGGCAATTGTGTGTTGTTCATTTTTCCCACTCCTTAATCAATTTTTTTTGATGTATAAAACAAATATTGGTCCATCCCTTTAGCAGGATGGAGTGATGACATTGCAAATTTGGTTGGATATCAAATGGTCCATTTCCTGTTGATTGATCGAGTAAAAACTCCATGTGCCTTTTGTTTCCTTATCCAGCAAACCGGCAGTCAACAATATTTTCAGGTGGTAAGATAATTTCGACTGCGGGATGTCCAGTTCTTCCATGAGATCGCAGACACAGGCAGTATGCATCAAACAAATTTTATTGAGGATTTCGAGACGTTTGGGATCCGATAACGCCTTGTATTTCAGGGCAAGCTGTTCAAATGCCTCTGTCTTGTTACTGGTTGTCAGGGGAGTTGCCACCATTCTCCATCACTCGCTTTCCGTTAAATCAATTTTATTTGATGAATTCATTATAATACCCTCTTTCCTTTTTTGCAATCAATTAATCAAATATTTTTGATTTAATAAATACATAGTGAGCAATCGGATTTTAGAAACAGGGAAGGAGGGACTTCTTCTTTCTTTATGTGTCGAGTATCTGGTGCCTGTCTTGAGTTATGTGTATTGATTTGAAAATGCGAACATGAAAAAAGACAGCCGCGGGGGCTGCCTTTTTCCGTAGTCAAGTATTGCTTAGCGTGATTCCTCATGAGGCAATGCTTCCCGGTATTCAGGGGGATTGCCGTTATTGGCGGTCTGCAGGTTTTGCGGTAAAGCAAGCAAGCCTTCAGCCGTGTCGCTCCATTGATTGACTTGAGCGATATTTGTTTTATCCCGTTCCGTTCTCTCAGCTATTCTGTCAGTAACTGTCCGAACGGATGCGTTCAAATCGATGAGCGAATTCTTGGTGCCCTTTACTGCCTCAGGCAGCACGCTCAATTTTTCAGATTTCACGGCAATTTCTTCTTGCAGTTCGGTAGTTGTATGCTGCAGGCTCGATGCTTCAAGAGTCAGCTTGTCCATGCGTTCTTTCAGGCTGTTCGCTGAGCCTTTCATTTCCTGCATCGGTTCCTTCATCCCGGAGACGAAAATACCTGCCCCGATGCCTGCAATAATTAGCCCCACAACGAGAATTGCGAGTGCTGTCCAAAGCCATATTGTTAAGTCCATTCTTTTTCCTCCTCGAATAATTGGGGTATTGCATTTATTATACCCTTTGTCGGCCGTTGAGTAACATGCGGGATGAGGAATCAACAAGAAACGCTCCTTGACTTGCAGGCATTGAGATTGTATAGGCGAAGGAGGTATAATGTGAATAACTGCAGAACGGACGGAAAAACAGGTTTTTCATGAATATTCTCTACTGAACGGAAACAGAGAACCATACCCGGAAAGGAGAATGGCATTGCTGACCTATACAGGAGAAAGAGTCATTCCCGAATTGATGAACCCAATGAACGGCTTGCTGCTTGAACACATCGCGCGCTATCATTTCGCGATTGAATATGCGCAGGGGAGAGTGTTGGACCTCGCGTGCGGCGTGGGCTACGGAGCACAGCTGCTGGCCAAGGCGAAAAACAAACAGATCGAAGAGGTCCTTGCGGTTGACGCAGACGCCGAAGCAATCCTCTACGCCAAACAGAGGTATTATCATCCGAAGGTCAGCTATTTGCAGGAGGATGCCCTGGATCCGCAGCTTCCCCAAAAGCTCGGCACATTCGATGCCATCATTTCCTTTGAAACGATTGAACATTTGACAGACGAAAAAAGATTTCTTGAGAACTTGTTTGAAATGTTGAAACCCGGGGGCATGCTGATCCTTTCCACGCCTTTCGGCTACGGCAGAGGGAAACCCAGCAATACCGAGTTTCACATCCACCAGTTGAGCTGGAACGAATTCCATGAGCTGTTCGATGAGTATTCGGAAAAAAGATTTTATTACCAGAAGGGCGTGTTGATTGAACCGCCAAGAAGCGATATCCATTACCCAATCGGCATCGCCGTTTGCCGAAAATAGCTTCCACCAGACGGTAGCTAAGCCTTGTTGCATAAGGCTGTGATAAAAGTGAACCTTATCTTTCGACCCCCAAAAAAGACTGCCTGTAAGTTACGGCAGTCTTTCCTTATGAACATTTTGCGCTTATGACAGCATTTTCAACCCCACTGCGGAACCGAGCACCATGGCTATAAAGAGGATCCGCTTCCAATCCCTTGCTTCATTATAAAAAAGCATACCGATGATTGCCCCGCCGGATGCACCGATTCCTGTCCACACAGCATAGGCCGTGCCCATCGGAAGAGTCTCCATTGCGAGCGACAAGAAGAAAAAACTAAGTCCGAATCCTATTACCATCAGCAGGAAAGCTTTCCAATTGCGCTCAATATGCCATTTGGTGATCATTGCAACACCAGCTATTTCAAACACGCCGGCAGCAAGCAGAAACATCCATGCCATTACGATTCAACTCCTTTTTCTTGTGGATCATCCGTTACCAATTTCAATCCGATCACACCAGCCAATAAAATGCCGATCAGCATGAGTTTTGACAGTTCCAGCGGTTCGCCGAAAAACAGGATTTCTGACAGGACAGTTCCCGCCGTACCCATGCCGACAAAAACCGCATAGACGGTGCCGACAGGAAGCTTGCGCCCCGCCATGATCATCAAATAGAAACTGATGATGATTGCCAGTACCGTTCCGCTCCAAGGCCAGAAGCCTTCCGCATGCTTCAGGCCGATAACCCAAAAAACTTCGAAAAACGCCGCAATATAAACTTTCGTCCACTCAATGTTCATGCTGAATCCTCCTAATTCCAAATAAAAAAGCCCGGGAAGCAACTGTCAAACAGTTTCTCCCAGGCTTTTGTCCTTCCGTGTCACAGCAACTTGCTGTGCGTTTTCTCTCGGACCAGGCCAAACGAAAGTTTGCGGAACCCTAGAAAACAGTTGTGTTCTATGTGATTACTTGAAATTATACACAGGATGTTGCCCCGGCGAAAGGATAAGCTCTTGCGCTGATTGCATGGCTGCTGCCAGGAGCGGGAGAGTGCAAGCTGGGGTGTTGACGTGAAAATATCAGCATGATACAATTATCTCGAATTAAAGATATATGAATTATAAATAACTGAGGTGAGAAAGATGGAAATGCCGAATCGCAATTTGAAAGCCGTCACCGTCATTATCCGGGCTGCGGATGCCATAAGGGAAGTCATCAAAAGCGATGCCGCAAGCAACGGCTTGAACCCCACCGAATTTTCCGTGCTGGAACTGCTGTATCACCAGGGCAGACAGCCGATCCAGTCTATCGGCAAAAAGGTGTTGATTGCCAGCAGCAGCATCACCTATGTGGTCGACAAACTGGAAACCAAAAAGTTCGTCCGGCGATCGGAATGCGCGGAAGACCGCAGAGTCACATATGCCGAACTGACAGACGAAGGCAGGAAGTTGATGGAACGGATCTGGCCGGAGCACGAGGCTAAAATCGATGAATTGTTTGAAGGTCTGAAAGAGAACGAAACAGAAGCGATGATCAGCGATTTGAAAAAAGTCGGTTATAAGGCAATGGAAGTGTAAAAAATTTTAGCCAATAATTATTCTTAATTCGAGATAGTTTAAAACACAACCTAAAAGGAGAGATCTACTCATGAATGAATTAAAAGGAATCCACCACGTAACCGCCATCACGAGCAGCGCTGAAAAGAATTATGAGTTCTTCACCAATGTACTGGGCATGCGCCTCGTCAAAAAGACGGTGAACCAGGACGATATTCAGACGTACCACCTGTTCTTTGCTGATGATAAAGGGGCGGCTGGCACCGACATGACATTCTTTGATTTTCCGGGAATTCAAAAAGGCTCACACGGGACCAACGAAATCTACAAAACGGCATTCCGCGTGCCGACCGACGCGGCACTGGATTACTGGATCAAGCGCTTTGATAAATATGAAGTGAAACACACAGGCAACAAAGACTTATTCGGCAAGAAAACTATTTCCTTCGTCGATTTTGATGACCAGCAGTATATGCTCATTTCGGATGAATTCAATGAAGGCGTGGAATCCGGCACACCATGGCAAAACGGACCGGTGCCGCTGGAATTCGCCATTACCGGCTTGGGGCCGATCCACATCCGCATTGCGCAATTCGATCACCTGAAAGAAGTGCTCGAGAAAGTGATGATGATGCGGGAAATCGCCAAAGAAGGTTCACTGCATTTGTTTGAAATGGGCCAGGGCGGCAACGGGGCGCAGGTCATCGTCGAATACAACGCGATCCTTCCGGCAGGCCAGCAAGGCTTCGGTACGGTCCACCACACCGCTTTCCGCGTGCACGACACGGCGGCGTTGAATGAATGGATCGATCATATGCAGGGAGCGGGCTTCGGCACGTCCGGTTATGTCGACCGTTTCTTCTTTGAATCCCTGTATGCAAGAGTGGCACCAGGACTGCTCTTCGAATGGGCAACGGACGGGCCTGGTTTCCTTGGGGATGAGTCATATGAAACACTGGGCGAAAAATTAAGCCTGCCGCCATTTCTTGAAGCTCAGCGGGAACGCATTGAGAACATGGTGCGTCCAATTGACACCGTGCGCAGTACCCGCACAATCGAAAAAGAGTATCTGTAAAAAGGGAGCTAGTGGGAATGTCGATATTTTCAAAACTATTCAATTCTAAACAACAGGAGGAAACAACAATGACAAAACTGAACATCGGAATTATTCTTGGATCAACACGTGAAGGGCGCTTGAGCCCACAGGTAGGCAATTGGGTGAAAGAATTGGCTGACAAACGCGGAGACGCGAACTATACAATCATTGATATTGCAGATTATAAATTGCCGCTGCTCGGCGAAAATGGCAGCGACGCATCGGGTGCAGGCGCATGGTCTGAAGCCGTAGCAGCACAGGACGGATTTGTCTTTATCGCACAGGAATACAACCACTCCATCACAGGTTC
>DATHVZ010000085.1:0-11852 GCA_035461005.1 Planococcus sp. (in: firmicutes) | reverse complement strand
GCCGCCGCCCGAACACGTCCGGTTTGTGGGTTGACCCGCTTGGGTGGAGGGTTGCCTGTCGGATAAGCTGATTTAGCTGTCGGATAAGCCAAGTTCGCTGTCGTATAACGGCTTTTCCCTCACGCATAAGCGGGTTTGCCTAACGCGCCGACTCCTCCTCAAGCTTTCCCAGAATGAAAGGGCATTCGAATGGAAAGCAGTCCGCCGGCAGCGGACTGCCCAGTGGGCGGTGGCTGCGGCCGCCGCCCGAACACTGCCGGTTTGTGGGTTGGCCCGCTTGGGTGGAGGGTTGGCTGTCGTATAGCGGAGTTTGCCTGTCGGATAAGCCAATTTACCTCTCGTATAGCAAAATTTCTCTCACGTATAACCAGTTTTACTCCACGCGTCCAAATTTCACACAACCTTCTCAAAAGAAAAAAGCCACCTCTACAGGCGGCTTTTCACAGGTATGGATAGAATCATTTCCTCCAGCAGCGCTGGCATCTGTTCGAATGCGTTTTTGATGTGGAGGCGTTCGGTGCGTCTATGGGCATCTTTGCCGAATTGGCCGATGTTGAGGACCGGCGCTTTTAATTCTTTCATGGCCTGGAACGGGATGCTGTAGGCATCGCCGTAGACCGGCGTATTGTTTTCATAGGTGATCCAGCCGTCTTCCTGGTCGCCGTAATTGACGTAGCTCAAATCGGAAATGCCGTTGAAGTAATGGATTTGATTGAGCTCGTGGCCGTATTTGGCCATGGCGTTTTCTTTGATCTGCGCGACGCAGCGTTTGACCAATTCGTCTTCCGACGAGTTGACCGCCGGATAATACGGCGGCGCGAACATGATGACAATCGCCGGCGTCAGTTCCTGGCAATTGATCAGCAGGATGTCGGTGATGTGCATCGATTTCTCGCGGACGTCCCATTCCGGCGTCATCAGCGTATCGCGGATCAGGTCATTGAAGTAGTCGAGACCGAATTTTTCGAGTGCGTATTTCACCAGATCCTCGTAGCGCATGACGTGGAGCTCGCCCACCGGTTCGATGTTTTCATTGCGGCACATATCGCGGTAATCTTCCATGCAATGCGCTGCCGCAACTTTCGCCACCTCTTCGAATAATTCAAAAACCTCTTTGGCACTGTGTTCCATCATAAAGACATTGTACATCGCAAATGAGCGGTACGGCGTCTGCGCTGAATAGGACAGCTTAATATCACGTTGCAGCAGAGTTACCGGCAGCGGTGTCGTTTCGCCGTAGACCGTCTCCTTGAACGACGGATTCCATTCCATCCGGTGGGTCAGATACGTCGCGATATAGCTGGACGTTATGCCGGACAACGGTTCGCCGACATGCGTCTCTTTGCCGTAGAACAAGGCGGACGGCATGATTTTGCCGATGGAACCGGTGTAGATGTAATGGGACTGGTCGCCCGGATGCTGAGCAAAAGAAGGCTCTCCGTTCAGGAATAAAATATAGTCCAGTTCGTATTCACGTTCCAAATCGAGCAATTTGCTGACGCCGTAGCGCATGCCGGCTGAATTGACTTCCTCATCCGGCACCGTCATCAGCAGCAGATTAATCCGCCATTCGTTCGCAGCCGCTTTTTCGAGCATCGCCATTTGCATCGCCAGTCCCGCTTTCATATCCATCGTGCCGCGGCCAAAAAGGTATTCACCGGAATCGAGGTCTGCCTGCGCATATTCGTCCAGCTCGTCGCGGAAATCCTTCAGCGCTTCCGTCAGCTCGATGGGCTTGCACGCGAGCGGCTCCAGGTCGCCGTATTCATCCGTTTGGACGGTGTCAAAATGACTCATCATAACGATGGTATCGGTGGCTTCCGGATGTTTGTATAAAGCGGTGACGTATTGGCGGTCCCAGTTGACTTCGCCGAGATGAATCTGCTCCGGATTCTGCTGGAAATAAGGGATCTGCTCCAGCTTCTGTTTCAGTTTGTAAGCGAATTCCACTTCCCCATCCGAATGCGTGATGCTTTTCCAGCCCACCATTTCACAAAGCAATTGCTGCAATTCCGCCGGTGTTCCCCATAATAGACCCATACCTTATCCCCTTTCTGTGACTTGCACAGTTTTCAGCCATTCGGCCATCCGCTCCATCGCCAGTTCCAATGTCGGCATTGCATAAGCGTAGGAAATGCGCAGGAAGCCTTCACCGTATTTCGTAAAAGCCGAGCCCGGCACTGCCGCCACTCCCCCTTCATTCAATAAACGCGTGGCAAAGTCGAAGGAAGAAAGGCCAAATTTTTCGATGGATGGAAATATGTAAAATGCCCCAGTCGGTTTGACGACATCAAAGCCCATTTCCACTAATTTGCCGTAGACATAATCACGCCGCGTCTTATAGGCCGCGTTCATTTCTTCCGGTACAAAACGGTTATTGCGCAACGCCTCGATCGCCGCGTGCTGGCTCGGCAGGGACGCGCAGACCGTATTGTACATATGCACTTTCAGAACATGCTTCATGTATTCTTCCGGCCCGAGCAAAAAGCCCATCCGCCAGCCCGTCATCGAATGCGACTTCGACAGGCCGTGCACTAGGAAAGTCCGGTCCTTAATTTCGTCATAACCTGCGAATGAAACATGCTCGCCCTCGAAGACGTTTTCTGAGTAAATCTCATCCGCCACGATAAACACTTCATGTTCCTTCAACACTTCGACCAGTGCATCGGTATCTTCTTTATTTAAACTGACGCCGGTCGGGTTCGACGGGAAATTGAACAGCACCGCTTTCGTCTTAGCCGTAATGGCCGCTTCCAAACGCTGCGGATCCGGAATCAAACCGGTGTCCGACGTATCCAGCAGCACCGCTTTCCCGCCGTTCAGCTCGACCAACGGCACATAGCCCGTATAGCACGGCGCCGGAATAATAACCTCATCGCCTTCTTCAAGAATGGTCCGGAGCAGGGAATCCAGCGCTTCACTGGCGCCGTTCGTGATAATGATCTCGGTCTGTGGATTATAGGACAGTCCGTAGCTGTCGCCGAAAAACGCCGCCACTTCCTGCCGCAATTCGATCAGCCCCGCATTATGGGAATAGCTGGTCTTGTCGGCCGCGATCGCGTCCATGCCCGCTCGCTTCACCGCTTCCGGCGTCGGAAAATCGGGCTGGCCGATTGTCAGATTGATGGCGTCGGGATAGTTCACCAGCTGGTTGAAAAACTGGCGGATGCCGGAAATAACGAGCGCTTCCGCCCGGGGATTAAGGGATAATGTCATAGGGATCTCCGTTCCATTCATTATTTTCTTCTATTATATTCTTTTCATCCTGCATATTAATAGAGAGGATGTTCTCATACAGTAATAAATTCTTCTGTTGTCCCCATCATAATTAATTTTGTGAATAAGAACAAGAAAAAACGGTTGGTGTGCGGATGTTTAACCAGTATGCCATCTTATGGTTTTTCGGACTTATCTTACGGTTTTTATATGTTATCTTACGGTTTGAGCAGCTTATCTTACAATCTACCATTTTTATCTTACGGTTCCCCATTTCGTGCTGGTTTATTCAGACCAGCCTGCTGGTTAGGCGGATAGACTCTTCTCCAAAATAAAAACGGTTCAGCGGAGGCTGAGCCGTTTTCTTCTTTTTTTGAGCAGGTCTTCTGCGGCACCTGAGCCGAACAGGACGCCGATGACGATCAGCACAAAGCCCCAGATGTGGCCGGGCAAAATCGTTTCATTTAGGATGATGGCTGCCGCGACCAGCGAGAAAAGCGTATTGAGGTTCATGAAGATTGCCGCTTTTGTCGGGCCGGTTTGGCCGATCGAGTAGTTAAAAAGCATATGGCCGACCGATGTGCCGAGTACGGCCGAGAACACGAAGGCAAACCAGAACACCGTCGGAACTTCCGCGAATGCCGCCATGCCGCCCGGTTCCTGAATGAGCGAGATGAAGAACAGCACGACGCTGCCAGTGATGAACATATAGCCGGTCATCAGCCGCGGATCCATATTTTTTGCCGCATTGGCAATGACGATGTAACTGAGCACCTGTGTCAGGATCGAAATGAAGACGAACAGGTCGCCGAGGTTCATGCCGCTCGTCGCCCCGCTGCCGACGCGCACCGTGATAACGACACCGGCAAGGCCGATGACGACTCCGAGCCATTGCAGCCGCGACGGGTAATTGCGCATGATGAGCGAGACGAGTACCGCCGTCAGCATCGGGCCCGTGCCGAGAATCAGGCCGGCGTTTGTGCCGGTCGTCAAAGTCAGCGCATTCGACAGGAAATAATGATGCGAAACGACGTTGAGCAGCGCGCCGAGCAGGATGTATTTCCAGTCGATGCGGCTTGGCCAGCGCAGCAGCTTGAAATAACCGAGAATGACGAACACCGAAATCCCCGCGAGGAGAATGCGGAATGTTGTCAAAGTAACCGGGCCGACAAATTCGACCATGTATTTAACTGTTGCGAGATTAAATCCCCAAACAATCATGACGCCGGTCAAAATCATATATATTTTCCATTGTTTCAATCCAGTCACGCCTTCTTTCGGTCTTCGGAATAAATATCCATTTTACGCCCTGTTGCAAGGAAAGTAAATAACTATCCTGCATAATCATACGCTTTTCGCCCGATCAGCAGGCTGAACGCGATGAAGTGTTCTCGCGGCGGCGGCAGCCCCGCCCACCGGGCAGTCCGCCGGCAGCGGACTGCTTTCCATTCGAATGCCCTTTCTTTCTGGGAAAGCTTGAGGAGGAGTCGGCGCGTTAGGCAAACCAGCTTATGCGTGAGGGAAACGCCGTTATACGACAGCCCACTCGGCTTATCCGAGAGCGAAATCAGCTTATCCGACAGGCAAACACAGCTATACGACAGCCAACCCTTCACCCAAGCGGGCCAACCCACAAACCGGCAGTGTTCGGGCGGCGGCCGCAGCGCCGCCCACTGGGCAGTCCGCCGGCAGCGGACTGCTTTCCGTTCGAATGCCCTTTCTTAATAGTAGAAACCCGGATGAAAAGTGGAATCGTCAGATAAAATCCGCAAACCGTAAGATAAACTTTGTAAACCGTAAGATAAAAGCGGAAAACCGTAAGACAATCCCCTCAAATCATCAGACATCCCCCGCGCCAAGCCAGAGACATCCCTCCACACAAAAAGAAAACCCGCAAGCAGCTGCTCACGGGTCCAGTTCTATTCATCTTGCTAACAGGTATTCAACATATTTGCGCCAAGATGTGCTTTCTGCGTGCTCCATGTCCGGCTGTATGCTCGGGAATGGCATAAACACCTGAGGTGGTGTCGCAAATCGTCTCAGCAATTCATTGTCCACAACTGTCTCGCCGGGCTCTAGGCCTTCGCTCAATACGGCTTTGCCGTGGAGGGCGAAGGCAATGGTCACCGGCACGGCTTCTGCGCGTCCATCTTCATTCAGCACAAACGCTTTGCCCGTGCCGTCGTAGCGGTCAAAAAGCCAGGAATCCGCTAAGGCGACCGCGTCCGCCGCTTCATTGACAATGATGGATGCATTGGCGGTTTTGCCGTAAGGAACAGCGTCCGTAATCGGCTCTTCCGTAATGATGAGGACTTTGTATATCGCGATCGGATTGGCCTGGTCTACGGGATCCAATGCCCGGTATGCCTCAAGCCACTTGGAATTTTTTGCTGGCATTTGAGACACACTGTGAACTGTGGCAGGCATCACCTGAGCAATGCCGTCGACGTGGATGAAGACCCGGTCTCCAGCGTTGACTTCAAGCCATTCCTTTTCGATGACATAGGTCATGAACAGTTTTTCACTCGAATAAATTTCAATGCTCATCGGCATTGAACCTGCATCGATTTTTCCGACAACCCCTTCGATCGGGCTGACCAGGGCCGGCTTCGCTGTATTCTGTTCCAGCTGTGCAACAACCACCGCCAATTGGGTTTCAATTGATGCGATGCGCTGTTCCGCTTCCGCAATTCCGGCCGCATAGGAACCATCCTGGGGAACTTCGACATTCGTTGAAATTGACAATGACACATTCACGTCCAGTTCTACCGTATCCCCTTCTTCAGTGGTCACGGTGTCACGACTGGTTGAAGTGTCTGAGTCTGAGCTGGGGTTGGAGCTGGTTTGGCGGGAGCGGGCTGTTTCGAGATCTCCCAAAATGCTGCGGACTTCGAGCAGCTCACTGTCCAGTGCAGCTTTCTCCGCTTCCCAGATGGCGCGCTGTTCTTCGCTTTCGGCTTCGTTTAACAGCGCGAGTTCTGTGCCGGCTTCGACGTAATCGCCTTCATTGATGATCCATTGTTCGACGGCATCGGAATTCTGGATAAAGATTTCCGTCGCTCCGAGTGGCGCGGCCACTGCCTCTTTCGGCAATTTCTCCGTATAGGTGCTCGTGTATGTCCGTTCATATTCACTGATGTAAAGCTTTTTCGGAACTAAGCTTTTGTCGCTGAACAACAGAATCGCATTAATTGCCAAAAAAGCGGTGATGGCAATGGATAAGCCGATTGCAAGGTATTTATTCACCTGGAACCACTCCTTCCGTAAAGCCTTCCAGCATGTCCGCCAATGGCACCAGGCTCAATGCGCCAATAAACAATGCGATGACTACGTGCAGAAGAATCAGGCCGAGCAGAAGCAATTTCGGCGAAAATTCCACGTAATTGCGAAGGAAGCGGTATTGAATGGCAATGATCAACGACGTGAAAATCGTCAGCTGATTAAAGAATAGGATGACGAACGAATGGTTGAAAAGCATTGCCGCCAAAGGGCCAAATGAAAACAGTGACAAATAAGTCGTATAGCCAAGTATTGTGAAAATCAAAAACAGCACCGCTTTTTCGATAATGAGGATTGCTGTTACATATGTCTGCATCACCAGCGCCAAGCGCCAGGGAACTTTCAAAAAGCGGCTGAACAGGAATGCCGCTCCGTATGTATGGAAAGTGAGATAAATTCCGGCCCAGATCAACGTGCCGGCAAGTGCAGTCCAGCGAGCCAAAGTGTAAGCATCCAAATCACCCGCCACCAGATACGGTGTCAGCGATGCGCTGTTCATGCCCCAAATTTCCCGCAGTGCAAATAGAAGAACGCCAAGTGCCAATAGCCACCCAAGCCTCTTATTGAAATAACGCATTTCCGAGTTTTCAAGATTATGTATGAGCTGTCCCTGTCTGGCGAAATAATGCCAGAACTTAAAATCAAATATCATATGGCCTTATTCCCTTCATGGCGATTAGCGTGCAACGTATATCATTCTTACCTTACTTTACCAAAAACCGGTGCACTTTGGAATGCCGTTACTGGTACAATTTTCAAAAAAATATATTATCAGAGTTATTCGGGTGACGCTCCTCAATTTTTCCCCACAGAAAAACCTCCCGCACATGGCGAGAGGTTTAGGCTGAATTATTCTGCAATTCTGTATTGCTTATTTTTTTTCTTGTGTCTCTTGTGTTTCCTGTGTTTCTACAATCGTGTATTTCTTATGTGAGATTACGGTCATGTTGGACGGTGCACCAATTTCTTTTGCATCCTCAGGTGAAATTTCAACAATCACTGAGTTGTCCATGATTTTAAAAATGGTTCCACTGACTTCAACGTCATTGCGGGTAAAGGAAATCCATTCGCCGATGAAGCGGGCCGCTACGAATTCTGATACTTCTTTTTCATGTGGTTGGAATGCCATTGTTATCCACGCCTCTCTTTTAGAAACAATATCTACTCATTGTATCATAAAAACATAGAATTATCATCTTTTGAAGCTGGCCAAATCCATCGGAAGCCGGCATTCCATTCTTGCGCGTCAGTAAACCGTCTGACTGCAGACAGCCACATTATTTTACCGAAGCTCTTTTGCGGAATGTTTACGCTGCCTTTTTGAAAAGCTATTCGTATAAATGGCACGCAACAAAATGGCCGGGTTCCTGCTCTTTCCATGCCGGGATTTTTTCAGCACATAGCGGCATGGCGTGCGGGCAACGGGTGCGGAACACACAGCCGCTCGGCGGATTGATTGGACTCGGCAGTTCACCTTGCAGGACTACCCGTTCGCGCGCTTCTTCGATATCGGGATCCGGAATCGGAATGGCGGACAACAATGCGGATGTATAGGGATGGAGCGGTTTGTCGTAAAGCTGGTCGGAGGTCGTCAGTTCGACCATATGGCCGAGGTACATGACGCCGATGCGATCAGAAATGTATTTGACCATGCTGAGATCATGGGCGATGAACAGATAGGTCAGCCCTTTGTCCTTCTGCAATTTCTGCAGCAGCATGACGACCTGCGCCTGGACGGAAACATCGAGTGCCGAAATCGGTTCGTCGGCAATGATAAAATCCGGATCCAATGCCAAAGCGCGTGCGATGCCGATGCGCTGGCGCTGGCCGCCGGAAAATTCGTGCGGATAACGGTTCGCATGATCACGGTTCAGGCCGACGTCTTCCAACAATTGGTGGACGCGCGCCTGCAACTCTTTTTTGTCTTTGTACAGGCCATGGACTTGCATCGGCTCAGCGATAATCTCGAATACCGTCGAACGCGGGTTAAGCGATGCATACGGATCCTGGAAGATCATCTGCATGTTGCGCAAATAATCGAAGCGTTCTTTATCGGACATTTTGTGGATATCGACGCCGTCATATTCAACAATGCCGGCTGTGTTATTGTATAAACCCATGATTGTCCGGCCGGCTGTCGATTTTCCGCAGCCGGATTCACCGACCAAACCGAACGTTTCGCCGCGCTTGATGTCGAACGAAATGCCGTCGACCGCTTTCAGTGTGACCCCTTTGCCCAAGTCAAAATGCCGTTTCAGCTCTTTTACGGACAATAAAGTTTCAGTTGTCATTATTTTTCATCCTCCTGTAAAAACCTGCGCACCGCACATAACTCTTTTTCATGGATGGTGCCGGCGAGCTCGATGATTTCAATGGCTTTTCCCGGAGTCGGGGAGTGGAGCATCAGGCCGTTGCCGTAATAAATGCCGACATGATGCAACTTGCCTTTGCCTTCTTCATAAGCGAAGAACAGCAAATCGCCCTCACGCCACGCACTTTGATTTCGGATGTCGACCGGGAGGCCGGCTGTCGCCTGGTCGTGCGCATCGCGCGGAATGATAACGCCGTTCGCTTTCAGCATGTTATAACTGAGGCCGGAACAGTCATAGCCGTAACTCGACATGCCACCCCAAAAATATTGCAGATCCAAAAATTCTTCCCCAAGTTTTACGATATCACTGCCGCTGCCTTTTGGAATGTCGTCCACTGACGCGACAAGCTGGACCTCGTCCGCTTTGATAAGCGCTTCGCCGTCTGGTGTCTGGACGCGAATAAATTCGCCCTTCTCTTTGACGGGCAGCAGCGTATTAAACGGCACGACCAGCAGCGGCTTGAATTGTCCTGTCCATAATTGGGCTTTGCGCGCTGTTACGCGGGCATAGCCCAATTCATTCAACGTTTCTGTTTCTTTTAGTTGATGGAGCGGCACCCAACCGGGATAGCCGCGCTCATCTTTATTGCTTGGCTGCCAGAGGGCGATGATTTTCGCCCAACCGTCTTCCACTCCTTCGATCAGCACCGGTTCCCCGTAAAGCAGCTGGGTCTGGATGCGGCCGCTTTTGGTCAAATCATGATTTTCCTGTTCGTTCATCGTTTCAATCCATTTGTTCATCTTGACGGTTTCGCCTATGCCGTGTGCGTCGACTTCCCGCACGCTGCCTGGGAGAGTCCAGACCGTTGCCACGGGCACGCTGCAAATCCATGCTGTTGATTCTGAGGGATACATTTTCTATTCACTCCGTCCTGTAAGTTGTTTAAGAAATCCTTCGCTGTCGATGCCAAGTCCGGGTTTATCCGGGAAACAGATCATTTTCCCCTTGTATTCAATACCGCCCGGAACAAGATCTTCCTTCAGCATAAGCGGCGGGTCGAAGTCGAAACGGGTGATATTCGGCTGGCTGGCCGCAAAATGCGCCGCTGCCCCGACCCCGAGTTTTGTTTCGATCATACTGCCCGTCATGCATTTGACGCCATAAACTTCCGCAAGTGCATTGATTTTCAGCGCCTGATGGATGCCGCCCGCTTTCATCAGCTTAATATTGATCAAATCTGCGGCACGCAGCTGCAGAACCCGCAGCGCGTCTTTCGGTGAAAAGATGCTTTCGTCGGCCATGATATCGGTCAGCGTATTGTCGCTGACAAACTTCAAGCCTTCAATGTCTTTCGCATGGACCGGCTGTTCGACCAATTCGATGTCGAGCCCGGCGTCTTCCATGAGGCTGATGGCGCGGACAGCTGATTTCGCTTCCCATCCCTGGTTGGCATCGAGTCGCAGCAACACATCATAACCTACTTTTTCGCGGATCGCTTTGATCCGTTTGATATCTTTTTCGACTGTATCGATGCCCACTTTTATTTTCAGGACATCAAATCCGTCTTGTATGTATTGCGCAGCGTCCTCAGCCATTTCTTCCGGTGAGTTGACCGAAACCGTGAAATCGGTTTCCAGTTCATGCCGATAACCGCCGAGAAAATCGACGAGCGGCATGCCCGCCACTTGCGCCATCAGATCATACAGTGCCATATCGACCGCCGCCTTGGCGCTCGTGTTGCCGATGATCGCCCTGTGCAGCTTTTCAAAAACCACTTCGCGCCGGCGGATATCCTGCCCAACGAGCGCTGCGCCAATCAACCCCACCGCGAATTCAATGCTTTGGAGTGAATCCCCCGTGATGACATGTGTCGGCGGAGCTTCACCAAAGCCGCTGCGGCCATCTTCCGTCAGGATATGGACGACCACCGATTCAGCAACCGTCACTGTGCGGAGCGCTGTTTTGAACGGCTTTTTCAACGGCACCGCGGTACGGTAGCTCTGGATGGATTTTATGATTGCCATATTATTCAACTCCCGGCATAATCGTCAATGTTTTATTGTCTGCATCAAGACGCGCTTTGGCCCCAAGCGGCACGGAGAAATGCGGTTCGCAATGGCCGATTTTAAAGCCTTTGACGACCGGCACATTCAAGTTCCCGAGATAATGTCCGAGCACATGATCCAGGCTCAGCGATTCCTCGGGCTTTTTCGGATCGGCATTTTTAAAATCGCCGACCACAATTCCGGCCACCTGCTCCAGCTTGCGCGCCATCTTAAGATGATTCAGCATTTCATCAACTTGATAAGGCGTTTCATTAATATCTTCTATCAATAGGATCTTGCCCTTGACGTCCAATTCGTATTTCGTGCCGATCGCACTGCGCATCAACGACAGATTGCCGCCGACCAACTCACCTTCCGCAACTCCTCCGCGGAGGGTTGTCAGCTGTGAAATCTCCTCCGAATAAAACAATTCAAACGGACTGAACAGCTGGCCGAACATGCGGCCGCTCCGTTCATGGAACGTATCCTTGCCGACATCCGACGCCAGCATCGGCCCGTGGAACGTCACCAAATCCGAATACTCCCCGATTGCCGTATGTAAAAATGTGATGTCCGAGTATCCCCAGAACACTTTCGGATTATCCTTGATCATGGCATAATCGATGCGGTCCGCATAACGCGCAGCGCCGTATCCGCCGCCCGCGCAAATAATCCCCGCCACTTCCGGGTCTTCGAACATCTCATGCAAATCGGCAAGACGTGCATCATCGTCGCCCGCCAGATAACCATATTTCGCTTTTACCGATTTGCCCATTTTCACTTTCAGCCCAAGCTCCTCCAAAAACGGCAAAGCTTTCTCCAAATGTTCCTGTTTCGGTGGACTTGAAGGTGCTATCACTCCAACCGTATCCCCTTTTTTCAATCGTTTTGGCAAATTCCGCAAATTGATCCACTCCTTTATTTCTGTTCTTCATTCAACAGACAGTATATCCCTGTTCAATGAAAAACAGAAACGCTCGGCGCTCGGCCGAGCGTTTCT
>DATHVZ010000084.1:0-53729 GCA_035461005.1 Planococcus sp. (in: firmicutes) | reverse complement strand
CAGCGGATCGCACAATATATAAACTACTATAACAACGAACGCATCAAACAAAAATTGGCCGGCATGAGTCCGGTGCAATACCGGATACATGCCAGCCAATTAGCTGCATAAATAAAACTCTAACTTTAAGGGGTCACTACCCAGTCAGTTGACTGCCGGGCTTCTTTTTGATTGCATCCATCAATTCATTTACAAAAGGTCAATCGCTGTGTCCTGCTCCATTGCAAGTTTCGGCAAATCTTCGACCGGTTCCCAACGGAACAACAGTGTCATTCCGTTGTCGCGGCCATCGCTCTTGATGGTATGCTCCCACTCATCAACCTTTGCTCCCGTATATTCAAAATGGAACATATTGCGTTCGTATACTTTATCCTTATGTTCAGGATAATAATTATACTTGTGGATTTTACCTGCAAATTCCAATACGCCACGCGAGAGTCCGGTTTCTTCCTGGACTTCCCGATAAAGTGCGTCAATGAGCATTTCTCCTTCAGCAATAGTGCCACCGGGTACCTGGACGCCGACCTCGGGTTCGCCTTTGTACTCAAAAACCAATAATTCACGGTTTTCGTCTGGGCCTCTAGTGATGTAGGCAAAAACTTTTCTGCTTGTTTCCATACTAACCATCCTTTTTTTATGATCCTAATAGAATACTAAAAATTCAGCAAAATATCAAGGGGGAATTATGCATAGCTGTCACAGCTTATTCATAGTTTCCGGAAAAACTGTGCTTATCAAATCCCTCTCAGAGGATTCGCCGGGCTGGCTTAGGGTACAATAATCGTATGTAATAAACTAGAAATATATTCCTCAGGAGGGATAGGGAAATGGGATTTGAAGATACAGTGCTTTTAAGCCGTATCCTGACAATGATGACTCTTTCTTTTCATATTCTATACGCAACAGTCGGAGTCGGTATTCCACTGATGATCTTGATTGCTCAGTGGGTCGGGATTAAAAAGAATGATGACCATTATATTTTGCTTGCCCGCAGATGGGCAAGAGGATTTGTTATCACAGTAGCCGTCGGAGTCGTGACAGGAACAGCAATTGGCCTGCAATTGTCACTGCTTTGGCCGAACTTTATGCAATTGGCGGGAAATGTAATCGCTTTGCCATTGTTCATGGAAGTATTCGCGTTTTTCTTTGAAGCAATTTTCTTAGGTATCTATCTTTATACATGGGACCGTTTTGAAGACCAGCGCAAGCATTTGCTGCTGCTGATCCCTGTCGCTTTAGGTGCAGCCGCTTCTTCCGTCTTCATCACCATTGTCAATGCGTTCATGAATTCTCCACAAGGTTTTGATATCTTAAACGGCGAACTTGTCAACGTCAGCCCGTTGCTGGCGATGTTCAGTCCGGCAGTGCCGACGAAAGTCGCCCACGTCATGGCCACGGCCTTCATGACCAGCGCATTTGTGTTGGCATCGATTGCAGCGTTGCGTCTCGTCCAAGGTTCGAATCACATCTATCATAAAAAAGCTCTGTTTCTGACAATGAAACTCGGCTTCGTGTTCGCGATCGCCACTGCAATCATCGGCGATTTTTCCGGAAAATACCTCGCTGAGTACCAGCCTGAAAAGCTGGCAGCTGCTGAGTGGCATTTTGAAACAGGAGGGGACGCAGAATTGATTCTCTTCGGGGTCCTTGATGGAGAGGAACCAAAATATGCGATTAAAATCCCTTATGCGCTGAGCATTCTCGCACACGGGGACCCGAATGCTGAAGTTACCGGGTTGAATGAGTTCCCGGAAGATGAAAGACCTCCATTATGGATCCATTATCTGTTCGATACGATGGTCACCATCGGCATGTGGCTGGCATTCTTCTCCTTTGTCTATGTTGTCGCGGCATGGCGCAAATGGCCAATCATCACGAAGAACTGGTTCCGCTGGCTTACGGTGGCGAGCGGTCCGCTGGCGTTGATTGCAATCCAGGCCGGCTGGTGGTTTACTGAAGTCGGACGCCAGCCCTGGATTCTTGTCGGCCACATGAGAACAAGTGAAGGTGCCACGACAAGCGGGCAAGTCGATCTAATGATCATTCTTTTCGCAGGTTTGTATTTCATATTGGGTGTCGGAACAATTGTCGTTCTGTCACGAATGTATAAAAGCAACCCAGTGGAAAAAGAACTTGCTGGATTACAAAAGGCTAAAAAAGGCGGTGATCTGGAATGACATTAGAAATCATCGGCGTTTCAGTGCTGTGGCTGTTCCTGTTTCTGTACGTGATTGTGGCATCCATCGATTTCGGTGCCGGATTCTTCAACGCCTACAGTGCTTTCACCAACAAACAGCACATCCTGACTAATATCATCCAGCGTTATCTTTCACCGGTCTGGGAAGTCACAAACGTATTTTTTGTGTTCTTCTTCGTGGGAATCATCGGTTTCTTTCCCAAAACTGCATTCTATTACGGCACGACTTTATTGATTCCTGCAAGCATTGCGCTGATTTTATTGGCGATACGGGGTTCCTACTACGCCTTCGCCACGTATGGCGCAAAAATCAATCATCGGGGCTATATTTATATGTACGGCTTGTCGGGGCTCTTGCTGCCGGCGTCCTTATCACCGGTGCTGGCAATCTCGGAAGGCGGTTTCATCAAAATGAACGGCAGCCAGCCGTATCTCGATTATTGGGCGCTTTTCACAAGTCCGCTGATGTGGAGCATCGTTGTCCTGAGTCTCACGGCAGTGCTTTATATATCGGCCGTATTCCTCACCTGGTACGCCAATAAAGCCGGCGATGCCAAAGCGACCGATTTGATGCGGAAATACGCGCTCGTATGGGCCGGACCGGCAATTGTGACGGCAACCGGCATCATTTATGAACTGCGTGCCCATAACCCGGAACATTACAGCCGTATTCTTGACCTGTGGTGGGTCTTTGCGCTATCGTTCCTGCTGTTTGCCGGGACCGTCTACCTGATCTGGAAACGAAAAAATTATGGATTGGCGTTCATCTTGCTGATCGGTCAATTCTTTACCGCCTTCTTTGCTTATGGCGTTTCCCATTACCCATATTTGCTGTATCCATATTTGACGATCTACGACAGCTTTACCAACGAATCAATGGCGATTGCATTGATCATCGCGTTTATCGCGGGCCTTGGTTTATTGCTGCCGTCACTGTATCTTTTGTTCCGCCTGTTCTTGTTCGATAAGGATTATGTCAAAGGCAAATCGGATCATCATGCATAAAAGGGGGCAATTTTCATGCAGAATTTCTTGATATTCTATGCACCGTTTCTCGTATTGATCGCTGCATTAATCTTCGGTTTCTGGTTCTCGCTCAAAGACGGACCGGTATCGAAAGATCGTGACTGACTGACGCGTCCAGGCTTTGCCTGGCGCGTTTTTTTCATGTAGAATAGAGCAATGTGAAATGGAGTGAACGATTTGAAACCTGTAACGAAAAATGAACGGCTGCTGGTCCATGTGGAAGATTTAACCCATGATGGGGCAGGAGTTGCCAAAGTAGAAGGATACCCTTTATTCATCCACGGCGCCCTGCCGGGGGAAGATGTGCATATCCACGTATTGAAAACGCTGAAATCCTATGGTTTTGCGAAATTGCTCGAGATTGAAAATGCCTCACCGTTCCGTGTGGAAGCGCCCTGTCCGGTATTTGATACATGCGGCGGTTGCCAGATTCAACATCTGTCTTACGAGGGCCAGATGACTTTTAAACGCAAGCTCGTTCGCGATGCCATCACCCGTATCGGGAAATTGCCGGATGTTCCGGTGCACGCCGTCAAAGGGATGGAAAACCCGTGGCGCTACCGCAATAAATCGCAGATTCCGTTCGGCATGGAGGATGGCCGTGTTGTCGCAGGATTTTATCAGCCCCGCTCCCACCAGATTGCGGATACGGATATCTGCCTGATCCAGACGCCGGAAGCCGACACTTTAATGGCCGGCATCAAACAGAAACTCATGCAACTGGGCATTGAGCCGTATGAAGAAGAGACCCACCGCGGACAGCTGCGTCACGTTGTCGTGCGTACAGCACGTGCCACAGGTGAAATCATGGTGGTCCTGATAACCAAGAAGAAAAAGTTCCCGCAGGCGGCACAGGCTGTTGAACTGATCCGTGAGCTTGTTCCTGAAACGGTATCGGTGATCCAGAACATCAATCCGGAAAAGACCAATGTCATTTTTGGTGATGAAACAATCACAATGTGGGGCAAAGACGTCATTGAAGATCAGATCGGCGATGTCCGTTTTGAAATCTCGGCCCGCTCTTTCTATCAAATCAATCCGGAGCAGACAGAAGTGCTTTACGGCCAGGCACTCCAATACGCCAACTTGACGGGCAATGAAACCGTCATCGACGCTTATTGCGGCATCGGGACGATCTCCCTGTTCCTGGCGCAGCGCGCCAAATTCGTCATGGGCGTGGAAATTGTTGCCCCGGCCATTGAAGACGCCAAACGCAATGCCGAGCTCAATGGGCTGCACAATACCCTATTCGAAGCAGGACCGGCTGAGCAGGTGATTCCGCGCTGGTACAAAGAAGGCAAACGGGCCGATGTTCTCGTAGTCGACCCGCCCCGTAAAGGCTGTGACGAGCAATTGCTGCAGACCATTTTAAAACAGCGGCCCGAACGGGTTGTCTATGTTTCCTGCAACCCAGCGACACTCGCGAGAGATCTGCGCATCCTGGAAGACGGCGGCTACCGCACGCAGGAAGTCCAGCCGGTGGATATGTTCCCGCAATCGACCCATTGCGAAGCGGTCGCGTGGCTGCAACTTGGGGAGTAGAAAATTGTACAATTAATCCGGACGCTCCTCGCGTTCGGATTTTTTTATTTTATTTCCATAGAAAAGTTTTGAGAAGGGCCTCAGAGGGGTAAAGACTAGGGAATACGTTACAAGGCAAGGAGAGAATGGACCGCATGGAACAGAGATCCCAATCGAAATTCGAAGATAAACGCTCGAATGTCATCGAGGAATTGGTGGCGCAGAACGTCTTTAAAATCAATGGACGGCAATTATATGAGTTAAGCCTATTTGAATTGATGAAGGAATATACACAGAAAAGCCTTAGCTCGTAAGCTGCGGCTTTTTTTATTTTTCTTCGATCAAAGCTTGCGAAATAAAAACAGATTGAATAGTGGAGGGAATGCTATGCATCATCAAAAGTTGGAAGATTACCGGAAAGAAAAACTTGATGAGATGACTGTTTCCGAAATGCAGGAAGAGATGCAGGCTGGGAATATAAGTTCAGAAGAATTGGTCTTGATGTATAAGGAAAATATTTCACTTCGTGATAAAAACGTTAATGCAATGCTGGAAATGAATCCGGATGCCATGCACATTGCTCAATCCCTTGATTTTGAACGCCGGCGCAAAGGGGCGAGAAGCCCTTTGCACGGCATTCCCATCGTGGTGAAGGACAATATGGAGACGGCGGATAAAACACATACCAGTGCCGGTTCGCTGGCGCTTGAAAATCATTACGCTTTGAACGACGCCTATCTTATCGAAAAACTGCGTAAAGCAGGGGCCGTCATATTGGGCAAAACGAATATGACCGAATGGGCCAATTTTATGTCCGATAAAATGACGAATGGCTATAGTTCCCGCGGCGGCCAGGTGAAAAATCCATATGGAGCTTTCGACGTAGGCGGCTCGAGTTCCGGATCTGCTGCAGCCGTGGCGGCCAATCTGGCGGCGGCGTCAATCGGTACCGAGACGTCAGGCTCAATTATCAATCCCGCTGCCCAGAACAGTCTTGTCGGCCTTAAACCGACAGTCGGGATGATCAGCCGGAGAGGTATTATTCCGCTGTCACATACACAGGATACTGCCGGTCCACTGGCTCGCACTGTTGAAGATGCGGTAAAAGTTTTTTCAGCTCTGATTGGATTTGATCCGGAAGATCCGATCACCCGTCTTTCCAGTGATTTCGAAGGATATGACTGGAGCGTCCACCTGAAGCGGGACGGGTTGAAAAATGTCCGGCTGGCGGTGGCGCCGGATTTATTCAAGGAAATCTCTGAGGAGCAACTGAAGTTGTTTGAGCAGGCAAAGGACCAGCTGAGGGCTTGCGGTGCGGAAATTATTGAGGATGTGGACCTGGGCTCGAATCAGGAAGATCTCGGATTTGCTGTGCTGCTCCATGAATTCAAAGCGGATCTTAACGCTTATTTGGCGAAAACAGAACCATCGAATCCGATCAGGTCGATGGATGACGTGATAGCTTTCAATAATGCCAATTCCGACAAGATGCTGAAGTTCGGCCAGAATCTGTTGGAACAGGCCAACCAGTTAACGGGAATGCTGACGGAGAGGGAGTATGTCGAAGCGCTTGAACGCAACCGCTTTCTTGCTGCAGAACAGGGCATTAATGCCACCTTGAAAGAAATTGGCGCAGATGCATTCATCCTGCCCCAGGATTTCGGCTGCAATGTGGGAGCGGCTGCCGGTTTTCCGGCAATCACCGTGCCTTTCGGATATTCTGAAACACGTGAGCCCTTCGGCATTACGTTCAACGGGATGGCATTCAGCGAACCAAAGCTCATCGAATATGCCTATGCTTTTGAACAAGCTGTAAAAGGCAGAAGGAATCCATATTGATAAAAGGCGGACCGGAATTCCCGGTCCGCCTTTTATTAATGCATAAGTTAAAAACTAGCTAGCTTCTTCCATACCTGTTCCAGTAGGATCATCAATCGGGATTCATGTCCCGGGATATTGGATAAGGTCCCCAAGACACTTTCAAGCAGCGCCTTCCGCGGAGATTCAGTTTTCAGTTCTTCAGCAAGAAAATGGACGAGTTGTTTTGAAGCTGTTTCTTCAAGCTCGTTCCGACTGTACTTTTCAAGCTGCTGAGCAAGTTCTTCAACAGTAAGGTTTTCAGCCGTTTTCTCGGTATAGACGGTCGGTGCCAGTATAAAACGCTCACCGGAGTCGATTTGAGCAAACAATGAGACCTCCAGCCGGTGGACGACGAACGCCGCCAATTTTTGTGCGGGGAGATCTTCATCTGTGGTCAACAGCCAGATATTCACAAGCTGTTGGATGGTTCCGTGTATCGCTGCCGCATTGTCCAACGCGTAGGGCGCAGCTTTTTGTCCGAAAATATCAATGATGCGTGATGTCATCCAGTCGAGTTCTTTTTTATAGAAATTTTTTGCGAAATCCTTTAATTCTTTGTCCTGGGAATAAAAAATGCTTTCATACAGTGAAAAAAGGTTTTTCTCCCGATTGATCTGTATCCGTACCGAAAGTTGATCAGCCAGAACTTCCACATCGTCTACTGGCCTGCCGGCTGCACATACCATCCGTTTTTGACGGATTTCAGCACCTATTGATTCCATGATTGCGATGAGGCATTCGGTCTTGGAGGTGAAATAATTATAGAATGTGCCTTTTGAAATTCCAGCTTCGTCGAGAATATCCTGGATAGACGTGGCATTATAACCTTTTTTGATAAATAAGGAGTAGGCCGCATCTATTAGATTCTGTTTTTTTCGATTCATCTTTTTACTCACCTTTATACTCGTAGTTTATATACAGAATAACTGTATCCAACTATTTAATCAATGAAATTATACTTACGGTATATTTTTATTGAAATATATATACTATCGGTATAAAGTAGGGGAATAGAGATTTACAAATCAAAAATTCAGCAGGACAAATACGGAGGAACATTAGAATGAACGAACAGAAAAAACCGCCTTATGGCATAATAGCAATTCTTTTTACAGGAGCATTTGTAACGATATTCACCCAGACCCTATTGAACATTGCTTTGCCTGAAATCATGGCGGACTTTGGAATCAAGGCGGCGACAGCACAGTGGCTCGTTACTGGCTACATGCTCGTTAACGGCATTCTGATTCCGGCAAGTGCCTACTTCATCCAGCGGTTTTCGAACCGCTCGGTTTTTATCGCAGCAATGTCATTATTTTCACTCGGCACACTGATCGCCGGGATCTCTCCGACATTCGAAGTTCTGTTTGCAGGGCGTCTGTTGCAGGCATCCGGTTCAGCGTTGATGATGCCGCTCTTGATGAACGTGATGCTTGCCGCTTTTCCGGTTGAAAAACGGGGCACTGCGATGGGTTATTTTGGGCTGGTGATGATTGTCGCACCAGCAATCGGACCAACTTTATCGGGCTACATCGTTCAAAACTACGATTGGCGTGTATTGTTTTTTGTGGTGCTGCCGGTGGCACTGATTTCCTTGATCCTGGGTATTTTCAAACTAAAGAATTTGACGTTCCAGAATCGCGAAATTTCGCTGGATAAAATATCGCTTGTGTTATCCAGTCTTGGATTTGGCGGCATACTTTACGGCTTCAGTTCGGCAGGTTCCCTCGGCTGGTCCAGTCCTGTCGTCTACATTACGGTAATCGTCGGTGTGGTTTCGCTGGCTCTGTTCATCCGGCGCCAATTGCAGCTGGATGAGCCATTGCTTCAGGTCCGCATATACAAATATCCGATGTTCGCATTGTCTTCTGTCATTTCAATCGCTTTGTCGATGTCATTGTTTTCCGCTATGATCCTGATGCCCATATATGTCCAGACCATCAAAGGCATTTCGCCGATCGACTCAGGGCTCTTGATGTTGCCGGGCGCATTGCTCATGGGCATGATGTCGCCGATCACCGGGCGCCTGTTTGATAAATGGGGCGCGAAGGTATTGGCGATTCCGGGATTATCGCTGGTGGTGATTACCACGTATCTCTTCAGCCAATTGTCTCTGGAGACGAGCTATTGGGAGATCATGCTGATTTACTCGGTGCGCATGCTGGGAATATCCCTCGTCATGATGCCGGTGATGACGAACGGTTTAAATACATTGCCAATTAAAGAATATCCGCACGGAACAGCCATCAATAATACTTTGCAGCAGGTGGCGGGTGCGATTGGATCGGCGTTCCTGATTACTTTGATGAATATGCGGACGGATTCGGCGGCAGCCGATATGCTGGCTGGTGGAACCGCCCCTGAAAACATCGCAAACCTGTCGATGCTCGAAGGCATCAACTACTCATTTTTCATTTCAACATTTATCGCATTGACTGCTTTGATCCTGTCGCTGTTCATCAAAAAACCGCAGCGTCCGGTAACAGAAGAAGAAAAAGACGCGGTGTATACACGAAAAGAAGTAAGCGAAAGCTGATTTTATGGCCGTTCCGGAATGGAGCGGCTTTTCTATGTTTCCAAGACTTATTGAAGCGTGTGAATTCATCAAAAAAAGGCGCCACAGCGCCAAATATGGTACACTGAAAGCATTGAAAAGAAGGTGGAATTGAAATGACATTTATAGATGAATTAAGTCCAGTATTACAAGAGAAATGGAAAAAGACCGGTTTTGAATCAATTATGCCGATCCAGGAGCAAATGATTCCCGAAATGATAGCGGGCAATGATATTCTGGCGCAATCACCGACAGGTTCCGGCAAGACACTGGCTTACGTGCTGCCGATTTTGCAGCGAGTGAATCCGGAAAAATCGTCTACACAGGCAATGATCATTGCACCGTCGCAGGAACTATCGATGCAGATTGTCAATGTGCTGCGTGAATGGACAGAAGGCACTGATATTACGGTGACCCAATTGATCGGCGGCGCCAACATGCAGCGCCAATTGGAAAAGTTGAAGAAAAAACCGACGATAGTCGTGGGTACACCGGGACGTTTGAATGAATTGGTGAAAAGCAAAAAATTAAAAATGCATGAAATTCGTATTTTGGTTCTGGATGAAGGCGATCAATTGATGGCGCGGGAGCACCGGAATGTCATGAAGGCGCTTATCGAAAAGACGCAGAATGAGCGTCAAGTGGTGCTGGTGTCAGCAACAATTACGGAAGAAGTGGAATTGGTGGCCGACCGACTGATGCAGAATCCGACGCGCCTCCACGTCACGGCGGAAGAAATGCCGATGCAGGGCAAAGTCACGCATTCGTTCATCAAAGTGGATGAACGGGATAAGACAGATTTGCTTCGCCGCATTTCATATATTGAAGGTGTCAAAGCTCTGGCATTCGTCAATAATCTCGACCAGTTGTTGATGAAGGAAAATAAATTGAAATTCCGTGATGCGAAAATCGTGACACTGCACTCCGAAATGAAAAAAGATGAACGCAAAAAAGCGCTGGATGCTTTCCGCAACGGGGAAGTTTCTGTCCTCATTGCAACGGAAGTCGCGGCACGCGGCCTTGATATCGATTCAGTCACACATGTCATCCATGTGGATGTTCCGAGAACGATCGATCAATACCTTCATCGTTCGGGCCGGACAGGCAGAGCAGGCGCAGACGGGGAAGTATTGACTTTGCTTGCCTATCAGGATGAACGCCATTATAAAAAATTCACAAAAGATTTGCCATCAAAGCCAGTGCAGAAAATAATGCACAGCGGGGAACTGGTTGAAGGTTCAAGCAAAACACTCGCCGCAAAGGGGAATAAAAAATGAACTTTCAGCAAAAAATGGAGCAATATGCGGAGCTGACCGTCTACGTCGGGCTGAATGTCCAAAAGAATCAGCAGGTGCTTATCAACACGACAACCGATACAATCGAATTTACGCGTCTGGTCGTTAAAAAAGCATATGAAGCCGGAGCGAAAAATGTCCACGTCAATTATTCGGACCCAGTCCAGACGCGCACGCATTACGAGTTGGCGCCGGACGAGGCCTTTACTGAATACCCTGAGTGGTCTGTAATCCAACGTGATGAAATCATTGAAAAGGGTGGGTCGTTCCTATGGATTGATGCGGAAGATCCGGATTTGCTGACAGGAATTCCAGCCAAACGCTTATCAAACTCACAAAAGGCTGCAGGCAAAGCACTCGAAAGGTACCGTCAGGCAGTCGGTTCAGATAAAGTGGCATGGTCGATAGTAGCGATTCCTTCCCAGAAATGGGCCGCGAAAGTATTTCCGGAACTTGGACCTGAGGAGCAGATCGAAGCTCTTTGGGAGGCCATTTTCAATACGGTTCGCATTGGACGGGGAGATGCCGTTTCTTTATGGAAAGAACATATCGAGTTTCTCGAGAAACGCGCGACTCAATTGAATGACCACCGTTTTGTGAAATTACACTATACTGCTCCCGGCACGGATTTGACAATTGCATTGCCGGACAAGCATATCTGGATGTCAGGTGCTTCAAAATCGCCGCAGGGTAATCCATTCATCGCTAATATGCCGACGGAGGAAGTTTATACCGTTCCGTTGAAAAATGGTGCCGACGGCTTTGTCCGCAACACGAAGCCGCTGGTTTATCAGGGTAATATCATCGATGGCTTCACATTGACTTTCGAAGCTGGCAAAATCGTCAAAGCTCAAGCAGAAAAAGGTGAAGAGCTGCTGACTGACATGATCAGTTCGGATGAAGGCGCTGCCTATCTCGGGGAAGTGGCATTGGTGCCACACCACTCACCGATTTCAGATTCCGGTCTCTTATTCTACAATACGTTATTTGATGAAAATGCATCAAACCATCTTGCAATTGGTGATTCCTATCCGACCTGCTACGAAGGCGCGCGTGATCTTGAACGCAGTCAATTGGCAGAATTGGGATTGAATACGTCCATAGTCCACGAAGACTTCATGATCGGCAGTGCCGAAATGGATATCGACGGCATCACTGCAGACGGTTCGAAAATTCCGGTGTTTCGCAAAGGAAACTGGGCATTTTAAGAGGTGATGAAAATGAAAAAATTAGCGGCTGGCTTATTGGTTTTATTGCTTGCCATCAGCATGGTGAACACAGCGGCAGCTGAAGTAAGAATTCCTGCCGTCTATATTGCGCTGGGCGATTCACTGGCTGCGGGACAGACGCCGGAAAGCCAGATCGATACGGGGTATGCCGACCTGATTGCCCAGGAACTGGGGAGAAATCAGCCGGTCGCGATGTTCTCGAAAGATCTCGCATTTCCGGGATTCACAACGGGTGATGTTCTGGAGCGGGTGAAGGAAGAAGAGGCGCAGGAACTGCTGGCTACCGCCAATATTATTACATTGTCTGCGGGAGCCAACGATCTGCTGCGTTTGGTCCAGGCCAACCCCGCTGATGGGTCGTTGCAATTCCAGCGCATTCAGACTGATTTTGCGCTGAATGGAGCAAGACAGAATATCAGTGACATTTTGAAGGAATTGAATGATGCTGCACCAGATGCGGATATCTATGTCATGGGCTACTATTTTGCATACCCGCATGCCCGAGAATCGCAAAAAGAGGGGATAGCGGAACAATTAAAAATCCTGAACGAAATCTTGAAAAATGAAAGCGAAAAAGCCGATGCGATTTTTGTGCCAGTCGACGAGGCCTTTGGTGAGGATGCAACTTCAAAGGTGCCTAATCCCGATGATGTCCACCCCAATATTGAAGGGTACCAGGCAATGGCCAATCAATTTCTGGCGCAATACCGCACTGGCTGGAGTATCGAAGACCGGGAGCTTCCTGCACCGAACCCTATAAGTTTCGAAGAGATTATGCAGGGGCAGGAACGGCAGGAAGGAAATCCTATAGAACCGGCTGAAGAGACGGACGAGACGCCGGAGCAAGATGCTGCGGAGATGGAAGACGATTCATCCGCCGGACTGCTTCCCGACTTTAAGTCAGGTTATCTGGCTCTTCGGACAGTTTTGCCAATCATTTAAGAATAAAAATCCCTCTCCCGAAAGTTCGGGAGAGGGATTTTTTGCTTATCGCTTAGGCTGGTTATTTTTATATTGGCTTGTATTGGTTTGTGCATTTTCTTTGGATTTCTTTTTTTTCATATATTTCCGGATAACCGGATAAGCCAGAGGACCATATTTAAGCGCTGTCCTCAATAGTCTTCCAACTGCCATGTGTATCGCTCCATTCGTTTTAAAGATAATAGATGTTTTCCCGTTTGCGGGCTGATTTAAACATCAGCCTCTGGACAGCGCATGGGTCAATAAGATGTCCTTGTATTCATGAACACTGGAAATTTCAACATATTCAGCGTTGCCGTGCCAGTCATCCCCTGTCGGACCGAATTCGATTGCACCTTCGCCTCCGTTCACTGCGGCGTAATAGCGGGTATCAGCTGCTCCGTGCTGGCCGAACAGAATCGGTTCGTTCCCCGTATTGCTGCGGATGCTTTCCTCCAAGGTCTTAATATACGGGTTTTCCTGGGTCGTCGTCAGGGCGGGAGTGGTGGAAGAGCTGGATTTGTATTCAAAATCGATGCCCAGTGTTTCTCCCAAATCCGCCATCTGCTTTGTGATTTCTTTTGGATCCTGTCCGGGCATAAACCGGATATCGTAAGACATTTCACAGATTTCAGGAACCATATTATAACGCTTGCCCGCCTTAATGATGGCAAGGTTAACGGAAGGCTGTTCATAATACTGGGTCGATTCTTTGCGGAACGGAAGCTCGGACATGGCCATATGATATTTCATCGCTTGCTCAATGGCATTTATCCCTTCCCAAGGTCTGCTGCCGTGAGCTGGTTTTCCTTTGAAAACCATGTCCATATGGAGGATGCCTTTTGATTGGAGCCCAACTTTCAAACCGGTCGGTTCCCCGCAGATAACAAAATCGCCGCTGTACCCTTGGGAAACGAGCCATTCGGAAGTATTATGTCCGCCAATTTCTTCGTCAGTCACGATATGGAGATGAACTTCACGGGGGAGTTTTTCAGCATCCAGTTCGGTGAATGCCTGCATCATTGCCGCTACACCGGCTTTCATATCTGCTGATCCGCGGCCATACAAACGGCCAAGCTCTTCCATTGGACTGAATTGTTCGGCATGGCCAGGCACGACATCAACGTGGCCGTTCCAGATCAGCTTTTCTTGTCCCTGGCCTTTTTCGGCTGTCAGCATCAAATACCCTTTATTGTCATGGACTTTGACCGTTTCGCCTTTTTCTTCGAGCCAGCGCGCGCAAAAGAGAAGCGCATCATTGGCACCTTCTTTCGTATCACTTTTAATTTTAATCAGTTCTTTCAATAATTCGATCATATAATAACAGCAGCAATTTCTGCTGCCTCCACCGCCTTTCTAAGACATTTACTCTCATAATACCCTAATGGCTCCCGATGAAACGAACTTGCATCCGTTCTTTAGGTCCGGTACAATACAGATGTTACGAAAATAACTGTATACACCACAAGGGGAGCATTTGCTGAGAGTGAACGACACCGTTCTTACCCTTTGAACCTGTAAGTTAATACTTGCGCAGGGATGTGGATGGAAACCTGCCCTTATGCGGCGTCAGGATCTATCCTGGCGCCGCTTTTATATGGTTTTTATTGGCGCCCTTCTGGTGATGTGCAAACACATGGGAGGAAATAAGATGAGAAATAAAAAATTATTGCTTATGCTGGAAATCGCAATTTTCGGCGCAGTCGGCTATGTACTGGACTTTATCGCGTTCAGTATGCCGCAGGGGGGATCCGTCAGTCTGGTGATGATTCCAATCATCCTGATGGCATTTCGTCGGGGAGTCGGGGCTGGGCTTCTGACCGGCCTTGCAGTCGGCCTGCTTCAGGTAGTGACCGGCCGAGTCTACATCGTGCCTTTATCTTTCGGCTTCGCAGTTACGCAAGTGACGCTGGATTATCTTGTAGCGTTCACCAGTATCGGTTTTGCCGGTATGATGCGCTCCGCTTATTTGAAGAATCTTCGGAGCGGCTTCAAAGGAAAAGCTGTATCTTCAATTGTGGCTGGTGCCTTTATTGGCGCGTTCCTGCGCTATATAGTCCATGTTATTGTGGGGGTCTGGTTTTTCAGCGAATTCGCGACTGGTAATGTTTACCTCTACTCGTTTGGATACAACGCGACTTATATGATCCCGGCATTCCTGTTGACGGCATTTGTTTGTTCCATCCTGTTCATCGCAGCTCCACGGCTGGTGGACGTAAAGGAGTAATAATAAACTTCAACCCTCTGCATTCCAATAAAGCGGCACTAAAAAGCGATTCAAGCTTTTTACAGCCGCTTTTTGAATTGATAGTCATTAGACAGTGGTTCTTGTTATGGTATAATTTTGTGTATAAAAGCTTGAAAGAAGGGTATTTAATGATTGCAACTAAAGAAAAAGATATTGAAATGCTGAAAAATGCCGGTCAGATGGTAGCGAAAATTCGCGAGGAAATGAGAGCTGCCACAAAACCGGGAGTGACCACAAAAGAAATCGATGATCTGGGCGGACGTCTGTTCATGGAAATGGGCGGCGTATCAGGACCGAAATCGGAATATGATTTCCCAGGATATACTTGCATCAGCGTAAATGAAGAAGTGGCTCATGGCATTCCGGGAAAACGCGTGATCCAGGAAGGGGACATTGTGAACATTGATGTCTCCGGATCGTTGGAAGGTTATTTTTCCGATACGGGAATTTCTTTTGTCGTCGGCGAAGGCCATCCTGAAAAGGAGAAGATCTGCGAAGCGGTTGAAAAGGCTTTTGAACGGGCAATGACGAAAGTCAAAGCCGGCTCGAAACTGAATGCGATCGGCAAAGCAGTTGAGCGCGAAGCGAAAGAACAGGGCTTATTCGTTATCAAGAACCTTACAGGCCATGGCATCGGAAAATCCTTGCACGAAGCGCCTCAGCATATCCTTAATTATTACGACGCATGGGAAACGACAATTCTGAAAGAAGGAATGGTCCTGGCAGTGGAGCCCTTTATCTCTCAAAAAGCGGAACACGTCATCGAATCCGGCGACGGCTGGACGTTCATAACACCCGACCAGTCATTGGTCGCACAAATCGAACACACTGTCCTGGTGACAAAAGGTGAACCGATCCTGTTAACTAAATTAGAGGAATAGAAAAAAAGCCTGCATAGCGCAGGCTTTTTTTCTGTTTTGCGGAATATCGATTTTACGAATCGGCATTGCTACTTTTTCTTTATCAACAAAATCCCTGTCACAATTACGCCGCTAAGGAATAAGGATGCGGTTGTGACGAGCATTTCACCAAGGCCATGTTTGACGGCAATGCCGACGAACGCCCAGACAAAAACGATGGCAAACGGAATATCCGAATGGTGGAAGCGGATATGAAGAGCAAGTGCAGTGGCGACGGTAAGCATAATGACTGTCCATAGCTCATTGCTCAATCCCCATCCGCCCCAGCTGTAAAAGGTCAGCACGTAGCTGATGTTGGCGATGGTCGCAACGCTGATCCAGCCCATATTCACTGAAATGGGCAGACGTTCGCTTATTGCTCGTTCGCTGTTATTGTATTGAAGATACAGAAGGATCAGGGAAGCAAGATAGGCGAGCATCGCTGCAACCGACCAGGCAAAATATTCATAATGCCAAAGCAGCAGCCAGATAATATTGGAAATGGCACTAAAAATGAAATAAAAGCTGATGGCAGTGGAAGGCAATTCCCGGTTCCTTTTATAACGGATCCAGAATCCGACGATCCAGATAGCCAATAATATGTAAATGACTGACCAGATGGCAAAGACATAGCCGGCAGGTGTGAACAGAACAGGTACTCTATTGGAGATTTCTCCTGTGGTCTGTCCGTTGATCGGCAGAATATTTGCTAATGCGTTAACTGTAACGATGGCCAGAAATGCGATTGTCATCAATATTAAACGGAACATCTGAGATCCCTCCTCGCTATCAGTATACCTTTCCTTGTTTGGGACAACAATTAACTGTTTGTAGTGCAGCAGAAAATATTTTTGAAATCGTCGATATTATGTCAGCTTTACGATTTTCGAGACATCATTTCTCTATTATTCCGTAATCCGAATAAAAATGGTATACTGATAAGTGTTTTTAGAAAATTTAGTTTATCAGGAGGAGTAGCTATGACAGTTAAATATTCGGAAGTGTGGGATTTGGATGTATTGTTTCCTGGCGGGAGCGGATCAACCGAGTTGCGCGTACATATGGACGAAGCAGGACCTAAATTAGAGGAATTTGAGAAATTGTCCGGTAATTTTGCAGTGCCCACAACGGCTGACGATGCAAAGAACGTGGCAGAAGTGCTTGAGGCAGTAAAAGATATGATGCTCCACCTTCGGCAGTCCGGTGCATTTATCGGCTGTTTGATGGCACAGAATACAGAAGACAAAAAGGCATCGCTGCTGCAAAGTGAGTCATCTAGCCAGAGCGCGCGGTTCAGTTCCGCACTTCAAAAAATTCAGCAGGATCTGACGAAGACGGATGATACCGTCTGGAACGCGCTGATGGAAGATGAGGCGTTGAAGGAATTCAATTTTGTACTCAATGAATGGCGTGACAAAGCACGTTTGCTGCTTTCTGAAAAAGAAGAAAATCTCATTACCGCATTGAGCATGGACGGCTATCACGGCTGGAGCCAGCTTTACGATATGCTGGTCGGAGAAATAAAGATTAAGATCACTGTCGACGGGCAGGAAAAAACCTTGTCTGTTGGCCAGGCAAATAATTTAAGTTCCCACGCAGACTCCGAAGTGAGAAAAGAGTCTTACGATAAATTGGAAGATGCCTGGACAGAAAAAGAAGATTTCTTTGCCAAGACTTTAAATTCCATAGCGGGATTCCGTCTGGAAACCTACAAGAAACGCGGATGGGAAAACCCGTTGCAGGAACCGCTGCAGATGAATCGCATGAAACAACAGACGCTGGACGCTATGTGGGGAGCAATTTCGAAAAACAAACAGCCGTTTGTCGATTACCTGAACCGCAAAGCCCAGCTGCTTGGTAAAGACGGACTTGATTGGTATGACGTGGATGCCCCGGTAACGGAAAGTACGCAAACATTCTCCTACCAGGAAGGTGCCGAATTCATTTTGGAACATTTCAAAAAATTCGGTCCGGAACTTGAAAAATTTTCGCGCACTGCTTTCGAAAAAGGCTGGATCGAAGCGGAAGACCGCCCGAACAAACGTCCGGGAGGATTTTGTACAGGATTACCGATGACTGAAGAATCACGGATTTTCATGACATACAGCGGTTCGATGTCCAATGTCGCCACATTGGCCCACGAACTGGGCCATGCGTTCCATTCGTATGCTTTGCGCCCGGTTCATCAAATCAATCGCTCATACGCAATGAATGTCGCTGAAACAGCTTCCACATTCGCTGAAATGATCGTGGCTGATGCCGCTGTAAAAAATGCTGCTTCCGACGAAGAGAAAATCGCGCTTCTTGAAGATAAAGTTCAACGCAGCGTCGCATTCTTTATGAATATCCATTCGAGATTCCTGTTTGAAACCCGTTTTTATGAAGAGCGCAAAAAAGGCGTCGTCCCGGCACCGCGGTTAAATGAGTTGATGGAGCAGGCACAAACGGAAGGTTTCGGCGGCGGGCTGAAATCGACGCATCCTCATTTCTGGGCATCCAAGCTTCATTTCTATATCACATACGTGCCATTTTATAACTTCCCGTATACATTCGGCTACCTTTTCTCATTGAGCGTTTATGCGAAAGCGCTGGAAGAAGGCGCAGGCTTTGAGGAGAAATACATGGCGCTCTTACGCGACACTGCTGTGATGACTGCTGAAGACTTGGCGATGAAGCATCTCGGGGAAGACATTACACAAGAAGCATTCTGGGAGAAAGGGATTGCCCTTTGCGTAAAAGATGCAGAAGAGTTTATTTCGCTGACGTCATCTGCTGAATGATATGAATCTTCTTTTGAAAGGCAGTCTTTGCTACCTGCGTATTTTGACGGCGGATGATGCCGAAGAAATGGTGCGATTGCTCCTCCGGAACCGGAAATATTGGGCGATATTCGAGCCGCAGCATAGCGACAGTTATTTCACAGCAGCAGTCCAACGCGAGAAAATCCGCGAATCCGTTTATCATGCGAAGGAAAATCGGGAATATAGCTTTGGGATATTTGAACCGGCCACGGACAAATTAATCGGCCATATTTCCATGTACAGCATCAAACGTTTGCCTTTCCTCAGTGCACTGGTCGGTTATTCTGTCGATGAATCTTATACGGGGCGCGGCATTGCAACTGAAGCGGTAGAATTGGTAGTGGCTTTCGGATTTGAAAAACTTCAGCTCCACCGGATTGAAGCTTATGTCTCCCCACGGAATAGCGGTTCGGTGCGTGTTTTGGAGAAAGCACGATTTGCTAATGAAGGGTTATTGAAAGAGTTTCTTCATATCAATGGTATTTGGGAAGATCATTATCATTTTGCTGTGCTCGAGAAAGATTTTTGAAAGGGTAAGGCCACCTATAAAAAATGGTGGAAAGAAATAAAGAGATGGTTATGGCAATAAAATAGCGACAGAAAGCAGGTGCCATATGTTGAGAGATAAGCTGTTCGCCTATCACAAATGGGCTACCCAAAAAATCCTGTCACACACAGAAAGCCTCGGAGAAGAAATTTATCAAGGGGAAGGAGACAGTTCCTTCTCATCTATCAAAGAGACGATCAGCCATGTCATAACAGTAGAAAAGCTGTGGTTTATGAGGATGACAGGAATCGAGAAACCGCCAGTAGAACAGTTCCATGTGGAAACAGCCGCCGAGGCAAAACAGGCCTTTATGCTGCTGCACGCAGAAATGGAGCTTTATTTCTCATCGTTGTCGGAAGTTCAATGGCAGGAAGTCATGAAGTTCACAAATCTGAGAGGGAAACCTTTTGAAGAGACCCGGGAAGAAATGCTTTTCACTTTCATAAACCACGCCTCTTATCACAGAGGACAGATCACCTCATTGCTTCGCCAATTCGGCAAAGAAGGCATAGCTGTCGATTATATTTATTTTCCAAAAGAAAACCGCTGAGAAGGTTTGACCGAACAGCATTCGGTCGAACCTTTGCGACGAAGCTAGCGAAGCGATGCAGGGACAGCGACAGGAGCACGGGTTTTATTAAATATTATATCTAATACTTTTTTTAAAAAAACTAGAAAACCGATGAGAAATTTTTCTCATCGGTTTTTTTCATCGGTTTTTATTTCCGTCAATAACAAGATCCAATTTGCCTGTGGTCGGGTCAATCACCAGACCGTGCACCGGAACGTCCCTGTCCATCAACGGATGGTTGCGCACCATATTGACACTGTGGCGGATACTTTCTGTAACATCGTCGAAACCGCGCAGCCAATCATCGAGATTGACGCCGGAATAGCGCATCATATCAATCGTTTCATCAGATATACCCCTCGTTTTCATCTTATCAAGGATTTTCTGCGGTTCGATGGCCGACATTCCACAATCGTAATGGCCGATTATGTACACTTCATCCGCATTCAATTCATAGATTGCTACAATCAGGCTGCGCATTATGCCGCCGAACGGGTGGTTGATGACTGCACCGGCAGACTTGACGATCTTGACGTCGCCGTTTTTTAAATTCATGGATTTCGGCAGCAATTCGAATAGCCGCGTATCCATACAAGTCAGGATAACCATCTTCTTGTCAGGGAATTTCGTGGTGATGAATTGTTCGTACTTTTTCTCTTCGACAAAATTCTTATTATAGTCCAGGATTTCATTCAGTATTGACATAGCTACCACTCCTTATTCTTTGACTATCTCTTATTTTAATCGAAATTTCTGCCGATTACGAGTTTCATTCAATCAAAAAAAAAAAGCCGGAAGCACAAGGCTTCCGGATGGATTATTTCGAGATCTTATCAAGTTTGTTCATCATGACAAGTGAACGTCCCGTACCTATTGCTACGGACTCAAGAGGCATCGGGGCCATATGGACAGGTACTGAAATTTCTTCAGACAGCCATTGCTGCATGCCTTTCAATAAGGCACCACCGCCAGTGATGACAACCCCTTGGTCGACAATATCGCCCGACAGTTCAGCCGGGCAATTTTCAAGAGTTGCACGGATGCATTCCAGAATCGCCAATAACGGTTCTTTTAGTGTTTCCTGAATTTCCGTTGAAGTCAGCGTGACCGTCTTCGGCAGGCCAGTCATGATATCACGGCCACGGATTTCCATTGTTTCTGCTTTATGGGGAATCAGTGCATAGCCGATTTCTTTTTTAATCTTCTCTGCAGTGGGTTCGCCGATCAATACATTAAAATGCTTGCGCACATATTGGATGATGTCTTCATCCATGCGGTCGCCGGCAACTTTCACGGTGTTGGAAGAAACGACGCCTCCAAAGGAAATGATGCCGACTTCCGTCGTACCTCCGCCAATGTCCACTATGACGCTGGCAATCGGTTCACTTACTGGCAGGTCGGCGCCAATAGCAGCTGCAACCGGCTCTTCAATCAGATGCACACTTTTTGCGCCACTTTGTTTGGCTGCATCGTGGATGGCTCGGCGTTCAACAGAAGTCGCACCGGATGGCGTGCATATCATGACATTCGGCTTCCGGTATGCAGCACCCATCTGTTTGGCCGCTTTTTGCATGACCATTTTCAATAAATCTGTAGTCACATCAAAATCTGCAATGACGCCGTCTTTCAATGGGCGCACAACGCGGATTGATGCCGGGGTTTTACCGATCATCGCTTTGGCTTCTTCGCCGATTGCGATAACCCTTCCTGTTTTTGTATCCAATGCCACGACCGATGGTTCATTTAAGATGATGCCTTTTGATTTTGTATAAACGAGAATATTTGCTGTACCTAAGTCAATTCCAATATCTGATGAAGAAAACATACCTATACTCCTCCTAATATAAAACAAGTCCATTTTGAATTTTAACACGCTAAAAATGCGAACTTTTTCAAAATACTTGAACTTGCAATATTACGAGGGCCTATTGGCTCGTGGAAACGAATTTTTATGGGACCTTAGCTGCAATATGTAATGGCTGTGCAAATAAAATGTTTTCAAACTGTAATCTTTCAGTCATTTTAAGGTAATAAAAAAGCGGGCTTTTTGATAAAAGCCTGCTTTTTATATATGACTCAGAATTTGCGTTCCGGAAGTGGATCCACATGTTCTGCGTCATGGGAATGCAATTCTCTCCCAATGAAATGAAGAAGCGTAAAGAAGAATATGAAGATTACAACCATGAAACCCAAAACGGTTACTATACTAGCCAACATGAAAATAACTCCTCTCTCGACAATGATTATCATTCTTTAGTATACATGATAATAGAAAAAATATTAAGTGTCGAATTTGTTGCCTTTTAGAATGCCCAGTTGCCGTTTCTGAAAACCGGTTCCCGGGTGCCGTCTTCCAAAATGCCGTCGATATCCATTTTTTCTGAACCGACCATGAAATCCACATGAGTGATGCTTTGGTTCAGGCCGTGTTTCAGCAATTCCTCGGAAGACATTTTCTTCCCGCCTTCAAGGCAGAAAGAGTAAGCACTCCCGATTGCGAAATGGTTGGAGGCATTTTCATCGAATAAAGTGTTGTAGAACAGGATATTCGAAGCTGAGATAGGCGATTGATGAGGAACAAGCGCAACTTCCCCGAGATAATGTGAGCCTTCGTCTGTGTCAATCAGTTGCTTCAACACGTCTTCGCCCTGTTTTGCAACGACTTCCGTTATGCGCCCATCTTTAAATGTTACTTTGAATTCGTCAATGATGTTCCCGCCGTAACTCAAAGGCTTGGTGCTGGAGACGGAACCGTTGACACCATCTTTTTGTGGCACAGTGAAAACTTCTTCGGTCGGCATATTCGCCATGAAAGCATCGCCTTTTTCATTGATGGAGCCTGCGCCGCACCATAGATGGCCTTTAGGAAGAGCCACTTCCAGGTCGGTTTCCGGAGAAGTGTAATGCAATTTGGCATATTTTTTGCCGTTCAGATAATCAACCTTCGTGTGCAGCAATTCGTCGTGCTCTTTCCATGCCTCAATTGGAGCTTCTAGATCTGCGCGGACAGCCTTCAAAATGGCATCCCATAAAGCCTCAATCTGCTGTTCTTCCGGAACATCAGGGAAAACTTTGGCTGCCCATGCTTTTGAAGGGGCGGCTAGGACGGTCCAGCTGATTTTATCGGATTGAACATATTGACGGTATTTATTGAGCGCCTGGCCGGTTGCTTTCTGAGAAGCGGCGATGCGTTTTGAGTCGATGCCTTTCAGCAGGTCAGGGCTCTGAGAAACAATGCTCATGAAAGCTGCGCCCTGTTCAGCCAATTGCTCGCGTTCCTGAACTTTCCATGATGGAAACTCAGAGAAGGAATCTTCCGGCGCCATCTCAAAACGCAGTCTCGAAACCTCATCATCATTCCAGTCAACAAAAACTTGTTTTGCCCCGGTCGCGTAAGCCTTTTTTACAATCAGGCGTACAAGTGGAGCGGCTTCAAGCGAAGCTGCTATGTACAATTGCTGGTTTGGCTGGATATTAACGCCAACTTTTACCGCCAATTCAGCATAGCGTGTCAATTTATCATTTAATGATGTCAAATGAATCTCTCCTCTCATCTCTCTATATAGTATCAATTTTCAGTCATAGTCTGCAATGGCTGCAAGGTAAATATCGATACTTTTGTGCCATTCCGCCCGTAACTATCCTCCCATTGTACAAATGTCTTGTCAGTTCGGAAAAATAAATTTATCCAGTACAGGTATTTGGAAGCATAATGAGGTTTTTAGCCAGCCTCTTTGAGGAATACAATAAAGAGGAGCTGAGTTTGATGAAAACACAAGTCTTTATCAGCGGTGGCGGCGTCGGTGGCCTGGCATTGGCCCTTAAGCTTGTTCAGCGGGACGTCGACGTGGTGATGGCGGAGCGCTTGAAGGCGAAAGCGCCTACGTATAAAGGGGAATTGTTGCAGCCAAAAAGCATGCAGATTTTTGAAGGCCTGGGCTTATACGATGAAATCACTGCCCGCAGCAATGAAATTAAAGTCCTCGATATGCTGGAATTGTCCAGTTCGCTGCAGGTCCGAGACCAAACATTTATGGATTACAGCGTGCTGCCGGGTAAATATAATGCCGCCTTCATGGTGCATCACGAAGAACTCAAGAATATTTTGTTGACAGCTGCGTCCGAATATAAAAATTTCCATTATATGTCCGGAACTTCCTGCACGGGGTATACCGAAAATAAGGCATTGCTCAAAACAGGCCAAGAGCGGTATGAAGTCGAGGCAGAGTTTTTCTTCGGAGCGGAAGGAAGAGCTTCTGTTACGAGAAAAAATATGGAAATTGAGATCAAACAAAATACTTATAACCATCATTTTTTAACTGTTTCTTTTCCAAGGCCACAGAGCTTTACAGATGGGCAGATCATCTCTACATATAATCGATTCCTTGGCCTGTTCCCGCTGCCGGATAATCAGATTCGATCGGTTTATCTTATTCCTGAAGGTGATTATAAAGAACTCAAGGAAAAGCCAATCAGTCATTTTCACAAGCTTTATACGGATTTAGCGCCGGCAATGGATGGCTATGTCCAACAGCTTAAGGACTGGAAGAAAATCCAACTGATGATTCCGGTCATGTTTCATGCACCCTCTTATGTAAAACAAAATAAGGCGATTATTGGTGATGCGGCGCACGCTGTCCATCCAATGGCAGGGGAGGGCATGAATATGGCTATCCAGGACGCGGACATACTGGGCGAGCTGACCGCAGATATGATTGAAAACCATAAAAGAGATCCCAAAAATCTGACGTGGTATGAAAAAGTCCGTTATAAAAGGGCCGATCATGTTATACAGCTCAGCCACATGGCTGCGCTGGCATATTCCTATCCATTCAAGCCCGTAAGTTTCCTGCGGCAAAAGACGTTCGAACGCATGGAAGAAGATCCAATCCTGCACTTTAAACAGATGCTCAATGTTTCAGGTCTTGGCATGTGGAAAGAAAGTTTCCGGGATCGTTTTATCCAGGGGGGCATCATACCAGTGCGCTTGAGGGATCTTCCAAAAGAATCAAAAGAGCTGAGATATTATACACGGGAAGACGATTATCCATGGAAGGAAGAGGGGTTGCAATGATAGATGTAATGAAGATGTTTAAGGCCAGAATGTACATGAAAAGAAATGAGCCGTTTTTATACAGTTGGCATGCCTATGTGGGATATGAGCTTGATCTTTTCCAAGCGTTCGAGCGACCGATGTCGAAAGAAGATGTAGCAGATGCCTATGGGCTTGATGAAAATTTACTTGAGCAATGGGTGGCGGTCGGAGTTTCCATCCGCCATCTCAAAGAAGCGGGGAGAGGACGTTATAAGATCGCCAATGCCTGGAAGCTGCCAAAAACGAAAGGCGATAATTCTTCCGGCGTATTGCTGAAGGAGATGATGGAACTTCATATCCCGACTTTGCTGAATTATCCGGAAATGATGCGCAACCACAACCGGCTTCATTTTGATGAAGAAAGACATGCAGGCACTGTCGCTGAAACCAGCAGGCTGCTGGAAGTGCTGGCCATGCCGAAAATGGCAAAGCGGATTCGCGAGAACAAAGTGCAATCGGTATTGGATATCGGTTGCGGAGAAGCGGGGTATATTAAAAAATTGGCCGAACGCTTTCCGGACACAAGATTTACCGGCATCGAGATCAGTGAAGAAGTTACGGAAAAAGCGAAACGCCTGACAGGGGAAAACGATAATATCGTCGTTGAAAATGCCGACCTGTGGGATTACAATCCGCAGCAGCCTTTCGATATGGTGATGATGAATAATGTCCTCCACTATATCGATCTCGAAAAGCGGGAAGCGCTGATGTTCGAATTGGCAGACTGGGTCAGCCCCGGAGGCATTCTTTCGATTGTCACGCCGATTGCAGGCGGCAGCGACGATCCGCCATTCGCAAATGTCTTCAATAGTTTCTTTTCATCTTTTGACAATCTTTACCGGCTTCCAATCCGTGAGGAATTGCGGGACTGGGGCCACACGGCCGGACTTGAAATGCTCGGCATCCACACCGTCATCAAAGAGGGCGGCTGGTATATCGTCCAATACAAGAAACCGGAATAAAAATCTAATGATCCCGTAAAGTTAAAACGATAGAAAAAAGCCCCTGAAAATTTTTCAGGGGCTTTACTCTTTGCTTTGTCCAGACTCCAGTGGCCCAGCTCTTCGGATCATAAGCCACTTTGGCTGTCGCTTTTCGTTATTTGCGCAATGAGCCAAGTTCCTGGGCGATTGCCTGCATTTCATTTGGAGTAATGTTATCACGCTTTTTGACCATTTCATAAAGGTCACGCAAGTCTTCATACTGTGAAGCATTGAAATGTTCGGCTTTCATCGCATCGACGTTGACCATCCGCAATTTCGTTTTTATTTCCTCAATCATAAAGTTGACGTTCTCTGGAGACTGGTTTGATAAATCCATGATGGGTTCCTGCCTTTCGGTATAGTATGCCTTATCATTTCACTTATCAAAAAAAAAGTCAATTTCCTTAACGTCCTGCGGCAGCTTTTTCCTCTTTTTCTTCTTTTGCTTTCGCTATAATTCTCTTCGTTTCATAAACAATGACGCCGGACAGACCAAGCAGGCCAATCAAGTTCGGAACTGCCATCAAACCGTTCATGACATCCGAGAATGACCAGACCACATCAAGAGAGACCACTGCACCGATGAATACGACGGAAACGAAAGCGACACGGTAGACAATCAGCAGGCTCGGGCTCTTGAACAGATACTGGAAACATTTCTCTCCGTAATAAGACCAGCCGATGATTGTCGAAGAAGCAAAGAAAATCAATCCGAATGCCACGATGTATGGACCGACGCCTCCAAGGTATAGGCCGAATGCGGCGCTTGTAAGCGGTGCTCCTTCAAGTCCGCTGTCAAGATAAAGGCCGGACATGACAATCGTGATTCCTGTTATCGAACAGACGATGAGTGTATCGAAAAGAACCTGAGTCATCGATACTAACCCTTGGCGGCCAGGCATATCAGTTTTTGCCGCCGCCGCTGCGATTGGTGCAGAACCGAGTCCAGCTTCGTTGGAGAAGACTCCTCGGGCAACACCGTAGCGGATTGCTGCACCGATTGCTCCACCGGCAGCAGCTTCACCGGTAAAGGCGGCACTGAAGATCGTTCCAAGAGCGGCAGGTATCAGTTCGAAGTTCATAACCATAATGTATAATCCCGCCATAACATAGAACAAAACCATAAAAGGAACAAAGAATGCAGTGACTTTACCAATGGTTTTGATGCCACCCAAAATGACAAGTGCGGCGAAGACAGTCAAAAGCAGCCCGGTAATCCAAGGGGCAAGGCCGAAGGTGTCATCAACGATTGCGGCAACCGAATTGGATTGCGTGCCGTTGCCGATGCCGAATGCTGCAATTGAACCGAAAATAGCGAACAGAACAGCCAGCCATTTCTGTTTCAGGCCATGTTCCAAATAATACATCGGCCCTCCAGCCATTTTTCCTTGCGAATCGGTGACGCGGTATTTTACAGCCAACACAGCTTCTCCGTATTTCGTCGCCATACCGAAGAACGCTGACAGCCACATCCAGAAGATGGCACCAGGGCCACCGAGCACAACGGCTGTCGCGACACCGACAATATTACCGGTTCCGACAGTGGCTGCCATCGCGGTGGATAGGGCCTGGAAATGAGAAATATCGCCTTTGGAATCTTTATCAATGTTTTTGGTAAAAGTTAATTTAAGTGCGTAAGGCAATAAGCGGAGCTGCAGGACTCCTAAACGTACTGTAAGATAAATTCCCGTGCCCACAATCAGGATCAGTAAGGGTGGCCCCCAAACAAAGCCGCCGATCACTCCCAACAACTCTTCGATTCTTTCCATCAATTCTCCCCCTAAAGTGTGAAATTCTGTTTTCCTGAAATGATTTTATACCTCCTGATGATTTAATATTCCGAAAGTTCTTGCTCATAGTCAAGTTTTTTTTGAAAAAAATTAAATACAGAGAAGTTTAAATATGGAGAGATTAGGGAAAAATTGAAAAGACACACTAGAAAAAACTATTCTTTGGGAGGAATTTAGAATGAGCCAAAACAAATTGATGACGGGATTATTAGTGGGAGCTGCAGTAGGGATCATTGTGTCCTTATTTGACCGCAATACAAGAAATGATGTAATGCAGAAATCGAAAAAGGTATCAGAGAACGCCAAATACTATGCAAGCAATACAGATGAACTGAAATCTGTGGTTCAACAGCAGGCAAATAAATTCCAGAATCTTTATGAGCGCGTTGCTGAAGACGCTTCTTACGTAGGGGATAAAGTCAATGAAATCAAAAAGCTGACTCCTCAAGTAAAAGATATGGCTATGGAGACTAAAGAGGCTTTTGTAAATACGAAAGAGGCTGTTGTTGATTCGACTGAGGATGTCAAATCGGCACTTAAAGAAGACAATCCATCATCATCATCATCATTGACTGATGACAATGGCAGCTCTTCAGACAATAACTCAAACCGCGATGCGGAATATGGGAAAAAACAATAATCCGCTGAAATATTCGCGGAAAGCAGCACCGGATATTCGGCAGGAAAGTCCGGTGGCGAAGGAGACCAATTATGACATCACCAGGCCATCCGGCTTTCTGAAAGAATTATGGAAAAGAATAAATGATGTGGATGTTACAGGACTTGGAGCGCAATTAGCGTTCTTTTTCCTGTTGTCTATGTTTCCTCTATTGATATTTCTTATAACGCTTCTGCCTTATTTGAATATTGCGGAAGAGCAGGTATATCTATTGATGTCGAATGTCGCGCCGGGAGAAGTTTATATTCTTATCGAGGAAACTTTGAACGAAATTCTGACTCAGGAAAACCGGAGCCTGCTGTCGTTTGGCCTGATTGGCACAGTCTGGTCTGTCAGTCTTGGCATGAATGCTCTGATAAAAGCTTTGAACAGATCTTATGGCGTTGAAGAAAATCGGCCGATCCTGATTGCCAGAGGAATGTCGATCATCACAACGGTTCTGATGATTTTCATTTTGCTGATTGCATTGGTCCTGCCGATATTCGGCCGCCAGATCGGCATCTTCATATTTTCATTGCTTGGCCTGGAGGCAGGGTTTCTGGAAACGTGGAACACACTGCGTTTTACAATACCGCCTTTAATGATCTTCATCGTAGCTGCCGTGATCTACTGGGTAGCGCCCAGTGTCAGGTTGGATTTTAAATCTGTATTGCCGGGAGCAGCATTTACGGCGATTGGATGGCTCGCGGTATCATTCGGCTTCTCTGTCTACATCAATAATTTCGCCAATTATTCAGCGACATACGGAGGAATCGGTGGTGTAATTATGCTCATGCTATGGCTGTACGCATCCGCAATTCTTTTGATAGTCGGTGGACTAATGAATGCCGTTATGCAATCCCGGCGAGATAGTATAAAGCGTAATAACAGGAACGTCGGACAGACTTGAGTTTTCATAATTCAAGCTTGTCCGACGTTTTTTCGGCCGTCTATTTATGAAATCAATCCTTTTATGCGAATAAAAAAATCCGCCCATCTGGAAAGATGGAAACGGACCGTATTGAAATTTAATCTTCATCGGTTGGGCGGCTTTTGAATTGCTGCATCTTGCCGTCGAGTTCTTCGACCATGGCAATCAAGCGATCGATATCTTCAAGTTCAGCGGTTTCTGGTTCTATTGAATCGAGAACATCGAGAAACATGTTCAAGCGCTGTTTCATATAACTTACTTGTTTTTCCTTGTCTGTGATGGATTTTCCCATAGGGCACACCTCATTTCGCATTCTATCGTAGCTGAAATAGGGTAAGAATTCAATAAATAATAGGTAAAAAGAAATATTTTAATAGTTTTTCTATTTTGAATATTTACTTAAATCGATCTCTGTGTTAAATTAAGATTAATCAAATGAGAGGAGGCCATAATGAATAGTCGAAACCAACCAATGATTATTAGTGAAAAAGGAGGGGGTTCGAACATTTCATCGGCAATAGCCGTAAAAATGGTCTTATGAAAAAAAGTGATATTGGAAACGAAACATAAAAGCTCAGCCGCAATCTGATATTCAGATACGGACTGAGCTTTTATTTGTCTTACACTAATTCGTATGTTTCGATAACCTCAATCGAATTTTCCACTGAACGCACCATTGAGCAATTTTTTCTCGTCAATTCCATCACGCGGTCCATCTTCGATTCATCGATATCCCCTTTAATTATGAAATGAAGGTGGACCTTCGAAACCCGGCCGGCTTCTTCATCGACGCGGATAACCTCTTTAACTTCCGCCTGAATATCCTCAGCTGGCATGCGTTTTTTCTCCAAAACTTTTCTGATGACACCCGCGCTGCAGACTGCCAAAGAAGCCACCAGCAATTGGTACGGACGGAATCCGTGCTCCTCATTTGTAGAAACGGCCAGTTCACCAAAAGGCAAATCGCCGGAAAAACCATGTTCTGTCATTGAAAACTTCATCTTCTATCTCCTCCTTATGATAAAATTGTATCTTAATATATTTTAAATACAAAAGAACGTGCTTACTCAAAGGAGGCATCATGAAGAATTTCTTGAAAAGTGAGAACGGCCGTTTTTGGATTCTCGTGGCTATCGTGTCGATTTCCGGCTTTTCCCAAGGGATGCTGCTGCCGCTTATTGCGGTTATATTTGAACAGGATGGCGTTTCATCTGCATTGAACGGCTTGAGTGCCACTGGTTTATACATAGGTACGTTAGTAATTGCACCATTTATGGAGCCCCAATTGCGCCGTTTTGGTTTCAAGCCAATCATTATTGTGGGTGGCGGCTTGGTCGTCCTGTCCCTGCTGCTGTTTCCGCTGTGGAAATCCGTTTTGTTCTGGTTCGTTCTGCGGATTTTGATCGGAGTCGGGGATCAGGCATTGCATTTTTCGACACAAACATGGATTACCAGTACATCACCACAAAATCGGATGGGCCGGAATATTGCGATTTATGGAATGTCTTTCAGCATTGGCTTCGGTGCGGGTCCATTATTTGTGCCCCTTGTGAACATATTTGAAGCCTTGCCATTTATTATCTCCGGCTTGCTGTGCCTTATCGCCTGGTCCCTGGTCTTTTTCCTGAAAAACGATTTTCCTGAGACAACAACGAGTGCGATGACTGCAAGAGGTACTTTGGGGCGTTTCAAGGCCGCCCTCATCATCGGTTGGTTTGCGTTTCTGCCGCCACTGGGCTATGGCTTTCTTGAATCTTCCTTGAATGCGATTTACCCGATATACGCTTTGCGTCAATCGATTGATATTGCCATGGTATCCTATATGCTTGCTTCATTTTCACTCGGAGCCATTGTGACCCAGCTGCCGCTTGGTGAATTGAGTGATCGTATTGGAAGAAGAAAAGTTCTGCTGTTTGCACTTTTCGGTGGCGCAGCGGCATTCGGGACCGCAAGCTTCTTTGAGGCGAACGCCTGGGTCACGCTTGCATTCTTCATCCTGGCGGGTATGTTCGTCGGTTCCACTTTCTCGCTCGGCATATCCTATATGGCGGATCTTATGCCAAGGGAACTGCTGCCGACAGGGAACCTGCTTTGCGGCATTGCGTTCAGCATCGGCAGCCTGGCTGGTCCGGTACTTGGCGGATTATTCCTTGAACTGACGCAGGAATTGAGCTTTCTCCTGCTTATTGCAGGGATGCTGCTCATCATTTTTACCATCATCGCTTTCCGCGGCAACAAAATTGTAAAACCTGCAACCGAATAAAACTTTATAGACAACCAAAAAGGACTTCCGAATAAATGCGGAAGTCCTTTTCTTTATTTCAACACAAGTTTTGTTACCGATTCCACCTGCGCTGTCTGCGGGAACATGTCAACAGGCTGGATGTATTCGATGCGATAGATCTTCGTCAATTGCTGAAGATCCTTCGCTAATGTGGAAGGATTGCACGATGTGTAAACAAAACGTTTCGGTTTCACTGCCAGAATCGTTTTTAACAGGGAATCTCCGAGTCCGGTGCGCGGAGGATCAACTGTCAGAACATCGGGCACAAAATTCTCCCTGCTCCAAACATCAAGCCATTTTTCTGCGGTTCCGGTGACGTATTTCGCTTTGACACCCTGACGCTTTGCGTTTGCTTTCGCATCCACCACACTGTCATGGATGGTATCCATGCCACGAAGTTCGCCGGCGCCGTCCGCAAGCCATAGTCCGATTGTGCCAACTCCGCAATAAGCGTCGACCACTTTTTCCGTGCCGGTCAACTGGGCGGCGCGCTTGATCTCGTCATAAAGCTTAATGGTCTGCTTCGGATTCAATTGGAAAAATGCGCGGGCTGAAAGATCGAACGCCAGCTCGCCAAGTTTTTCATGAATCGTATCTTTGCCGAATAAAGTGACGGTTTCCTCTCCGAATATCAGAGAGGTTTTTTCGGTATTGATGTTCTGCACAATCGATACAAGATTTACATCAAGGTCTTTCAATTTTTCGAGCAATAATTCTCTTTTTGGTATTTTCGATCGGGTCGTGACCAGCACCAACTGAATTTCGCCGGTTTGAACGCCGGTGCGTACGACAATTGTTCGAATGACGCCTTGCATCGTTTTTCCGTCATAAATTGGAATCAACAATTCTTCCAGAATCCGTTTCACTGAATTGGTGATAACGGTCGTATCGGGATGCTGGACGATGCATTGCTCGATATCAAGCAATTGATGGGAGCCTTCCGCAAACAGACCGGCGATGACTTTAGAGCCTTTCAGCCGTGTCTGGAATTGGCTTTTATTGCGGTAATGCCACGGATCTTCCATGCCAATCGTTTTTTCGATTGGGACATCAACGCCCTTGAGATAACGTTCCAGTGCCTGTACCACCAAATCCCGTTTTTCGACGAGCTGCTGGTCATATGTCATATGCTGCATTTGGCAGCCTCCACATGCCTCATATATAGGGCAGGGTGGAGTCTGGCGATGAGGAGAAGCCTGAAGCATTTTTACGATGCGGGCTTCCGCGAAATTTCGTTTGATTGTTGTAATTTGCGCTGTGATTTCTTCACCGGGCAATGCACCTGGCACAAAAATGACATTGCGTTTGTAAAAACCGATGCCTTCACCGTTGATGCCGAGCCTTTTTATCGTCAACGAAAATTTCTGGCCAGTTTCCATAATTGGTTTATCATTCATTCTACACACGTCCTTCATTTGATCATCCCAATATTATAACCCTATTTATAGATATCAGCCAGAGCCGATCTTAGATCCGGGAAGGAGAATTCAAAACCGTGCTTCTCCAAAACTTCCGGCAGGACACGCTGCCCTTCCAACACCAAGCGACTTTTGTCTCCAAGTGCGGTTTTCAATGCGAATTTTGGCACCGGGAACCAATGCGGCCGGCCTAATGCATGGGCGATTTCCTTGCCGAATTCCTTCATGCGCTTCGGATATGGCGCTGTGACGTTGAACGGACCGTCAAGTTCTTTCGTTTCAATGGCAAATAGGACCGCGCGCGCTACATCGTTCACGTGGATCCAGGACAACCATTGCTTGCCCGTGCCGACTGTGCCGCCGGCGAAAAGCTTATAAGGCAAAGCCATCAATGGCAAGGCACCATCCCTTTTGCCCAGAATGATGCCGAATCGGCCCAGAGCGACCCGAACGCCTTCCGCTTTTGCTTCGTTTGCAAGCTGCTCCCATTCGATAACGGTTTTGGCTAAAAAATCTTCACCTCGTTCAGGTGATTCTTCCGTATACGATTTTTCGGTCGAAGCGGGATAAATTCCGACTGCGCTTGCGTTGACCAAAACTTTAGGTTTTCGTTCCAAGGCACGGATAATCCGCAGGACCTCAAGCGTGGCTTCTACCCGGCTGCTGTAAATCAGTCTTTTCTGTTCTTCGTCCCAGCGGCCGTCGTTGATCGATGACCCGGCCAGATTGACAAAAGCGTCGATGCCGGCCAAATCGTTCTCGGGTTTGGCGCCATTTGTAAGCCACTCAACATAATGGACCCCTTCTTCAGGCGGTTTCGGACTTCTTGTCAGCACATAAACCTCATGTCCTTGCTGACGGAATAAGTCAGTCATTTCCTTGCCGGCAAAACCGGTTCCTCCAGTGATTGCTATCTTCATGCATATCTCCTCCATTTCTTATATTGTACCCTGAATCGATGCATTTAAGCCTTCGAAAGGTTATACTTAAAAGGGAAGAGAGGTGCCGGTGAATGCCGATTATCACGAAAATCACACAAGGGAAAAAGAATCCTGAACGCTATAATATTTACCTGGAGGAAAAGTTCGCTTTCAGTGTCGATGAAACGGTGCTTGTCAGGTATCAATTGACCAAAGGCAAAGAGTTGAACCAATGGACCATCGAAGAAGTGAATTTCGAAGATGAAGTCCGCAAAGCTTTCAATAAATCCCTCGATTTTCTGAGTTTTCGGATGCGCAGTGAAAATGAAGTGCGCCAGAAACTGAAAGACAAAGAATTTGGCAACGCAGTTATAGATGAAGCGATAAAAAAATTATATAAACTGAATTTCCTCGATGACCGCGCGTTTTCAGAAGCATTGATGCGCACGCAGATGAAGTCAGCCAAGAAAGGCCCAAAAGCGATCCAACAGGATATGCAGAAGAAAGGAATTGATAAACAAGTGCAAAAAGATGTGCTCGCTTCCTATTCTGATGAAGAGCAGCTGGAGATTGCGAAGGGTCTCGCAGAAAAAATCGCTGACAAAGAAAAAACCAAGACGCCGCGGCAGGTTGAACAAAAAATCAGTGATACTTTGCTTCGCAAAGGATATTCGTATTCATTGATCAAACTGGCGATAGCAGATTTGGATCTGGAAAAGGACGAAGACCAATGGACGGATATCGTCACCGAGCAGGGTGATAAACTTTGGCGCAAATACAGCAGCAAACTGACCGGCTACGACCTGAAGTCGAAAGTTAAACAAGGCCTTTACCAAAAAGGGTTCCCTGCGGAAGTCATCAATGAATACCTGGAGAAAAAGGAGAACGAAGATGAGTGAAGATAAACGCTACAACCAAATGGATGAACAGGAATTGCGTGCTGAAATTGCGCGCCTGAAGGAAAAAGCCCGCAAGGCAGAACAACTTGGCATCATTAACGAATTCGCGGTATTGGAGCGCAAGGCCATTATGGCAGCTTCCTATCTCCTGGATCCGGAAGATTTCAACAAAGGGGAAGTCTACCGCATTGAAGGAGATCCCAATGTCTATTTTCAAATCGATTATCTGAAGGGCCGATTTGCATGGGGCTATCGCCTGGGCAGCGACAAGTTTACAGAGGCCTTGCCAATTTCCATGTTGCGCCCGTTAAAAGAAGGGAAGTAAAAATATGAAAGAAGTAATTGAACAACTGACCATTGAGCTGCAGGAGAAAAACCCGAATATTACTGAAGAAAAAGCCCGCACCTGGATTGAACTGCTAGTTTCGGATTTTGAGTCGTCCTACGCAAAAGCGGGATATGATTATCAGGGCACCGAAGTGGTCGAAAAAGTAGTGCGCCAGTGGATTGACAGCTATGGCGAAAACATCCATGAATTTGCAGCGAGCAATCCGAAATATGCTCATCTGCTCAACGACTGAGCAAAGGCTGTTCGATTTATTTGCCAAAGCATAAAAAAAGCGCACACTCTAGGGTGTGCGTTTTGTGGTTCGGTCTAATTATGGCTGGAATCCAGTTTTTTACGAAGCTTGTCTTCACTGAAAATCCAACCGGTATAGGAATTGAGGACATTATAATCCTCATCCAGATGGGCGACCGCCACAAATGGATAATAATCGTTGCTGCGGTACCTTAAATCAATCAGCCGCACTTCCAATAGTTCTCCGTACTGGTTGATTTCCCAGCGATAAAGCGGAGAAAAGGAAACAAACGCTGCCAAGTTTTTATCCTTAAGTGCAGTTTGGATCAATTTGTTTTCAGGCATCGGATTTTTCATGAACTTATCGTAGAAATTTATGGTTCGCCCATATGCCCGCCCGACATAATGATGCCGATCCGTATCTGCCGCAATGCGCCAATGGAAATAGCGCATTGTTGGTGCGACAAAAAAGTCGGTTGCTCCAGGCAGTGTTCTGCGGATGGCGTTTTTGATGGCCGATTGCAATGCAAAACGTGAAATATAATAAAACACAAGCACGACATAAAGTATGCTGATCGTCAAAACTGGATCGGCACCGAAAGCCCAAATCATCAAGGCAATGACGTGAGCTCCAAAAATGATCGGATCGAAAGTATTAATAACGCCAAGTGCTACCCAGCGGTTAGAAAATGGCCTGAGCGCCTGCGTGCCGTAGGAATTGAAAATATCGACAAATACATGCAGAAACACAGCGAGAAAAGTCCAAAGCCAGAGATGCAGTAAATTCACTTCCGGAAAAATGAGCCATAAAGCGCCTGACAATAGCAACGGCCATGTCAGAACAGCCGGAATTGAATGGGTGGCACCACGGTGATGCCTGATGTATACAGCATTGTCCCGCAATTTGAGTACAGTATCAATGTCCGGGATCTGTGAGCCGATGATGGTACCTGCAATGACTGCTGTCATAGTTATGGTGTCATTCGCCACTGCCGGATCGGCCATGGCGAGACCACCGAGTGCGATGCCCATGACAAGATGTGTGCCTGAATCCATCGTCTCATCCCCCTTTGAGATATTTTTTGACCGTCACTGCTATCAATTACATACCCTAAATTAATGTGAAATAATCTGCAATCATGGGAGGGTTCATTTAATAATATGCAAAAAAAACAGTTTCAGAAAGATTTGATAACATGGTTCCACGAGGAAAAAAGGGATTTGCCTTGGAGACGCACTGCGGATCCTTATCAGATCTGGATATCGGAAATTATGCTCCAGCAAACTAGAGTGGATACAGTCATACCTTATTATAAACGTTTTATCGAAAAGTTTCCCACCTTGCAGGACTTGGCGCTCGCAGATGAGGAAGTTCTATTGAAGCAATGGGAGGGGCTCGGCTATTACTCGCGCGCACGAAATCTCCAGGCGGGTGTCCGTGAAGTCGCTGACAAATATGGCGGCAATGTCCCCGGCAGCCGCAAAGAGATTTCCGCTCTGAAAGGCGTTGGTCCTTATACTGCCGGAGCGGTACTGAGCATCGCTTACGGTCTGCCAGAGCATGCTGTCGATGGCAATGTCATGCGTGTGTTATCCAGAATCCTATTGATCGAGGAAGATATTGCAAAACCGAAAACCCGGAAAGTTTTTGAAGAAGCGGTTACCGAATTGATCAGCCATGAAGATCCGTCCGCTTTTAATCAGGGGCTAATGGAGCTTGGGGCTCTTATCTGCACGCCGACTTCTCCAAAATGCTTGCTATGCCCGGTGCGCGAGCATTGCACCGCGTTTCATGAGGGACGCCAGAATGAGCTGCCGGTCAAAACGAAGGCGAAAGCCACTAAAGCGGTCAATTATGCGATGGTCGCAATCCGCAAAGAAGACGCTTTGCTGATGGAGAAACGCTCTTCGACCGGACTGCTTGCGAATATGTGGCAGTTCCCGCTTTTGGAGGTGCCCGAAAGCATAGGTGCAACAGAAGTCGAAGAACGCTTATCGGAGCAATTTAAAGGGTTGGTGGCAAAGGCCGAGAAAATTACTTCTTTCAAACATGTCTTTTCTCATTTAACATGGAATGTGGATGGCTTTATTGCCGAAGGTGAAGGTATGGAAATTGCTGAAAATATGAAATGGGTCAGTGCAGCAGAAATGGATTTACTGCCGATAGCCGGCCCGGTGCAAAAGATGAAAACGGCATTAATAAACAGAGGAGATGTATAAGAATGACTGAACAGAAAGTGGCATTGGTAACAGGAAGCAGCAGAGGGCTGGGCAAGGCAATGGCAATCGCCTTGGCCGAAGAAGGTTATGATATAGTGGTCAACTACGCCCGCAGCAAAACTGCGGCGCTGGATACCGTAAAGGAAGTAGAAGCAAGAGGCAGAAAAGCGTTGCTTGTCAGAGCGAATGTCGGGGATGTCGAGAAATTGCGCGGCATGTTCGAAACAATCAAAGAGGAATTCGGCAGACTGGATGTTTTTGTATCCAATGCCGCATCCGGTGTACTTCGCCCGATCATGGAATTGGAAGAATCACATTGGGATTGGACGATGAATATCAATGCCAAAGCCATGCTGTTCGGCGCGCAGGAAGCTGCGAAATTGATGGATAAAGGCGGAAAGATCGTCGGCATCAGCTCTTTGGGGTCAATCCGCTATCTTGAAAATTACACAACCATCGGCGTTTCAAAAGCGGCGGTCGAATCCCTCACACGCTATTTGGCAGTTGAGCTTGCGCCTAAAGGGATAGCCGTCAACACGGTCTCCGGCGGTGCACTCGATACGGAAGCACTGAAACATTTCCCGAACCGCGAAGAGCTGTTGAACGACGCACGCGTCAACACGCCGGCTGGCCGGATGGTGGAAATCGAGGACATGGTCAAAACAGCTATGTTCCTGATTTCGGATGATTCGGATATGATCCGTGGCCAGACGATCATCGTTGACGGGGGACGCTCGGTCGTTATGTAATTTTTTGGCTAACCTGCCGTATTACTGTATATTTTCAGAATTGATTGATATAATATTGAAATAGCAGATAATATAAGGGCTTAGACGAGAAGGTGGGATGGACATGGCGATTCCCGCAGAGGGAGAAACAATACAAATCCACAGTTACAAACACAACGGCCGAATCCACCGTGTCTGGCAGGAAACAACTGTTTTGAAAGGGACTAATAATATTGTAATCGGTGCAAATGAAAGGACCCTGGTTACCGAATCGGATGGCAGAACGTGGTTGACACGGGAGCCATCGATTTGTTATTTTCATGCAGAGCATTGGTTCAACATCATTTGCATGCTGCGTGATGATGGGGTCTATTATTATTGCAACGTCAGTTCACCATTCGTATATAATAATGGTTCCTTGAAATACATCGATTACGACCTGGATGTTAAAGTGTTTCCAGATATGTCATACACATTATTGGATGAAGACGAATATGAAGACCATAAAAGGCAGATGGGATACCCAGAAGTGATCGACCAGATTCTTTATCGTAATGTCGAAAAGCTGATTGGCTGGATTAAACAGCGAAGAGGCCCATTTGCCCAGGACTTTATCGAAGTATGGACGGAACGGTATGAATTTCACAGACAAAACCGGATTCGTTGATAAAATGAAAAACCTGTTGCCAGCCAACAGGTTTTTCATTTTGAAGAAAGATTGGAGTGAAGAATTTGAGCAGCATGAAACGATATATGTATTTTGTTAAGCCATATTATTGGCAAATAGCTTTAACAATTCTTATCGGTGTATTTAAATTCGCCATCCCACTTTTTATCCCGTTGCTGATCAAAATCGTCATTGACGATATTATCGGAGCGGAAGCCTTATCGAGTCAGGAAAAGTTGGAACAGCTGTATTGGTGGCTCGGAGGAACGGCAATCGTGTTTTTCCTGCTGCGTCCGCCGATCGAATATTTCCGCCAGTATTACGCACAATATGTAAGCAATAAAATCCTCTACGACATCCGCGGCTATCTTTACGGACATCTTCAACGGTTAAGCCTCAGATATTACGCCAACACGCGGGCAGGCGAAATTATCTCGCGTGTCATCAATGATGTCGAGCAGACAAAGAATTTTGTAATGATCGGGTTGATGAATGTTTGGCTCGATCTGGCGACGATTCTCATCGCCATCGCCATTATGCTGTCGATGGATGTGTCGCTGACAATTGTTGCCTTGCTGGCGTTTCCGTTCTATGCGCTGAGCGTCAAGTATTTTTTCGGGCGCCTGCGGGATTTGACCCGCGAGCGCTCACAGGCTCTTGCGAATGTTCAGAGTTATCTCCATGAACGGGTGCAAGGGATGAGCATTATCAAAAGCTTTGCTCTCGAGAAACATGAACAGAAGATTTTCAACGACACCAATGACCAGTTTCTGGAAAAAGCTATCGACCATACGAAGTGGAATGCAAAGGCGTTTGCGGTCGTCAACACAATCACGGATGTAGCACCGTTATTGGTTATCGGCTATGCAGCTTACCAGGTTATCCAGGGAGATTTAACACTGGGAACAATGGTTGCGTTCATTGCTTATATAGAGCGTCTTTACAATCCGTTGCGCCGTCTGGTCAATTCTTCGACGACCCTTGTACAATCCCTGGCCTCGATGGACCGTGTTTTTGAACTTGTCGATGAAGATTACGACGTTACAGATAAAAAAGGTGCCCGCGACTTGAAAGTGGTCGACGGCAAACTGGAGTTCCGGAATGTTTCCTTCAATTATAATGATGGCGGCACGGAGGTCCTTTCCAATATGAGTTTTACCGTGAAACCGGGTGAGACTGTTGCGCTGGTCGGCATGAGCGGTGGGGGTAAATCGACCATCGTATCTCTGATTCCCCGCTTCTACGACGTAACAGAAGGCGGCATCTATATGGATGATCACGATTTGAGGGATGTCAGCATCCATACGCTCCGTGATCAGATTGGTCTCGTTCTGCAGGACTCAATTCTCTTCAGTGATTCGGTCAAAGCCAATATCCTGATGGGGAAACCGGATGCGACTGATGAAGAAGTTGAAGCAGCGGCAAAAGCTGCCAATGCCCATACCTTCATAGAAATGCTGCCCGAAGGCTATGACACGAAAGTCGGCGAACGCGGAGTCAAATTATCCGGCGGACAAAAACAGCGGGTCGCCATTGCGCGGGTCTTCCTGAAAAACCCTCCGATGCTGATACTTGATGAAGCGACTTCTGCTCTTGATCTGGAAAGTGAAGCGCTGATTCAGGACTCGCTCGAGCGTCTGGCGAGCGACAGAACAACTTTAATAGTGGCGCACAGATTGTCTACCATTACCCATGCCGATCAAATTCTTGTTATCGACCATGGTGTCCTGGCCGAAAAGGGCACACATGATGAATTGATGCAGCAAAAAGGGGTCTATTATAACCTTTTCCAGGTTCAGCATTTCAAATAAAAATGATATTCCTTCCATAATATAGGTGTATTTCACAAGCCAGTTGAGAAATTCTCAGCTGGCTTATTTTTATTGATAAAAACTTATCAGCCAGCCCCATAAAAAGAACTATTGCATATAGTTTGAATTTACGTATAATTAAAAGAAATAAAATATTCAGAAATATTTTTGTGTAAAAAGGGGTGGCCACATGATAGAAAGAGAAAAAATTCTAGAAGTAAAAGGTTTGCAAACTACCTTTTTTACAGATGATGGTGAAGTTCCAGCTGTCGATGACATAGACTTCTACATACGTGAAGGCGAAGTGCTGGGCATTGTAGGGGAATCCGGATGTGGCAAGAGTGTTACCTCCCTGTCGATCATGGGTTTGGTTCCAAGCCCGCCCGGAAAAATCACCAATGGTGAAATTTTGTTTGAAAATACAGATTTAACCAAGTTGCCTGAGAAAAAAATGCGCGAGATACGCGGTAACGATATCGCGATGATATTCCAGGAACCCATGACTTCATTGAACCCATTGTTCACAATCGGCAATCAATTGGAGGAAGCGGTCAAGATCCATAAAAAGGATTGGTCTAAAAAGCAGATTTACAATCGTGCGGTCGAAATGATGAACTTGGTCGGGCTCCCCCGGCCTGAAGGATTGATGAAGGAATATCCTCACCAATTGTCAGGGGGGATGAGGCAGCGTGTCATGATTGCCATGGCATTGCTGTGCGATCCAAAAGTGTTGATTGCGGATGAACCGACAACCGCCCTTGATGTAACAATTCAGGCGCAAATCCTGAAGTTGATCAAGAATTTGAATAAAGAGCTCAACACCGCTGTCCTGCTGATCACGCACGACCTTGGAGTGGTTGCGGAAACATGCGAAAGAGTGGTGGTCATGTATGCGGGCAAAGTGGTTGAAGAAGGGCCGGTCACAGCTATTTTCAAAGATCCCCAGCATCCATACACACGCGGTCTGCTTGAATCCGTTCCGGACATGAGGTTCAAGAAAGAGCGTCTTTACTCGATTCCAGGCAATGTTCCAAAACCCGGTTCGATCAATACCGGCTGTCGCTTTGCACCAAGATGTGAGTTCGCGTTTGACCGCTGCACAGCGGAAACACCACCTCTTTACCAGACAACTGGAGAGCATCAGACTCGATGCTTCCTATTTGATCCGAAGGAGGCAGAGAAGCATGACAGAACAATTGTTAAAAGTTGAGGGCCTGAAAAAATACTTTCCTATTAAATCGGGTATTTTCGGCAGAGTGAATAATTACGTTAAAGCCGTTGATGACATTTCATTCTCTGTAAAAGAAGGGGAAACCCTTGGCATTGTCGGAGAGTCAGGCTGTGGTAAATCTACTACCGGTCGAATGCTGATGAGATTGCTTGAACCGACCGAAGGAAAAGTCACTTTTGACGGCCAGGAACTCACTTCGTTGTCCAGCAGCGATATGCGCAAAGCGCGCCGCGACATCCAAATGGTTTTCCAGGATCCATATGCATCATTGAACCCTCGGCATACAATCGAAAAAATCTTAATGGAACCATTGAATGTCCACAACATCGGAGATCCAAAAGGGCGCAAACAAAAGGTCCATGAATTTCTGGAAATCGTTGGATTGAGCAGTTATCACGCAAAACGTTATCCGCATCAATTCAGTGGCGGACAACGGCAGCGCATCGGCATTGCCCGGGCGCTGATGACAAATCCGAAACTCATTATTGCTGACGAGCCCGTTTCAGCTCTCGATGTGTCGATCCAGGCACAGGTGCTTAACCTGATGCAGGATCTTCAGAAAGAGCTGAAACTGACTTATATATTCATTGCCCACGATCTGGGTGTGGTCCGCCACATCAGCGACCGTGTCGGAGTAATGTATCTTGGCAGCATGGCTGAAATGGCCGATACCGAAGACCTTTACGAAAAGCCGCTGCATCCTTACACGCAGGCACTGCTTACTTCAGTGCCCGTACCGGATCCGACTTTCGAGAGGGAAGAAGTTGTTATCAAAGGGGATGTTCCCAGTCCCGCGAATCCGCCGAGCGGGTGTCGTTTTCACACACGCTGTCCATTTAAAATGGATATTTGTGAAACGACAATTCCGATTTTAGCGGAGGTTGAAAAGGATCATTATGTGGCATGCCACCTTTATGAGGAAAGCAGGCCGCAATGATAATAAATAAAAATGGAGGGGTTAATTTGGGGAACAAAAAAATCATGTCACTTGCATTTCTGATGCTACTGCTGATCTCTACAGTGCTCTACGGCTGCAACGGCGGTACGGATGAAGGGGCAGAAAACGGCAATGGTGAAACTGGTGACGAAGGGGATTCAACTGAAGAGAAAATCTTGATCTTCGGACGTGGGGGAGACTCGGTATCACTTGACCCTATCACTGTTACAGACGGTGAATCATTTAAAGTCACTAAGAACATTTTTGATACGCTTGTGAACTTCGGTGAGCAGGATACAGAGATTGAAGGAGCCCTAGCATCTGATTGGGTTGCAGAAGAAGATGGATTGACTTACACTTTCACACTTGAAGAAGGCGTAACATTCCATGACGGCACAGATTTCAATGCTGAAGCGGTTGTGGCAAACTTTGACCGATGGGCTGCAGGTGATGCAGATCAATTCCCATACTATGGTTCAATGTTCGGCGGTTTCGGTGATGATGAAGGACATGTAATCGAATCGGTGGAAGCTACCGGAGATTATGAAGTCACAATCTCATTGAAACGCCCGATGGCTCCATTCCTTAAAAACTTGGCAATGAGCCCGTTCGGTATCGCTTCTCCTACAGCTTTTGAAGAAGCGGGTGATGCATTTGGTGATAATCCGGTAGGTACGGGACCTTTCAAATTTGTGCAATGGAACCGCAACGATACGATCCGCATCGAAAAATTTGAAGATTATTGGGTTGAAGGCGAACCGAAATTGGATGAAGTCGTCTTCCGTTCTATTCCGGATAACTCAGGCCGTTTAAATGCTTTATTGGCCGGTGAAATCGACTTGGCTGACGGTATCAACCCATCGGATGCCGCGACAATCGAAGGTGACGACAACCTTCAATTATTCGAGCGACCATCGATGAACGTTGGTTACCTCGGTTTAACAGCCACTCGCGAACCTTTCGATGATCCATTAGTTCGCCAGGCGATGAACCATGCAATCGACAGACAAGCTTTAGTTGATGCATTCTTTGAAGGGCGCGGGGAAGTTGCGAAAAACCCTATGCCGCCTGTAATCAGCGGCTACAACGACGATATCGAAGGATATGAATATGATCCTGAGAGAGCGAAAGAATTGCTGGAAGAAGCCGGTCTAGGCGATGGATTTGAAATGGAACTTTGGGCTATGCCTGTTCCGCGTCCATATATGCCAGACGGCCAAAAAGTTGCTGAGGCCATTCAAAGTGACTTGGCAGAAGTTGGGATTACTGCGACAATCGTTTCCTATGAATGGGCAACTTATCTTGAAAAAGCTGCAAACGGTGAAGCAGACGCCTTCCTATTAGGATGGACTGGTGATAACGGCGATGCAGATAACTTCCTATATGTGTTGCTTGACCAGGATAATATCGGTTCAAACAACTACACTTATTACGAAAATCAGGAATTGCATGACATTCTGATCGCAGCTCAGACAGAAGTCGATGAAGATGCTCGTAATGAGTTGTATATGCAGGCTCAAGAAATTATTCACGAAGATGCACCATGGGTTCCACTTGCTCACTCAACACCGCTTTTGGCTGGTGGCAGCAACGTAGTGAACTTTAAAGCGCATCCAACCGGTTCAGACAAACTAGCATCGGTTGATATGGAACTGGAGTAGGCTTTTCGAGAGGGGAGATCATGCAGATTTCCCCTCTTTTTTTTAAATTAATCTATACATATTTGGTAGAGATGGAGAGGTGAAGAAATGCTTCACTATATTGGTACACGGCTATTGCAATTGATTCCGGTTCTGCTCGGGATGACATTTATTGTTTTTATGATCATTCGTGCAATACCTGGTGATCCGGCTCAAGTTATCCTTGGCCAGCAGGCCTCTGAAGAAGCCATTAAGGCTCTGAGAACGACTTTGGGTCTGGATAATCCATGGTATATCCAGTATTTTGATTATTTAAAAGGGCTGGTTACAGGTGATCTGGGGCAGTCGCTGCGAACCAGAACTCCAGTCGTTGATGAAGTTTGGCCTTATTTGGCGGCAACAATCGAATTATCCGTTTTTGCTGTCATTATTGCCATTATCGTCGGTATTAATGCAGGAATCATTTCTGCATGGTTCCAGAATTCATGGTTCGATTATCTTGCGATGATTATTGCGTTGATCGGTGTTTCAATGCCGATTTTCTGGTTGGGCCTTCTCAATCAATGGATTTTTGCTATTGAATTGGGACTTCTGCCGACTTCTGGACGTATGAATGTGCGGGATCCGATTGAGTCGATAACCGGTTTCTATATTATCGATACCTTGGTAACAGGGCAATTTGATCAATTGGCAACTGTATTGCGCCATTTGATACTTCCCGGAACGGCTCTGGCAACGATTCCGATGGCGATTATCGCCCGGATGACGCGGTCAAGCATGCTGGAAGTTATGAGGTCGGATTATGTTCGTACCGCCCGCTCAAAAGGTTTGAAAATGTTCTGGGTTGTCTATAAGCACGCATTGAAAAATGCCATCATTCCAGTTTTGACCATTATCGGACTTCAAATGGGTCTATTGCTTGGCGGTGCCATTTTAACAGAAACAATTTTTGCATGGCCGGGAATCGGCAGATATATATATGAAGCTATCGGCTTCCGGGATTATCCGGTAATCCAGTCAGGTATTCTGATTGTCGCTTTCATATTTGTCATGATTAACCTGTTCGTGGATCTTCTCTATAGTTTAGTGGATCCCCGTATCAAATATGATTAGGAAGGGGGAGAAAAATGGCTGACACGACGGTGAAAAATAATGAAGTAGAAATGCAAAAAGTCGCCGGGCCTTGGAAAGAGGCGTGGCGCGGTTTCCGCAAAAGTAAAGTAGCTGTTATTGGAATGGGAATAGTAATCTTCTTTATTCTATTGGCTATTTTCGGTCCGCTGTTTACGCTCCAGGGCATAAACGAGCAAGACTTGAGCCAACGGTTTCAACCTCCTTCCTCAACATATTGGATGGGAACGGATGATTTCGGACGTGATATTCTGTCCCGTGTTGTTTACGGTGCTAGAATTTCATTATGGGTAGGGTTTTTAGCGGTAATCGCCTCAGTAATTGTCGGCAGTTTTCTCGGCATATTGGCTGGCTATTACGGCAGATGGGTAGATACTATCATTTCAAGGGTTTTCGATATCATGCTGGCTTTCCCAAGTATCCTCTTGGCAATTGCCGTTGTCTCTGTTTTGGGACCATCCTTAAGAAATGCCTTAATTGCTATTGCAATTATAAATGTTCCCAACTTCGGCCGGCTGATAAGGTCGAAAGTATTGAGCATAAAAGAAGATGAATATATCATGTCTGCCAAAGCGATTGGCATGAAGGATAACAGAATCCTGTTTTCACATATTTTGCCCAACTCGATGGCTCCGGTAATTGTGCAAGGAACTTTGGCAATTGCAACAGCAATCATCGAAGCGGCGGCACTTGGATTCTTGGGGTTGGGGGCATCTGCACCAACTCCGGAATGGGGCAAGATGCTTGCTGACTCCAGGTCTTTTCTGACGAATGCACCATGGACCATGATTTTTCCGGGTCTAGCTATTATGCTGACAGTTTTGGGCTTTAACTTAATGGGGGATGGATTGCGGGATGCTCTTGATCCTCGCATGAAATCATAAGAAAAACGTGCAGGGAATAAATCCCCCGCACGTTTTTTTCTTTTTTTAATCTGGTTCTTTTATTAAATGACATTTTCCAGATCCTCATCAACTTCATCACTATGGTAATTCAAATAAGCAATGATCAATAAATCCAGATGTTCAAGCTGTTCCTCGTAGTCGAGAATGGCGGAAAGTACATGCATCAAATGATAAACAGAAAAATCACTGTCTTCCGTCTCCAATGCGATATTGATTTCCTTAACAAATATTTCCATCACTTCATAGCGCTTCACTGAAGCATCAGTGCCTGAAGATTCACTGTGTTCCGGCCTTAATTTTCCTACATACTTCATATACAACTGTTCGTGGTAGCTCGCCAGGCTTTCAAGCCGTTCCTGCACCATCATATGGAATTGCTCTGGAAGTTCTGTCATTTCGTTTTCAAAGCGGTGAAGCCTTTTCAAGACTTCAAGGCTCTTTTTCGAAGTGGCAATCATTTGCCGATACAACACCAGTTTTCTCGCTTTCATATATTGCTGCTTTTTCGTATAGCTTCTTTCATCCTTATAAAATGAATACCATTGATCGACTTTGACAAGTTTTTCGGTCAATCGGTCGATATCTTCTTTTACTGAAGCATGGTCGGATACGTGTCGGATTGATACCCGGATCCAGCGGACAACTTCTTCGCTGACTTCATGGATGGATGTGAATAACCGGGTTTCGTATTTTGGCGGCAGAAAAATCATATTGACAATGAACGCTGATAAAATACCTAATAATACGGTCAAGAACCTTAATGAAGCAAATGCCAGGAAATTGCTGGAATGCGAATCCATAATGATGATGAGCGTCACAAGGGTCAGTGGAATAGTATTTTCAAGCTTCAATTTGAGCATGACCACAATGGCCAATATGGCGGCGAGCCCAATGGTCAGGTAATTGCTGCCAAGGGTCAACACAAAAATGACTGCAATCGATGCACCGATGAGATTGCCATATATTTGATCCAATAGTGTCAGATAAGATCGGTATATAGAGGGCTGAATCGCGAATATCGCTGCGACGCCTGCAAAAACAGGAGAAGGCAATTCCAATAAGTTGGCTAAAAACAAGGCCAATGAAATAGCCACGCCGGTTTTTAATATACGTGCACCTAATTTCATAACTTATGAATCCCTCCTTCACATTATGTGCTGCAGCTTATAATTTGCTGAAAGCAATTCTTACGGCCTGCAGCGCAGTGTTAATGTCTTCTTCCGAATGTTCAGTGGTCAGGAACCAGGCTTCATATTTGGATGGTGCAAGGTTGATGCCCTGTTCAAGCATTAGTTTGAAGAAACGTCCAAAGATTTCCCCGTCTGTAGCCTCAGCCTGTTCGTAATTTTCAACTGTCACATCAGTGAAATAAATGGTCAAAGCGCCTTTTAATCGATTAACCGTAATGGTTACATCAAATTCTTCCGCTGCTTCCAGAATGCCTTCTTCAAGCAGCTCACCCAATTTGTCCATTTTCTCGTATACGCCACTTTCCTGCAGAACCTCAAGGCAAGCGATTCCAGCCTGTATCGAAGCGGGATTGCCAGCCATCGTGCCTGCCTGATAGGCTGGGCCAAGAGGGGAGACTGTTTCCATAATCTCTTTCTTTCCGCCGTATGCCCCGATCGGAAGGCCGCCCCCGATGATTTTGCCGAGCGCTGTTAAATCCGGCTGGAGGCCTAGCATGTCCTGAGCCCCACCGTAGTGGAACCGGAAAGCAGTGATCACTTCGTCGTATACAATCAAAGCCCCTTTTTCTTCCGCTATCCGGTGAACTTCTTCCAGAAAGCCAGTTTTCGGCTCCACAATCCCAAAATTGCCGACAATCGGTTCCACAAGGATACAGGCAATTTCTTGGCCCCATTTTTCCATCGCTTCAGTAAAAGCTGCAGGATCATTAAAAGGAATGGTGATGACTTCTTCGGCAATCGTCTTCGGAACACCTGCTGAATCCGGGGTCCCGAGTGTTGCAGGACCCGATCCTGCTGCGACGAGCACCAGATCTGAATGGCCGTGGTAACAGCCGGCAAATTTCATGATTTTCGTGCGTCCAGTATAGGCGCGGGAAACACGGATAGTCGTCATTACCGCTTCAGTTCCACTGTTGACGAAGCGGACCCGATCCATATTGGGCATCGCGCTTTTCAACATTTTGGCGAATGTGATTTCATGCCGTGTCGGTGTACCATATAACACACCGGTTTCAGCAGCACGGGAAATCGCTTTTGCAATATGGGGATGGCCGTGGCCCGTTATTATAGGACCATAAGCGGCCAGGAAATCGATGTATTTATTGCCGTCGACATCCCAAAAATAGGCGCCTTTTGCACGTTCCATGACGACAGGGGAACCTCCTCCGACAGCCTTGAATGATCTTGAAGGACTATTGACGCCTCCGACGATATGTTCGAGAGCTTCTTTGTGGAGCCTATTTGATTCTGAATGGTTCATTGGATAAATTCCTCCTACATAATGTCTATTCCTTATTGTAGACAAGTTTATACATTAACGCCAAAGAAATTGAAACTGCGCCTTCAGTTAGGTACGATAGCATTAAGCGAGGAGTGAATTCAATGACAACATTAGAAGGTTTGAAGGCACCGGATTTCACAATGAAAAATGAAAACGGTGAAATTGTTTCTTTAAATGACTTTTCCGGGAAGAAATATGTGGTGCTGTATTTTTACCCGAAAGATATGACGCCTGGCTGTACCACACAGGCTTGTGATTTCCGGGATGCTGAAAAGGACTTTTCTGAACTGGGAGCAGTGATTCTTGGTGTCAGTGCAGATTCCGAAAAACAGCACAGCAAATTCATCAGTAAGCATGGTTTACCATTTTCGTTGCTGGTGGATGAAGACCATACAGTTTCTGAGGCATACGGAGTTTGGGTCGAGAAGAAAATGTACGGCAAAGAATTCATGGGAATAGAACGATCAACATTCCTTATCGATCCGTCGGGAACCGTTGTAAAAGAATGGCGTAAAGTCAAAGTGAAAGACCATATTCAGGGAGTTTTGGAAACGGTGAAGGAACTCAGCCAAGCATAGGAGGAAGACATTGATGGAAGTACTTTTCACTTTTGTACCGAAAGAAGAAATGCAGCAAAGCATCATCGCAGAATTCCCGGATGCAGATTTTCATTTTATTTATAAAGATAAAAGTAAATTACCGACAGCGGACATTGTAGTGACATACGGGGAAGACCTGGATGCAGAAGATATCAGCAAGGCGCTGAACCTGAAATGGATCATGGTCGCAAGCGCCGGTGTGGAGAAAATGCCTCACAAAGCGATTGCTGAACGGGGCATCACCGTGTCGAATGTGCGCGGCATCCATAAAACGCCGATGGGGGAGTCGGTGCTTGGCCATCTTTTGTCCTTGAAACGGTCATTGCCGGAAATCTATGAAAATCAGCGCAACCATAAATGGGAACGGAAATTCCGTTCATCCGAGCTTTTTGGATCGACTGCATTGATTCTGGGACCCGGAGCCATCGGATCTGAAATAGGCCGGCTGCTGCAGGCATTTGGTGTGATGACCATTGGCTGCAACCGCTCAGGTGATAAATCCCAATATATGGATGAGATGATTACCTTTGAAGAATTGTTGGCCAAACTGCCTGAAGCCGATATTGTCATTTCGGTATTGCCAAGCACTTCGGATACGAACTATCTGCTGGACCTAGAGCACTTTCAAGCTATGAAAAAGGACGCAATTTTTATGAATTTTGGACGCGGTGATCTCGTGAAAGATGAAATTCTTGTAGAAGCGTTGAAAAATGAAATGATAGCCTACGCTGTACTGGATGTGTTTGAAGAGGAACCTTTGCCGGAAGGCCATCCTTTCTGGGCAATGGATAATGTTGTTATCTCCCCTCACGTTTCGAGCAAATCAGACAAGTATCTGGACCGGGCAATGGAGATATTTCTTCCGAATTTAAGAAGGTGGCTGGATGGAGATAAAGAACCGACAAATCTCGTTAATATGGAAAAGGGGTATTAACCATGAAGATATATACAAAGACAGGCGATAAAGGAACCACTTCACTGGTATACGGTTCACGAGTTGCCAAAAACGACATACTAGTGGAAGCTTACGGCACCTGCGACGAAGCAAACTCCATGATTGGGTTGGCTTTGGCACATCTGAACGGAGAATTTTTCAGCGAAAAAGAAGAGCTTTGTGATATTTTTCATGAGATTCAGACGACTTTATTCCATGTGGGAGCGGAATTGGCTACGCCTGCTGGAAAAGAAGTAAAGTGGAAGCTGACTGCTGAAGACACAGAAAAGCTGGAAAAATGGATTGATAACTACGATGCGGAATTGCCGGCTTTAAGCAATTTCATCCTCCCGGGCGGCCATCCCGCTGGTGCAGCTTTTCACGTGGCACGTACTGTAGTGAGAAGAGCAGAGCGCCTGGTCACATCCATCGGAGAAGGGACTTCGTCTGAAGTGCTGTCGTATCTCAATCGTCTTTCCGATTTCCTGTTTGTCGCAGCCCGCTTTATCAACCAGCGTTTGGGCAGTAAGGAAAGTGGATTGCACAGCAAGAAATAAAAAATTTCAAGTCTCTTTCCGCCGGCTCACTCATAGTGATTTCTTGACATTTGCTGTCCATTTTGAGTACACTAATTATAACGATTATAAAGTAATAATCTTTATGAAGTGAGGTGCACGGCGATGTCTGAAGTATTATTAAAGGACGCGCTTGATGCTTTGAAGTCTACAGGTGTCAGAATCACTCCACAGCGCAACGCGATCCTGGAGTATATGATTCATTCTACAATGCACCCGACAGCGGATGACATTTATCGCGCTCTTGAAAAGTCTTTTCCAAACATGAGTGTTGCAACTGTTTATAATAATTTACGTGTCTTTAAAAAAGCCGGCCTTGTCAAAGAATTGACATATGGCGATTCTTCGAGCCGATTCGATTTTGTCACGCATGATCATTATCATATAATCTGCAACAATTGTGGGAAAATTGTTGATTTCCATTATCCTGGCTTGGATGAAGTCGAGCATCTGGCTTCGCACGTAACGGGATTCCAAGTGGATTATCACAGGTTGGAAATCTACGGCACATGTCAGGACTGTCTTGCTGATTCAGCAAAGGCGCAATGAGAAAGCGAGCATAGTCATCTATGCCCGCTTTTTTCGTTTCATAATTTTTTTAAGAAATAAAAAATCCGCCAGCGAAGGGTTCGCTGGCGGATTTCATTTATGCTTTTGAATTTTTCTTATTGTAATCGACATCAAATTCTTTTCCTTCGAGTGAAGGATCCATTGTCAACGGCTCACGGCAATGCATGCACATGTCCACACGGCCAAGCATTTTCGTATGGCGACCGCAATTCGGGCATTCGACCGGAACAGTTTTCATGGAAAGAAGTCCGATCCAGGCGTAGACACCTGAGCTTCCGATAATAGCAACAACTCCGAGCAGCATGAACGTGACCATGATTGCCGGCTGTTCTCTAAAGTAAATGCCTATATACATAATGACGATGCCGATGAAAATCAAAGACAGCGCAAAAGTTCTGATGCGATTGATTTTATTTTTATAAGGTTTCATAAATTTATTCCTCCTTGCGTCAATCATACTATATCATAATCACTGTGAAAAAGTGTTAACGGATTTCTATATGAAGGAATCAGCAAAAATATGTCGAAATAGAGAAAAGCGGAAACATATTTTTCGTTTTTCGGAAGAATGAATACCGCTGCTTGAAAAAAACATGAAAAATATTTGATTGAAAGAAAAAAGGGTATACCCTTTAGAAAGCCTGAATTTGCAGGGAGTGAAAAAGAATGGAACAAATCTTGAGGCCGATCTATCAGGAACGCGCGAGCCAGGAAAGCACACTTGGAGTGGTGCTTGTTGAAAAAAGAGAGAAAGTCAGTCCAAGCACTGATACTTTTGATACGATCCTGCTGATCATTACTAAAGAAAACGAAACGCCCGTATTTACTAAGCATTATACTTATGGTGAGAAAAAAGCAGCGATGCACATCATCACTGAAAAACAACTTCAGAAATGGCTGCTGCTCGGCACGAACCGGAAAATAGTTGACTGGCTGTTTAATGGACGGATCATTTACGATCGAAATGAATTCATGGAGAAATTGGTTAACGAGCTTAAGGAATACCCATTTGCTGGAAGGAAAATTAAAATGGGACTCGAGTTTGCTAAGCTCATCCGGCGATATTTGGAAGGGAAAGTTCTGTTCGAAGAAAAGAATTATCTTGACGCCTATCGACATGTCATCGAATCGTTGCATCATTTAGCGCGCCTTTCTGTTCTGGAAAACGGTTTGCCGCCTGAAGTGACAGTTTGGTCGCAGGTGAAAAAGATAGAGCCGTCCATTTATAAATTATACGAAGAGCTGGTGCTGAGTGAAGAATCGATCGATAAAAGACTGGAGCTGTTGTTCCTCGCCAGCGAATTTCTGATTCATTCCCGCACAGAGGATGGGGCGCAGCATATCATGCAAGTGATGTCGAAAAAGAAGAGTTGGACAATCCAGGAACTTCACGAGCAGGAGGAGTTGAAAAATTATTCTTCCGATCTTGAAGTGTTCATTGAATATCTCGTTGATAAAGAAATTATTTTTATTGAGGGTGTCATGACCAAGAGCGAAGGGATCTTCCATCGTTATTATTATGTTAAAGCAGCAAAATAAGATGAGGGATTTGGAAACAGTTTGTCCTCGGACAAACTGTTTCTTTCATTAGAGAGAGTGAGACCAGATTCAAACTGTATAGTGATTTTTTACATCGTAATATAGAGGTGGATAAATTAAAGGGGTTTTAATCCTTTTTATCGTTGACAAACAATGGGAAACGTATTATGATATTACATGTCGCTTCAGCAAATTAAGTTTTTTTAGAATAATAAAAAACGCTTGACTCCTGAGACCTGCGATGATAAATTAGAGAAGTCGCTTTTACAGGACGCGAAATTTTGAACCTTGAAAACTGAACAGCAAAACGTCAACAATACCGCCGCGAATTTATTTGCGGCACAAACTACTGATCAGCACTTGTGCAGATCAAAGCGAATCGTGCGTCTTCGGACGGCGATACGCCAGCAGTATTGAGCAATCAACACTACTCTATAATGGAGAGTTTGATCCTGGCTCAGGACGAACGCTGGCGGCATGCCTAATACATGCAAGTCGAGCGGA
>DATHVZ010000083.1:0-10283 GCA_035461005.1 Planococcus sp. (in: firmicutes) | reverse complement strand
GGCGGCGCTCATCGGCGGCATCGGCTTGTTTTTGCTCGGCATGCAGATGATGACAGGCGCATTGAAAGAGCTGGCAGGCGAGTTCATCAAAGACTGGATGAATCGCATTGCCGGCGGGACCGGACGCGCCATTTTTTCAGGTGCGTTTATCACAGCGATCATCCAGTCGTCGACTGCGGTGACGTTGCTGACTATCGGCTTTGTCAGTGCCGGCCTGCTGCCCTTCCGTCAATCGATCGGCTTGATCATGGGGGCGAATATCGGCAGCACGAGTACCGGCTGGCTGGTGTCGTTTCTCGGCTTCAAAGTGGACTTGCTGGCGTGGGCTTTACCGATCGTCGGCATCGGCGTGCTGGCGCAAACAATCCTGACAAAGCGCAAGGCAGCCTACGGCAAGGCCTTTGCGGGATTCGGCCTGTTGTTCCTCGGCGTCGGGGTGCTGCAGACGGGCATGGAGGATTTGCACGCCGCAGTGTCGTTGGACGGACTGACGAACATCTTTTTGCTAATTGTTGTCGGTGCGATTATGACCGTTATCATGCAATCCTCATCGGTCGCAGTCGCCACTACGCTGACAGCGCTGTTCTCTGGCGTCATCGACTTTGAGCAAGCCGCTTACCTTGTGATCGGCCAAAATATTGGTACATCCTTGAAAGCGATATTGGCCACCATCGGCTCCGACACAGCGACAAAACGGGCAGGGCTCGCGCATGTGCTATTCAATCTAGGCACGGCGTTACTTGCCGTAGTGCTTGCGCCGCTGTTGATGTGGGCGACGCGCGAACTTAGCATGGCCCTTTTCGGCACGTTTGATCCGGCTGTCGGCATCGCCATTTTCCATACATTGTTTAATGTGCTCGGCGTTCTGGTATTTGTTGCGGTGCTGCCGTGGTTTGTCCAGCTGCTGGAATGGATGCTGCCTGAAAAAGGTGATCCACTGCTGCAACGTTTGGATTCTACTGTGGCAAACATTCCGGAAGTTGCCATCGAAGCCACACACCGCACTATCCAGTTGATTCTGGCGAAACTGTTCGGACTGGCTCGCGCCGTTCTCGCTGGCGGCGTTGCCAACGAGGAAGAGATTGCCAATTTGCATCATACAACGATGCAAGTGCGCACGTTTCTGACCAAAATCGAAACGATGTCTCCTGAGGTGTTCAACCGTCATGTGCAAATTTTGCATGCGCTCGATCACATCGACCGGCTGCTCCAGGTGCTCAGTGAACCGGCTGCGAAAGACGCCGACCGCCTCCATCCGGGGCTTGCGGAACGCTGGCTGCCGTTGATGGAAAACGCCGAGCAGCGTATTCTCGATGATAAGGCTTTACCGGCATTAACATCGGAACTCGAAGGCGCATCAGCAGCCATGGCAAGCCACCGCAAAGTCCGGCGCGAAGAATATTTTGTGCGCGCCGCTAAAGACGGCGATGAACTGGATATAGTGCTGAAAAAAGTCGATGCGCTGCTGTGGTACGACGGCGTCCTCTACCATTTTTGGCGTGCCGCGGCGCGGCTGGGGGATTGAAATGTCTTCGGGATGACCAGACCCCCTGAACGATTTATTTCTGTCACTTTTGAGTCTGTGAAAGAGGTTTATACATTAACCAATATTGATGCCCATGCTATAATATATAGAGTTTGGGAAAGTCACAGGTCCCCCTCCATTCCTGGAAAAAGGATACAAAAAACCTGCAATGAAAAAATAAGGAGTCGTCCCCTCAATTATGAAAGATAGAATGATACGTATAATGGAAGGCAGAAGAGTCACCAATTTCATCACGATCCTCATCGTTATCAACGCCATTCTGGTTGGCCTCGAGACGTACCCGGAAATCGCCGAGCAATACCGTTCCTGGCTATTGGCAATGGACATCGTCGTTCTCGGTTTGTTTACCATCGAAATCGGGATTAAACTTGTTCTTTACCGTGCCAGTTTCTTCAAAAATGGCTGGAACAATTTCGACTTCATCATTGTGGTCGGCAGCCTGATTCTCTATAGCTCCCCGTACATAAGCGTGCTGCGTATTTTCCGGGTGCTGCGGGTACTCCGGACAATCACCACGATCCCATCTTTGCGGAGAGTGGTGGCCGCGCTGTTCATGGCCATTCCGACCATCACCAGCGTTATCCTGCTGATGTCGATCATTTTTTACGTCTATGCGGTTATCGGAACGTTCTTTTACGCCGGGGTTGAACCGGAATTTTTTGGCAATCTTGGTTTGTCGTTCATCACCTTATTCCAGGTGTTCACCCTGGAATCCTGGGCAAGCGGCGTGTTCCGTCCTATTTTCGAAGTGGTGCCGTGGTCCTGGCTGTATTTCATTTCCTTTATCGTCATTTCGACCTTCCTCATGATCAACTTGATTGTCGGGGAAATCGTCAATAACGCCCAGAAGATTTCAGAAGAAATCGATGCGGAAACTGCTGGAATAATAGATGAATTATCAGAAATCGATGAGCTCAAAATTGAAGTAGCCGAGCTGAAAACAATGGTCCAAACACTCGTGGACCGGAAATAAATCGGAGCCCCATGTCCGGCATATTAATCACTGTTTCCCGCTCCAGCTAGACATGCAAAAGCCGCACACATAAACTCTTGGAGTTTCTGTGTGCGGCTTCTCTGTTATGCATTTGTCGTTGAAGGACCGAAGTGCCCTTTGCCAGGGCACGATTTAGTTGTCAATCCCGAACATCTTAACCCTTCACCATTTTAGTGCCCCGAGCACCATTTCCCATTTTGTATTGTTTATAGCCGCTGATATATTCCTCATACCTTTGCAAATAGGTTTTAGCGGGGTTAGCCATTCTATTTTCTTCCTTTACAATTGCAGTCATCCGAATCATCCTCCTCAGTATCATTCGTTCCAGTCATCAATCACACAGCTGGCAGTCCACTCACTCCGCGGAGACATTCTTCCCTGCATTCGCTATTTGGAGCGTTTTCAGGAAATGAATTCCTTGCGTGTGGATTTCAAGTGATAGGGCGTGATGTAAAAAAGTTCCTCAGGACAACTCTTGGATATTTGGCATAAGCTATAGAAGACGCTTTGCGTGACTTCGTATCGCTGCATGCAATTCGGTAATGCTTTTGCTTTTTCAGATGCGTGTCCCACCATCACCTCATCTATGTCCACCCACACGGCCTGAACCTTAATCTGTTCCTTCCCCTCTTTTCTAAAGGAAGTTTCTCTTGTCAGGCGAACAAAGAAAGTGATAAAAGCAGAGCCATTTTCAACATGTACTTCTTTGGATCTGAGAAAAAAATAACCAACCGACTTTTGAGGCAATTGCTCCATCTTTTCCATTTTCACTTCCCTCCTCCCATCCAACCATTACTGCACATTCCTCTGCTCATTTCTTTTACGCCAATAGACAGAGCGCTTCGGAAAGGCGTTCAGCGAAATCTTCGAAAGGTTCCTGGGATCTTAATCGAATACAATGCTGAGTATTTACTTACAGACCAAAAAGGTGAACCGTTTCACCTGCATAAAACTAAAAAATTACTAACAATATTACATTTACCGATACAATAAACCTATAGTATAACCTGGAACATGTAAAGGTTTTTTGAATATTTTAATAATTCGGAATCTACACATGTTTTTCTTATATACTTTTACCCCAATGAACACAGATTTCAATAAACATAAAAAAGAAGATGCATGACCTTCCGCATCTTCTTTTCCCTTAAGATTCAATATCCAGATTTTATTCCGTCAACGGTTGCTGCAGTGTGATAAGTTCCGTATTTCCATTGGGATGGAGTCAAAATTAGCAGCTGGAAAGATGGTCCTTTTTGGCGGCCAACTATCGTTGTATCCAGTGAAAAAATCCCTGCTGTTTTTGCAAAAAACTATACTTATAATAATAGTTTTTTTAAAAAAAGCGCTTGAAAAAATCATTGAATTCGAGCGCGAATTCACTATTCCCAACAGTCCCCAGATTGTCCCTGTCCGGTGCAATTATCGACGCTAGGACATTTCCTGCCCCTTTTTGTCAGCAAGCCGCCATGCAAATCTAATTCCGACTATCGTCAGAACAATGGCACCAACAATCGCCCCAACATATGCGGCTAACTCATATCCTTGAAGTCCGGTATATATATCGATATCGAGGTTACCTAAAAAAGTTCCGCCCACAACCAAACCGAGGAAACCACCACCAATAATTCCGACTACAAAACCTATAACTCCGCCGATGATGCCTGGCAATAGCTTTCTGTTCATAGTCAACCAACTCCTTCACTTTTGGTTGTATTATAGCATGCACTATTGTCAGCAGTCCCTAAATTGTCCCTTTTTTCGACACAATTATGACTATTTACCGCTTCAGACCAATATGCAAAAACCGCATCCATTAACCATTGCGGTTTCTGGATGCGGCACTGATGCTTTTAAACTGTCATTCCACGGGCTTCGCGGAAAGCGGTGATGCGTTGGTCTTTGATGATGCCGTCTTCGATGACAATTGCTCCCTGAACCATGTCAGAGCGCTTGCCTTCCAAAAGTCCGTTGAGCATCGGCGCGAAGCCTGTGCTGAGGACTTTTGTGATGGTGTGCGGGAACATCGCCGGTGTGTTGTCGACTGCGTAGTGAACAACGCCATCGACGGTGTAGACCGGGTTGTCGATCGTTGTCGGAACCGTTGTCTGGATAGCAAGTTCCGGGTCGCAGCTGACGTCGATGATCATCGCGCCTTTTTTCAAACGCTTGAGGTCTTCGCGGTAGATGATGCGGTCGGTGCGTGCCGTATCCCACATGATGCAGTTGACGAGCACGTCGTAATCGAACATCTTCTCGCGGAACAGCGCTTCTGATTTTCTGCCGTAAACATCCACGTCCGCTCCCAGTCCGTGCAAGATGCGCAGGGCACCTTTTCCGGTGTGGCCGTTGCCGAGAATCGCGACACGCGTTTCATACGGCATTTTGCCTGCATACTGATACGCTTGCAAGACTGCCGCTTCGCCCGCGACTTCGCGGTTGCGGTAGAAAATATAACGGCCGCCTTCAAACAATTCTTCCCATGCAACAACCGTATGCTTGCCGGCGATTGCGCCGTCTGTGAATTTCAGGTCCTGGATTGCATGCGCCCAGCCGATCAACACCTTGCCATCTTCCAATTGGTCAAAATAATCGGCGTAGCCAAGCTTGACGTCAACAATTGCATCACACGCAAGAACTTGTTCGCGCGTCGCAATCGTTGCGCCCATGTCGCTGTAGTCTTCGTCTGTCAAACCGAGCACTTCGCCGTAGCCTTGTTCAAAATACAAGCGTTCCGGATGCGCCACCTGCGCCAAATCGACCGGCAAAATCGCCCGCCGCTTCTCGTTGTTCTTGCGGCTAATTACAAATCCCATCGTTTTCAAATTCCATTCCCCCAGTTTCTCTCGGCAATGCCGTTAAACCAATCGTATCATGAAAACCCGTCCAGTGGCGTATTCTGAAGGGACCAGTTCCGACATTTTGCGCACAATAGATAACAAATACCTTTTAAAACCGCTCGGATACAATAAAAACCGTCCCCAGCTTTCACCAGGAACGGTCCGCTTATTTCAAAAACTTCGCGCCTTCCAAGTGCAATGCATCTGCGATTGGACAATAGTGGGTGATGCCTTCTGCGACTTTTTGCGCGCCTGCAAACGCCAGTCCGAGTTGGACCCCGGATGTGCCTTCGCGCGCCATTTTGGCGGTGGAATAAGCGAGCAGCGTCAAACCGCCCGTGATGCGCAGCACCGAGTTGTACGTGCCGATATTTTGCTTCATCGAATAACCTCCCTCAAAGTTGGCATTAGTATGGAAGTTCCCTTTCTCAGGTGACTGTAAACAGATTCTTCATTTCTCAACAAGTTCGCCCTTCGCTGTGTTCGTGGACAGAGCCCCTTTTTCCATTTTGTATTGTTTGTAGCCGTTGATGTATTCCTCATAAATTTGCAGATAGGTTTTAGCAGGAGTATCCATTCTTTTCTCTTCTTTAAGAATTGCAGTCATTCGATTCATCCTCCTCAGTATTGTTTCTTGCAAACATTTGTCACAAGGCTGGCAAACTACTCGCTCTTCATTTCCCCCAGTTCATAGAGCGCTCCGGAAAGGCGTTCAGCAAAATCTTCAAAAGGCTCCTGGGATTTTAAACGCATGCAATACATGCCACGCTCCATTGACAGGTGCTGCGAATAACTGATGGGAAACAAAATCGGCTGCTCTATCAGTGCCTGTGTAAAGAGGGGCAGTTCTTCCGGGAGAAGAAAGACTTCAGCCTCATTAACAGCCTTTCGGTCATCACGAAATATATTAAATGGAACTGTCAGGTCCACTGACCAGCCGCCACTAACACCAGGGCTTTTGCGCACTTTGACCAACCGTTCCTTTTGGCGCTGCCAAAACTCTGCGTTCGGCTCTGCTTCGCTCCCCTTAAATCCTTCAACATTCTCAGCCATCAATAACAGGGAATTCGTTTCTGTCACTCTGCCCACTCCTTCTGTTCTCTTCAATATGTTTGCTGGCGTGCTGATTCGTTTCCTGCTTGCATTCGGAAGGACTGATCCCCTTCCCGGAGAATAAGTGATGAGACTTTGATAAATTAAGTTATTTGCTCCAAGTTTTCTGAAAATTAAAAATACAAAACGATAATTCTCCGCCTAATTCCACACAAGTTTTCCACTTGAACAACTGAAAATTAAACATATTACCTAGGATTAAACAAAAATTTATCATCTTCCTTTCGTTAACCGATACAATAAACCTATATCATGGTCTAATATATGTAAACAGCTTTTTAAAAAGTCTTATAATTCAGAAATCTTTTTATTTTTCTTCTATACTTTTACTCGTGATAATCTTGAAATGCACCAAACGAATAAAACATGCAGGAACTCCCACTTCTTCCCATCTTGAAGACTCCATGCCTAGTTTCTTGTTTCGCCAACTGTTACTGCAGAGTGACCCGATTCATATGTCCATTGGGATGGTGTAAGATTAGTGGTTGTTGCACAGCTCCTTTTAGGGGCCAATTGACGTTATGCCCCATGGGAAAAACCCTTCTTCCTCTTTGCAAAAAGTGACTTTAAAATAATAGTTTTATAAAAATTTTTTACCGCGAAATCTAAAAAAACGGATGAAAAAACCGTATCCGAAAACCCCTGGGGTCTCTGGATACGGCTTCTTTGGTATGCATTTTTCGTTTCGAAACTAAAATTTTTCTGACGCAATGGCCATGAATTTATTCGAATAATGGGGTAACCGGTTTTGCATTATAGACATGTTCAATCGCTTCAGCCAACAGAGGCGCGACGGAAAGAATCGTGATTTTTGGCGTGCGTTTCTCCTCTGGTACGTAAATTGTATTGGTGACAACCAGTTCCGTAAGAGCCGACTCTTCGATCTTTTGAACCGCCTGGCCTGAAAGAACGGCATGCGTGCAGCAAGCGTAAACCGCTTTCGCGCCCCTTTCAACCAGGACATTCGCAGCGAGCGAGATCGTGGTTGCCGTATCGATGATATCCACAATGATGATGACGTTCTTGCCCTTAATGTCGCCGACAATATTCACCGTTTCGGGTTCACCCGGCTGCATCCGGCGCTTGTCGATAAAGCCGATTGGAACGTCCAAATGGCTTGCCAGTTTACGGGCTCTTCCCAACCCTCCGTTGTCCGGAGCTACCACAATGGCATCTTCCAGGCCTTTATCATAGAAATGTTTCGATAAGATCTTCCCGCCCTGCAACTGGTCCACCGGCATATTGAAGAATCCCTGGATTTGCGGGGCATGCAGATCCATTGTGATGATGTGGGTAGCCCCTGCTTTTGCCAGCATGTTGGCCACCAGTTTTGCCGTGATCGGTTCGCGTGAACTCGCTTTCCGGTCCTGCCGCGCATAGCCGTAATAAGGAATGACGACATTAATGGTTTTCGCAGATGCCCGCTTTAACGCATCAATCATAATCAGCAGTTCCATGACGTGTTCACTGCCCGGTTGGGATGTCGACTGGATCAGATAGATTTCTGCACCCCGGACACTTTCTTCAATATTAATCTGAATTTCTCCATCGCTAAAGTGGGAAATGGAACTTTTCCCCAGCTCACAACCGAGCAAATCGGCGATTTCCTGGGCCAATTCCTGATTTGAACTCAAGGTGAAAAGCTTAAATGTTTCTCCTAATTGATATGGCAATGGATAGCCTCCTTCTTAAAATATGGTTTCGCAACACTTGCCAGCCCTCTGGCTATTAGGAAGGTTGACCAACTCGCATATGACCTGCAGCAATTGGTTTTATGAGTACTCTTTATCTCTTTCATATTGTAGCATTTCTGATACATAAAAACCTGTATTCAGAAGCCGGGGATCGCCTTTTCCATAAGAGGAAGAGCTTTCCACACCAAAAAATGCCCCTCCATCCACTGGAGGGGCACTCACTTATTTCCCGTCTAATAAACGCAGGATTTCTTCCCTGTTGCGTTCAAAGCCGATGAAGTTGTTGGTTAATTTTTTGCCGAACAGGCCCTTCTTGTAGAACGCGAACACCGGTACAATCTTGGCGCCGGATATTCTCTTCATGTCCTCTTCGAGTGCCGGGTTTTCGCCGACGTCCTTATGCTCGTATGGGATATTCTCCCGCGCCAGGTAGGCTTTGGCGTCCTGGCAGTCCGAACAGGTCGGGCGTGTATAGAGCACAAGTTCCTTTCCTTTGTGCATGTTGCTTCACCTTCCTTCTATAGGAGTAGCTTTGCCGTAAAACGGTTGCCTTAAACCGTCGCCGGCTTGAAGTTTTTCAAACGCAGCGCATTGAGCAGAACCGAGACGGAACTGAAGCTCATCGCCGCAGCGGCAATCATCGGGTTCAACAGCGGGCCGCCGAACAGATACAGGATGCCCATCGCGACCGGGATGCCGAGTATGTTATAGGCGAACGCCCAGAACAGGTTCTGCTTGATGTTTTTGATGGTCGATTTGCTCAATTGGATTGCGGTTGGCACGTCCATCAAATCGCTGCGCATCAGGACGATGTCCGCGGATTCCATTGCGACATCCGTTCCTGAGCCGATGGCGATGCCAATGTCGGCCTGGGCAAGCGCCGGTGCGTCGTTGATGCCGTCGCCGGCCATCGCCACTTTGTTGCCTTTTGCCTGCAATTTCTTCACTTCGTTCGCTTTTTCTTCCGGCAGCACTTCGCTCAAGACGTGGTCGATGCCGACTTGCTTGGCGATTGCTGCGGCGGTCAATTTATTGTCACCCGTCAGCATGATTACGTCGATGCCCATGTCCTGAAGTTTTCGAATGGCTTGGACACTCGACGGTTTCACCGTATCGGCGACTGCGATGATGCCGGCAAATTCGCCGTCCACCGCGACAAACATCGGCGTTTTCCCCTGGTTCGCCAGGCGGTCGGACGCGTTTGCATAGTCACCCAGTGAAATTTGGCGGTCGCTCATCAGTTTGCGGTTGCCGAGCAACACTCCTTTTCCTTCAATGGAGACTTCGATGCCGTGGCCCGGAATGGCCGTAAAGCGCTCGACAGTCTTCAGCGCCAGTTCCTGTTGAGCTGCGCTCTTCACGATCGCTTCGCCGAGCGGGTGCTCTGAGCCTTTTTCAGCCGATGCGGCGAGGCTCAGGAGTTCATCTTCCGATAACCCGTCCGGTGCCATCAGCACATCGGTCACTGTCAGTTTGCCTTCCGTGATCGTCCCGGTTTTATCGAAGACGATTGTGTCGATGGAGTGCGTTGTCTCGAGCGCACCACCGCTCTTGATCAGGACGCCATGTTCCGCGCCTTTGCCGGTGCCGACCATGATGGCAGTCGGTGTCGCCAGCCCCAGTGCACATGGGCAGGCGATGACCAGCACGGAAATCGCGATCGTGAAGGCGAACAAGCCTGTCTGTCCGCCGACGAACCACGCAAGGCCGGAAAGGATTGAAATCGCGATGACGATCGGCACGAAATAGCCGGAAATGATGTCCGCCATTTTGGCGATCGGCGCTTTCGATCCTTGGGCGTCTTCTACCAATTTGATGATTTGCGACAAAGCGGTGTCTTTGCCGACTTTCGTCGCCTCGTAGCGGATCGTGCCGTTTTTGTTGATGCTTGCTCCGATGACGCGGTCACCGGCAGTTTTTTCGACTGGCATGCTTTCACCCGTCAGCATCGATTCGTCAACCGCTGTCGCGCCTTCGACGACGACACCGTCAACCGGCAGCTTCTCGCCGGGCTTGACGATGACCACGTCGCCTGTTTCGACGGCGTCCACGGAAATTTCCGTTTCCACACCGCCCCGGACGACGATGGCCGTTTT
>DATHVZ010000082.1:0-102194 GCA_035461005.1 Planococcus sp. (in: firmicutes) | reverse complement strand
TAAAGAAGATTTAAAATTCTTTACTAAAACTGTACCAACTGGATTATCTTTTGGAGCAAGAGGGATTCCCAGTTTTTTGCATAGTGATTCCAATTCAATAAGAGCAGGTTCTTTCAAACCGGATTCAATTTTCTTTAACTCTTTCGGGAGAAGAATCTCGGAAGCAAGATCCTCGATGCTCATTCTTTGTTTCAGTCGATTGTACTTGAGTCGCATTCCAGTATCCATTGATTCTCTCCTTTCCGTTTGCATGGGCAGAACCTCGATCATCCATGTAGGAGAGTTACTTTCAAACTTCTCCGGAATTTTAGAAAAGTTAGAAGTAGTAAGATTGCTTAGTACGATAATTTCCGCCTCCACATCTTAAGTATACTTAAGTATATCTCTTTTTTTACCATCTTATCACCAATTTTCTAAATAAACTGCTTTTTTATTATGCTTTACTGGAAATATAATAAAAAGGTAATAAATACCTATTATAATATAGACTTGAGGTACGCTTTGTCTCATATTCTCTTTTGTTATTTTCGCTATAAGTTTAACGATTCCTGCCATTTGGGTAAAGTATCCGTAATGACAAATATCTTTTTGGAGGTTTTTATTATGGATAAAGAGAAAAATGTATTGGCTGTTGTATTTTCCGAAGATGACCTGATGCGGAAAATCGGGGATTTGAAAAAACAGGGATATAATGAAAATGATATACATTTAGTGGCGCAGGACAGTGACCGTCTGGATTCGATTGAAAACCGGACTGGGGTGGAAGGTGAAGAAGTTAATTCTTTCAAAGATAAATTCAAAGGCTTTATCAGTGGGGAAGGAAGTGTCCGGGAAGGCGTAAAATCACTTGGACTGAGTGACAAGGAGACAGAACGCTATACTGCAGATATTGCTAAAGGCGGAATCTTGCTTTATATAGAAGAGGGGCGCGCTGGAATCTTGGAAGCGGTTGAAAAAGGGGAACTCAGAAATAAACAGGGAACAGAAGATCCTGAAGATCAACAGCGTCATCAATTCATCAAGTCGGTGGATAATAATTTTGATGAACAGGAAGACAGGTTTGCCAGAGGCGAAACCTTCCTGCAGGATCCGACGCTTGTGAAAGATGAAAAACACGTTTCGTTCACCACGCAGGAAAAGCCTGAAGTCGAAAAGGCCAGAGGCGGAACAAGCGAAGCTGAAAAGCATACGAAGAGCGACAAAAAATACCGATAATGCTAACCCCTTCCTTAGAAATGAGGAAGGGGTTTTTTCCTGTCTGCTTAAATTCCGTATCAAAAATAAATATGAAGTAGCAAAGGAGAAATTCTTTGGAGAAGAATGCCCGGTGAAGAACGGGGTTATTGCTTTTATATCTCTTGAGGTTTTATTTTTCAGAAGGTTCGGGTAAACAGAGATTAAGACATTTTACAGGAGGCTGAAAAGATAATGGAACTGACAAACAGAGAATTTGAAATGGTTTATAGCCAGGAAGAAATGGAACAGCGGATAGAGCAATTGAAAATGCATGGCTACAGTGAAAATGATATTCATGTGCTCGCGAGGGACAAAGATGTATTCAATTCCTACAAAAGCCGATTGAATGTGCAAAGGCATGAGGCTGAATCATTGTCCAGCAAATTTAAATCTTTCTTCAGTGGAGAAGATACTGTCCAAACCCAATTAATGGACTTGAACCTCGATCAGCCAACGGTTGAAAGATACAGTGAAGATATTAAAAAAGGCGCAATACTGTTGTATACAGATGGGCAGCCAATTGGTTGGGAGAGAGAAAATACTACTTCTTTCGGAGACGATACAAGGACGGCCGATATTGACGAAAGCAAGCGTAATACCGCATTTACACCATTCGGACGAGACATCGAGCGCGACGGGAAAAAATTCAATGATGAGAAAATCAGGGACCGCGATGTGAGAGCTGATATTAATGGTGAAGCAACAGAAACTGATGAACTTTCACCCCGGACGATTGCACAGGATTCTAAAAAGATCTACACTTCTGAAGTGCGCCGGGAAGATCAGCATGGCCATCCCGCTTACGGCAAAAAAACAAAGGATTCACGGCTTGAAGGAGAGACCATTCATCCGACAACAGATAGAAAGCCGGAAAATGAAAGATCTTTGAAAGAAAAAAGCTTTGACCATGAGCCGCAATTGGAAACAGAAGCACAATATGATGACCTAAACCGGGAAGAAGGTATAAACCGCAGACAAGATGAGCCTTCGCCAGGAGTGGATCCGAATCTTGGGCCGGCCCCATTCGGCAGTGATTCTGAAGAAGAACGTTTAATCAATGATAGCGATGATCATAATAACGAAGCTAAAGGGGGGCACGAAGACACGAAACACGCGCTCGACGACCATGACGAAGTTGACAACCGCCAAAATCCAAGGGATGGCAGACCGTTCCATGAAGACGTAGAAAAGAAAACAGCCACGCCACCGACACCAAGATTATTCTAAGCAATTGTGTTCAGCGTCCTGCCTTTTCAAATGAGCAGGCAAAAGGGTTCCGCTCATCCATTTGAGCGGAACCCTTTTTATCTATAAAACATTCCAACTTAAAAAAACCGGCCCAAAGGACCGATTTTGCATTTATTTGTCTTTACTGATCTTGTTTTTAAAATCACCGACGGCGCCCTGGATGTTGCCCTTCGTTTTATCCGTTTTACCTTCACGTTGCATTTTTTTATCGTCAGTGGCATTACCAACCTGATCTTTCAATTCACCCTTGCCCTTGCTGACAGTACTTTTTACTTTATCTGAAAATCCATCTTTACTCATATTCTGTTCCTCCTTTTGTTCGTTTAATCTATGTATAGCCGATTTGAGACAATTTAAACGTGTAGGCGGAAGGGGTAAAATAAAAAAACCTTCAGTGATTCACTGAAAGTTTTTTGGAACAGGCTGGTTTTGAATGTCTTTAAGAGTTTCTTTTGCCGCATTCTGAATGCTGCTGCATAGGTCTTCCTCTGCTAAGCGTTTCAAGGTGTTGAGTGGGGTGAAAGAATTTTTCGCTACACTTTCCCTTACTTCAGAATGCTGGTCCATGGATAAGTCGACAAGTAATCCTGTACAAGAAATGGATCTGGCCAGTTCAGCGCGTTCTGTATGCTGCATTTTTAAAACAGCTGCTTCATCCCAATCGGACCAATCCGTTAAACTTGTATAAAATTGCAGATTGCCATTCATGTTAGTTTTGCACCCCTATATTATTGAAATATTCTAACTATTGTATATTATAACAGGTTCTTTCAGAAATACTATTAAATTAGTTTGAATGTGGAGAGAAATATATGAAAAACTTAGTTGTTGGGGGAACTTCATTTACCGGTCGCCATATTGTGGAAGAAGAGGTGGGGAGAGGGCATGCAGTCACATTATTTAATAGAGGAAAGGGCAATATGGAAACTTTCCAGACCTGTCCGCATAACCGGTGACAGGATGCAGGAAAGTTGGCGCGGGCAGAACTTACAGTGAACAACGTGGAAAATAGACCTAACGGCACGTATAATCTGGCTGCAAATCCGGTTACGATGGAAGAGCTTGTAAAAACTTTTTCTTTTTCTGGGATGAAGCCCGGATGGTTTCGAAAGCGTAGAATTATCAACGGGAACCAGCCAGGAAAAAGAGCAACAAATACTGGCGTTTTCAGAAAATATCGTTTGAAATGCGAAACTATTTTTACCTGACTGCGTCTAAATGGAATAACAAGTAATAAATATGTATCATTGGCGATTCTGTGCTATAATAGCATTGAATTTCTATGTGTATAAGAATTTTTGAGGAGGAAAGGTATGTTATACCTCGTTCTGATTTTGGCATTTATTGCTTCTATTGTCCTAACACCTCTGGTTAAGCGCCTGGCTTTCAGAGTTGGGGCAGTGGACCGACCAAATTACAGGAAAGTCCATGCGCAAATCATGCCGCGATTAGGCGGTTTAGCTATTTTCGGATCATTTCTCATCGGCTATTTCATTTTAAGGCCGGTAGATCCAATTTCCAATGCAGTTGATCCTGCTTTCATACCGATCACAACAGCCATTATTATTGGTGCGTTTATCATAATCATCACCGGTGTGTTCGATGATATGCTTGAAATCACAGCGAAAGCCAAGATGCTCGGGCAGTTATTGGCTGCTTCGATTGTTGTAATTGGCGGCGGGCTTGAAATTTCTTTCATCAACCTTCCGTTCGGTGGGGAAATCGATTTTGGATATTTCAGTATCCCGTTGACAATCATCTGGATTATTGGGATTACGAATGCCATTAACCTGATTGACGGCCTGGATGGTTTAGCAGCCGGCGTTTCATCAGTGGCACTGATTACCTTAGCCATTATGGCATACATCATGGGTGATGTTTTCGTCATGTCCACAGCGGCAATTTTGGCGGCGAGCTCCATCGGCTTCCTGTACTATAATTTTCATCCGGCAAAAATTTTCATGGGTGACACCGGAGCTTTATTCCTCGGCTTTATGATTTCTATTCTAGCCCTGATGGGTTTCAAGAACGTAACAATGGTGGCATTGATCATACCGGTTATTATGCTGGGAGTGCCAATTTCGGATACTTTCTTTGCAATCGTTAGGCGTGTTCGTGAAAAGCAGCCGATATCTGCTGCCGATAAATCTCATTTACATCACTGTTTGCTGAATATCGGATTTTCCCACAAACAGACAGTGTTGATCATTTATGGTATTGCTGCGCTATTCGGATTGGCTGCATTGCTGTTTTCTCAGGCAACCTTGTGGGGAGGATTACTTCTACTGGGGGTAATGCTGCTGGCTATCGAATTATTTGTGGAAGTAGTTGGCCTTGCGGGCAAGAATTACCGTCCATTGATCAATCTGGTAAAAATGCTCGGCAAATAAAAGGCTAATTACAAATCTCTTGATTTGTAATTAGCCTTTTTATTTGTCATGAAAATATGAACGTATAAAAAGAGGCGGCCTCAATGGGCCGCCTCTTTAGTCTAGTTGTTATAATCGGCTTCATTGCCGAATTCGGTTGAAGTGTTGTCAGAGTATGATGATGTGTCAGGTTTCAAACCCAAATGGCTTTGCAGGATATCCTGGAGTTCCATTAATGATTCTATGTCAGGCTGCCAATAATAGATGCCTGTCGACATATCATCGTAGCCAGCCAAAGTGAAAGTTTCCACATCCGGTTTTCCGTTTTTTGCGTATTCGAAAAATGACTGCATTTCTTTGAACGTCATGTCTGTTTTCATATTATCACCCACGGCATCAATTACACCAGCGTATTTCGTGAAGGAACCGGCGGATAAAGCTTTATCCATGATCGACTCTAAAATCATCTGCTGCCTTTTGCCGCGTTCAATATCGTTGTCGTAATGGCGTGATCGGGCAAAAGCCAGGGCTTCACTGCCATCCACTTCCTGAATTCCTTCTTCAAGGCTGATTGCGCCTGCGTTGTCAAATTCGTCCTGTTCCTTCATATCGAATGGAACATCAACTGTTATGCCATCAAGTGCATCAACAACTGCTATGAAGGCTTCAAAATCCATTCTGACGTAATAATCAACAGGAATCTGGAGCAGGTTCTCAACAGACTCGATTGTAGATCTGGCACCATTATAGGCGTAAGCATGAGTGATCTTATCTTCTTTGCCCGCATCCGGTATGAGCGTATAAGTATCGCGGGGGATACTTACAAGCTTTACAGATTTGTCATCATTATTAAGAGTTGCGAGCACCAGGGCGTCTGATCTGATACTGCTCGCGCTCTGATCTCGTTTGCTGCTGTCATCGACTCCGATGAACAGGATGGAAATATCATCGTGAAGAGGCTCGACTTTTTCTTTGCGCAAATCGGACATTTCACGGTCGCCTGCAGTTTCATATGCATTATTCGCGGCATTCTCAGCTTTTTTGACCAAATAGATGCCAAAAGCGGAAACACACAGCAATAGGGATACTGCAAGAGTCAGCGCAATTTTGATGGCAGTTCTTCGATTGGATGATTTGGATTTGCGGTATTTTTTACGGTTCATGATTATAGCTCCTCTGAGTGGAAAATGGCTAACCGATTAGCAAATTCAGGTTTTTCCAATCGCTTTCTTCTATATAATTAGTGCAGTTTCTCATATGATAAAAAGGTGATGCTCTAATCTATTTATTATACAGCGTTTTTGGATATGAGTAAATATTTGAGCTCAAATAATCGGAAATTCCAGATATTCCCTTGCAACGCATACGAAGGAAGATTGGCCGTTGGTCAGCTCGTTCAACCAATCAATGAATATTTCTTCTTCAGCAATCGGGACATGAACATATAAATTGACGCCATCGGTATATTCAATATCCTTTAAAGGATACTCGGACTGACGGATTTCGTTCTCCACTTTGCCCAGCCACGTATAATCGATTGAAACTTTCATAAGTAAATGAAGGCGCCGTTCAACTATGCCCGACGCTGCAATCGCTTCGGACGCGGCTTTGCCATATGCGCGAATCAATCCGCCGCTCCCCAACTTTATCCCGCCAAAGTAGCGGGTGACCACGATTACGGTGTCTTTTAAGTGTTTCTTTTTCAATACTTCCAATATAGGGACGCCGGCAGTGCCGCTGGGTTCCCCATCGTCGTTCGCTTTTTGGACGGAATCATGTTCGCCAAGCAAATAGGCGGAGCAATTATGGTTTGCCGAGCGATGCTGGGCTTTTATGGATTTGATGAATTCCAAAGCCTGCTGCTCGGATTCTGCCCTGGCAGCATAGCCGATGAATCTGGATTTTTGTATAAGCAGTTCAGCACTGGCCGAACTGCCCGCAGTCATGTAAGATTCTCGCATTTTAAAACCCCCTGTTGTAAAATAGAATCAGATAATTTGTAATGTATATTTAATATTAACTTACTTATATAGTGATATACTTGTTAAAGCCTATACAGGCATAAAGATGCAAGGATTATCACAATCAGCAGGGTGATTAGCTAAGGCGGTTTTGAAATGTCCAAAAAAATCGATGGAAAAATGTTGGATTCCATTTATGACGAGCTGCTGGCCAAGATGGAGCAGTCAAAAAAAGATATTTTCATGATAAGTGAGCAAAGTCGCCAAGGTTATGAAGAGATGAAGGACGAGCTTGAAGATGTGCGCCTGAACATTTCTGCTGTCATTAAAACCGGGGACTTATTGGAAGAAAAAACGCGGGCTGCACGAAGGCGCCTGGCTGAAGTTTCGGGTTCATTCAATTCCTACACCGAACAGCAGATCCGCCAATCCTATGAGAACGCCAATGATTTGCAGCTTCAATTGTCCGCCAACAGATCCGAAGAAAAGAAATACCGCCAAAAAAGGGATCGGCTTCAACGGCGTCTGCAAACATTATTACAGACTATTGAACGGGCTGAAAGGCTTGTCAACCAATTGAATATCACCATGAATTATCTCTCATCCGATTTGGAAGAGGTTGAAGATGCCATCAAAAAACCGCAGCTAAATCAAGATTATAGCCTGCGGATCATCGAGGCGCAAGAAGAAGAAAGAAAACGGCTGTCCCGTGAAATCCATGATGGGCCAGCACAGATGATGGCGAATGTTTTGCTCAGGTCAGACCTCATCGAACGGACATACCGTGAAAAGGGCCCCGAGCAGGCATTTCGGGAAATATCTTCCCTGAAGGAAATGGTGCGCCACGCTCTGACGGAAGTCAGAAGGATCATTTATGATCTCCGGCCAATGGCCCTTGATGATCTGGGGCTTGTGCCGACTCTCCGGAAATACCTTGAGACCATGGAGGGGTACAATCCCGGGACCAGTCTTACTTTTGATTCCAACGGAAATGAGAGAAGGCTGCCGCCGAGCCATGAAACATCTATTTTCCGGCTCGTCCAGGAAGCGATTTCCAATGCGATCCGGCACGGAAAAGCGACGGCCATCGAAGTGAACATGGAATGGCTGAAAGAACAGGTGAGCATTGCCGTAAGCGATAATGGCACCGGTTTTGACCAGAGCATCGTGAAAAATCAATCATTCGGACTGATTGGGATGAAAGAAAGGGTCGATCTGATCAAAGGAGATTTCATCATTAACTCCAGTCTTGGGGAAGGAACATTACTAATGTTTCATATCCCCTATGAATTGGGTAAATAAGATACGGTATTCGAGGAGGACAACATAATGACGAAAATTATTATTATAGACGATCACCAATTATTCCGTGAAGGGGTAAAAAGGATTCTTGACTTCGAAGACACCTTTGAAGTTGTTGCCGAGGGCGGCGACGGAACGGAAGTCATCAAGTTGTATGAAGATAATCATCCTGATGTCGTATTGATGGACATCAATATGCCACAGAAAAACGGTGTGGAAGCGACCGGAGAACTAATGGAGAAGCATCCGGAAGCTAAGGTCATTATGCTGTCGATTCACGATGATGAATCCTACGTAACCCATGCATTAAAAACAGGCGCGCTCGGGTATATGCTGAAAGAGATGGATGCCGAGGCAATCATCCAAGCTATCAAAGTTGTCGCCAAAGGTGGATCTTACCTTCACCCGAAAGTCACTCGCAATCTTGTAATGGAATTCCGCCGTTTGAGTGAGCGGGAAAACAAAGGATCGTTCCATCAGACTGAAATCCGCCGTCCTTATCACCTACTTACGAAACGTGAGAGTGAAGTTCTGCAATTGTTGACAGATGGCCAGAGCAACCGTGTTATCGGTGAAACGCTGTTCATTTCTGAAAAAACAGTGAAAAACCACGTTTCCAGCATTCTTCAAAAAATGCAGGTGAACGACCGTACGCAAGCGGTTGTTACAGCTATTAAAAATGGTTGGGTGGAAGTAAGATAATAACAATTTTCCTGCGCGATGGCTTTTGCCATCGCGCTTTTTTTATGGGAATCCGATACTCCGGCCGGACACGGTTGCAGAAGATATTGACACAGTTTCTTCATTGTATTATGGATCTTCCTGTGGCAAAATGAAGCGCAGGAGGAATGTCTGATGAAAAAAATGATTATGGCAGCTGGTTTGCTGCTGCTTCTGACTGCCTGTTCAGATGAAAATGATACGGCTGAGAACACGAATTCAACTAATGACAGCAATCTGGAAAACGAAAACAACGCCTTAGACCATGGCATGGAAGATAAATCCGCAGGCTTTACAATGAGCGGTGATGGAGAAGTGATCGAAGCAGAAGTTCCTGAAGAAGAAGAGGCAGCAATCCTCGAAGCATACGGGGAATATATCGCAGCTTTTAACGCAGAAGATATGGAACGTTATATGGCTGTAATCGCAGAAGAGCCGGAAGGGTTCGACCGCGAAGAAGACCAACTTGCCCTGGAACAGGCATTTGAAGCGTATGATACGGAATATTCGCCGTCGAATGAGACAATTGTTAAATTTACACCTGATCGTGCGGAATTGTTCGCAGAAATTTCGGTGACTGTAACGGATTCTGAATCAGGGGCAGACACAATGCAAACCGGCAGGCAAGTGGTGATTTTTAAAAAGGAAGCTGCCGGATGGAAAGTGAGCGGGCTTCACTCTATAGGCAATCCATAAATACCTTCCCGTTTCCGGCGGGAAGTTTTTTTATGTATATTTATTAGTCTGTTATTTGATAAAATAAAGAAGGAGGGTGATTTATGGTGAAAACAGCAATCGTAACCGACAGCACTGCATATCTTGCTGCAGGTGTCCGTGAAAAACATAATATACATATGATTCCACTCCAGATAACTTTCGGGTTGGAATCGTTCGAAGAAGAGCGGGAACTGACGGTTCAGGAGTTTTACGGCAAAGCTGAAACCGAGTTACCGAAAACTTCGCAGCCGCCGATTGGCCAGTTCATCCATTTATACGAGCAGCTGGCTAAAGAACATGATGAAATTGTGTCCATCCACCTTTCCAGCGGCATCAGCGGAACTTTTTCCGGATCAGTGCAGGCCGGTCAATTGGCCGAAAACGTTGAGGTCTTTTCGTTTGATTCTGAAATATCCTGCGCAATGCAGGGCTTCTATGCTTTGGAAGCTGCTGAAATGGCGAAGCGCGGTGCAGGTGCCAATGAAATTCTGATCAGGCTGGACAACATGAAACAATCGATGCGCGCCTATTTTATGGTGGAAGATCTGAAGCACCTCCAGCGTGGAGGTCGGCTGTCAGGAGCACAGGCGATTGTTGGAGGGATGCTGCAAATAAAGCCTTTGCTGCATTTCCAGGATACGATGATTGTTACATTTGAAAAAGTGCGCACCCGAAAAAAAGCGATGAACCGGATGGTGGCATTGCTTGAGGAAGATGTGCGTGCGGGCGATTTGATCAAAGCGACAATTATCCATGCCAACCGTGAAGATGACGCCAACAAGTGGAAACAAGAACTTGAACAGCAGTTTACTTCGGTGGAATTTGCAATTTCTTATTTCGGGCCGGTTATCGGTTCGCATTTGGGAGAAGGCGCAATGGGTCTTGGCTGGGTAAAAAAATGACCGGCCGTGGCTTTTTCATTGCCCATTGAGTTTGGTTCCAATGAGCAATATTGATAAATGAAGTCAAAAATTGTAGAGGAGTTGGAGCATGAAAGAATTGAAGGATTTTCTAACGGGAAGAATTTGGTTGCGCGATTTTACGCCTTTTCCGAAAGAGGCGATTGAGCAAGCGATCGGGGATGGTTTCATTTCCGTTCAAAAAGGCATCACCGATGACCAGCAATGCGCCAGATGCCTGGAAAATTCGCCGGAAAAAATCGTTTCCTTCAGATGTGCAAGATGTGAAGGGCCTTGTTATTATTGCCGGCACTGCATCTCTATGGGCAGGATCAGTTCCTGCACGGATCTGATCACCTGGAAAGAACCTCATATCATTACCCCTTATTCCCATTCATTTCAATGGAATGGCGAACTCACAAACCTCCAGCAACAGGCTTCCGACGAACTCGGGGAAAGCCTGCGACAAAATAAATCCCATCTTATATATGCTGTCTGCGGCGCAGGCAAAACTGAATTATTGTTTCCGCCTCTCCATCAGGCGCTGTCCCAAGGCAAACGGATTTGCATTGCGGCTCCCCGCACCGACGTGGTGCTGGAATTATCGCCGCGGCTGAAGGCAGTATTCCCGGATCTGCTCGTCCATACGTTATACGGCGGTTCAACTTTTGAACCGGGATTTGCTCCTCTGGTCATGGCCACGACGCATCAACTCTACCGGTTCCAAGGGGCTTTTGATTTGGTGGTCGTCGACGAAGCGGATGCTTTTCCATATTCCTATGATCCGGCGTTGGCTCGTGCTGTCTCGAAATCTTTAAAACCCGGGGCACCAATCATCTATGTATCAGCGACGCCTTCCAGCAAATTGCTCCAAAGCGTTCCGAATCAATCAAAGATTTTCCGCCGCTTCCATGGCCATCCGCTTCCAGTGCCAATTTACCGGTCGCTCTGGAATTACAAAAGATCGTTCCAGTCCAATAAGATTCCACCAAAATTGGCGGAATGGATCCAACAAAAATTGGGACGGAAGGAACCTTTTATGCTTTTTTTCCCGACAATTGAAATGATTCGTCAGGCAGAGCCTTTATTCAAACGGTTGGACAGTCGTATTGAAGCCGTCCATTCCAAAGATGCCGACCGGAAAGAAAAGGTTATGAAACTGAGGAAAGGGGAAATCCCGGGTATCTTGACGTCAACGATATTGGAGAGAGGCGTAACCATCGAAAATGTGCAAGTTGGCGTCGTCGGGGCAGACGAAGCAGTCTTTGAAGCATCGGCGCTCATCCAAATGGCGGGACGCGCCGGACGCTCACAAGCTTTTCCGGAGGGACAGGTAATATTTTTCCATAACGGCATATCCTGGCAGATGGACAATGCCCGCACTCTTATAAAATCCTATAACAAGGTGGGATATCGATGAATTGTTATTTATGCGGCAATAAATTGGAAGCGAACCCTTCCTGGAGAGATCTGTTCTTTTTAGATAAACCAGAAACCGTCTGCCGGTCTTGCAGGGAGGCTTTCGAACCGATTGTTAATGGCTGTCGGATGTGCGGGGCTGCCGGAGCGGACTTTTGCAGCGAATGCAGCCACTGGGAAACGACGGAATTTGGTGCAATGATAGATTCAGGGAAATGCCTGTATGCCTACAACCCAGCTATGAAAGAATATTTGCATCAATTCAAATTTCTTCAGGATGCCGTTTTGGCCGAAGTTTTTTCCGATGAACTGGCAAAAGCAGTAAAGAAAACCAAAGCGGTGGCCGTCCCGATTCCGATGAATCCGCTGAACTTGAAGAGCCGGACTTTTGCACAAGTCGACAGCATACTGGAATTTGGAGGAGTGGATTTTCAGCATCTTCTCAGTAAGAACGAAGAAATCCAAGGGGAGAAAACGAGGGAAGAGCGTTTAAAAACCCGTGGGTTATTCACTTTGAACGGCAATCCCATACCGAAAAAAATCGTTTTAATAGATGATATGTATACGACCGGAACCACGCTTCGGCTTGCCGCCAAACTGCTGAAAGAGGCAGGCGCAAAAGAAGTGGGGTTTATTGCGCTGATCCGGGCTTAGCGAAGAAGACGAATCAATTAAAAAAGACGGGCAGTCTAATGTGCCCGTCTTTTCTAATGCTCGTAAATCATTTTTCTGGTCATTCCGCCATCAATGGTCAGGCATTCCGCTGTAATAAAGGAATTTTGCGGATTGGATAGGAATAAGCATGCACGGGCAATGTCGGAAGTATCGCCGACACGTCCGCTCCAATGCTGCTGATGGTCAATGTCCCGCAAATCGGAGGCATTTCCCGTATGAATCCAGCCAGGGGCGATGGAATTTACGCGGATGCCCCTTTCACTCAAGGATGCGGCAAGTGAATGGGTCAAAGCATAAATACCTCCTTTGGAAGCTGAATACAATTCTGTATGCGGTTCCGACATAAAAGCGCGGGTGGAAGCCATATTAACGATGGAACGGATATCCTCGGACATGAACCTCGCTGCTTCCCGGCTGCAGATGAAAACCGATTTCAGATTCGTATCCAATACCCGGTCCCAGTCTTCTTCTTCCACTTCCCATAGTGATTTGAATTCCGAAATACCTGCATTATTGATCAATACATGAACAGCGCCGTATTCGTCATGGATCCCTTCCATGATTGTTTTGACTTGCCGAAAATTACCGACATCGCATTGCCTGTATTCGACACCCTCAATGGCAACCTGCTCAATATCGAGGCCGATCACTTTCGCCCCTTCTTCAGCAAAATGTCCGGCAATGCTTTTACCGATTCCTTTGGCTGCACCCGTAACTATGACAACCTTGTTTGTAAACATCGGCTTCACCTCCTTGTCATATAGTGTACCTGGAATTCAACTTGCTGAAACTATTTGTGTTTTAAGAAGGAATCCGAAGGGAATATGTAGAAATGTAACAGTGTAAGAGATTAAGAAGGAGGAGTTCATATGCTGCAATTTAATATCAAAGGTGACAACATCGAAGTAACTCCAGCAATTCGAGAACACATTGAAAAGAGAGTTGAAAAAATTGAACGTTATTTCCCTGAAGGGACTAATGCAAGAGCAATGGTCCACCTGAAGGCGATCAATAACAGCCAATCTAAAGTTGAAATTACAATCCCGATGCAAAACCTGACATTGCGTGCTGAAGAACGGCATGAAGAATTATATGCAGCGGTGGATTTGATCGTCGGAAAACTTGAGCGCCAAATCCGTAAATATAAAACGAAAGTAAATCGTAAATTCCGTGACCGTGAACCGATGGGGCAAGCATTTGCTACATTTGATAACGAAACCAACGGCAATGCGGATGATGACAAAGAGGAAGATTTCACAATCGTCCGCACGAAGCAGTTCGATCTGAAACCGATGGACGAGGAAGAAGCGGTGTTGCAGATGAATATGCTCGGTCATAATTTCTTCGTCTTCACGGATGCAGAAACAAATGATACCAACATTGTTTACAAACGGAAAGATGGCACCTATGGTTTGATCGAAACAAGCTCTTCGTGATTTGTAAAAAGAAAGTTTAATATGAGTATGTTAAAAGCTGTGCAGAATCTATATTCTGCACAGCTTTTTCGATTGCCGGGGCCATCCCTGGAAATGTTGTTTGGAACTTAAGAACTTCGCTTTACAGAAGCCAAGTGGTCAGAAAACTCGTGATTCGTCTGCTCTTCTTTGTTTGCACGCGCCTCCTTGCAGTGTTAAAATGAGGAGTGAGATTTTTCGGAAATCAATAGATGTTCCGGACAACTAATGAATTTTTTAGCTTGCGGACATATGACACATAAATAATAGCGATAGTGATCCAGTGGCTTAGAAGAACTGGACCCTGTGCAAGGAGCGGTATAAATGTTAGGAGTATTAAACAAAGTATTCGACCCGAACAAAAGGGATTTAAAAAGACTGGAAAAAATTGCAGATACAGTGGAAGTTTTTGCGTCTGATTATGCAGCGCTTTCCGATGATGCGTTAAAAGGGAAAACAGAAGAATTTATCAGCCGCCATGCCAAGGGCGAGGCGCTTGACGATTTATTGCCTGAAGCGTTTGCAACTGTAAGGGAAGCTTCAAAACGGGTGCTCGGACTTTATCCATTCCGCGTTCAGCTCATGGGGGCTGCGGCTTTGCATGAAGGCAATATCGCCGAGATGAAAACGGGGGAAGGGAAAACCCTGACTTCAACAATGGCGGTTTACCTGAATGCCATCAGCAAAAAAGGCGCACATGTCGTTACGGTCAACGAATACCTGGCGAGCCGTGATGCGGAAGAAATGGGCAAACTGTATACGTGGCTTGGAATGACGGTCGGTTTGAACACGACCAACATGACGAAGGAAGAGAAGCATCAGTCTTATATGTCTGATATCACCTACAGCACGAACAATGAACTCGGATTCGATTATCTGCGTGATAATATGGTTCTATATAAAGAAGACATGGTGCAGCGTCCGCTGAACTTTGCGGTAATCGATGAGGTCGATTCCATTTTGGTCGATGAAGCGCGCACACCGCTGATCATTTCTGGCCAAGCCGCCAAATCCGCCCAGCTTTATATGCAAGCGAATGCATTCACCCGCATGCTGGGCAAGGATACTGACTACACTTACGATGAAACGACAAAAGGCGTCGTCTTGACTGAAGAAGGCATTGAAAAAGTGGAAAAGGCGTTTGGCATCGAGAATTTATTCGATATCACTCATGTACGCCTGAACCATGCCGTCAACCAATCCTTGAAAGCGCATATTACGATGCATAATGACGTTGACTATGTGGTTCAGGACGGCGAAGTGGTTATCGTTGACCAGTTCACCGGCCGTTTGATGAAAGGACGCCGTTATTCTGATGGATTGCACCAGGCGATTGAAGCGAAAGAAGGCCTGGAAGTCCAAAATGAATCGATGACGATGGCAACAATCACATTCCAGAACTTCTTCCGTATGTACGATAAATTATCGGGTATGACCGGTACAGCCAAAACCGAGGAAGAGGAATTCCGCAATATCTACAATATGAACGTCATTGCGATTCCAACAAATAAACCGATCGTCCGTGATGACCGGGTCGATCTGATTTACGCGACCATTGCTGGTAAGTATAAGGCAGTCAGCGAAGATATTGCTGAACGCCATCAAAACGGGCAGCCGGTGCTTGTCGGAACAGTAGCAATTGAAACTTCAGAAATCATTTCCAAGTATTTGACGAAAAAAGGCATCCCGCATTCTGTGCTGAACGCGAAAAATCACGCGCATGAAGCCGAAATTATTTTGAATGCGGGTCAAAAAGGCGCAGTTACAATTGCGACGAATATGGCTGGACGTGGTACGGATATCAAACTTGGCGAAGGGGTCGTTGACGCCGGCGGTCTTGCTGTGCTCGGTACCGAACGCCATGAATCCCGCCGAATTGACAATCAGCTGCGCGGCCGTTCAGGTCGTCAGGGAGATCCGGGTGTAACCCAGTTCTACCTATCGCTTGAAGATGACCTGATGCGCCGATTCGGTTCTGACGCAATGCGCACTATGATGGGCAAACTCGGCATGGACGATACTCAGCCATTGCAATCACGCATGGTTACACGGTCTGTGGAATCTGCCCAGAAGCGCGTGGAAGGTAATAACTTCGATGCACGGAAACGTTTGCTTCAATACGATGATGTACTTCGCCAACAGCGCGAAATCATCTACAAAGAACGTATGGAAGTTCTCGAAACTGATAATATGCGTTCATTGGTTGAAAACATGATCAACAAAATGCTTAACCGCATGGTTTATTCGCATACAACTGACGAAAAGCCGGAAAACTGGCACCTCAAATCGCTTTCTGATGTGATTTCAGCAAATCTGTTGCCTGAAGATGCAGTGACCGAAGCCGATCTGCAAAATAAAACACAGGAACAATTGATTGAATTCATCAATGCGGAAGTTGTTAAACACTATGATGAGAAAGAAATGGAAATGACATCGGAGCGTATGCGGGAATTTGAGAAAGTTGTTCTTCTCCGCTCAATTGATACGAAGTGGATCGATCACATCGATGCGATGGATCAGCTGCGCCAGGGTATCCATTTGCGTGCCTATGGACAGAACGATCCGTTGCGCGAATACCAGCATGAAGGGTTTGCGATGTTTGAAGCGATGGTGGAAGCCATCGAGGACGATGTTGCGAAGTATTCCATGAAAGCCGAAATCCGCAATAATTTGCAGCGTGAGGAAGTTGCCAAAGGACAGGCGGTCAATCCGAAAGAAGGCGGCGAAACGGCCAAAAAGAAAAAAGAGCCGGTTCGTAAAGATTCCACAGTCGGACGGAACGACCCATGCCCATGCGGCAGCGGAAAAAAATTCAAGAATTGCCATGGTGCAACTGCATAAGGAACACCTAAATGCCGAAGAGCTTTCAGCTCTTCGGTGTTATTATGAGGAGGAAATTTACAATGATGGAATTAGCAGATATCCGAAACGAGCTCGACAAATCTTCCGCAAAGCTTGCGGACTTCAGGGGGTCTCTTTGACTTAGAGAACAAAGAGGCAAAAATTCAGGAATTGGATGAAATGATGATTGATCCCGATTTCTGGAACAATCAGGAAACGGCGCAAGAAGTGATTTCAGAATTGAATATCCTGAAAGAAGTGGTCAATACCTATCACGGTTTTGTGGAGTCTCAGGAAAACATGGAGATGACGCTTGAGTTGCTGCGCGAAGAATCGGATGAAGAACTGCATGAAGATCTGAGCCAGGAACTCAAGGAGTTTAAAGCAAAACTCGCTGATTACGAACTTCAGATGCTGTTGAGCGAGCCATATGATAAAAACAACGCCATCCTTGAACTGCATCCCGGGGCCGGAGGCACAGAATCTCAGGACTGGTGTCAAATGCTTCTGCGGATGTATACACGCTGGGCTGAGAAACGCGGCTTTAAAGTGGAAACACTTGATTACCTTGCAGGTGAAGAAGCAGGTGTCAAATCGGTCACACTCGGAATAAAAGGGCATAACGCATACGGTTACCTGAAGGCGGAAAAAGGGGTTCACCGCCTCGTCCGCATTTCACCGTTCGACTCTTCAGGAAGACGCCATACTTCGTTTGTTTCCTGCGAAGTCATGCCGGAATTCACAGGAGAAATCGAAATCGACATCCGCACTGAAGACTTGAAGGTCGATACGTACCGGGCAAGCGGCGCGGGCGGACAGCACATCAATACGACCGATTCAGCTGTCCGGATTACCCACCTTCCGACAGGTTCAGTTGTAACTTGCCAGCAGGAACGTTCCCAGATCAAAAACCGCGAAAAAGCGATGCAAATGCTGAAAGCGAAACTTTATGCATTGAAAATCGAGGAGCAGGAAGCGCAGCTTCTTGAAATCCGTGGAGAACAAAAAGAAATCGGCTGGGGCAGCCAGATCCGTTCTTATGTCTTCCACCCGTATTCAATGGTAAAAGACCACCGCACGAATTACGAAACCGGCAATCTCCAGGCAGTCATGGATGGAGACATCGATGGCTTCATCAATTCGCTGTTGCGTTCGAAAATGCAATAAAGAAAAGCGGAAGCGCCCATTTAGACTCGACAAGCATAAGACGGTTTGGCGGAGCGGCGTCCTTTGCCGCATAGCCAAAGTGGCTTATGACCTCGAGAGTCTGGGCGCTGGAGTCTAGACAATAATCGAGAAATCCCGCAGACCAAGCGTCTGCGGGATTTTTTTGCTTCACTCTGATGAAGTTCACAAGTCGCGGCCGCTTTGGTATACTCTGACAGGGCTTATACATTAAATTCGCCAAAAAAGAATACAATACAGGAAAGAGGAAATGCATTTTTATGGGGAAGAAAAATCAACGCAATAGAAAAGAAGCACATCCGTTTTTAACAGAGTTCCTGGATTACATATACGTCATCATTGGATCAATATTGGTGGCAATTTCTTTTAACGTCTTCCTGTTGCCGAACGCAGTTGCTTCAGGCGGGGTCAGCGGAATCAGTACCATCCTGTTCGGCCTTTTCGAATGGAGGCCGGCATTCGTGCAGTGGGCATTCAATATTCCATTGTTCATCGCAGGTGTGGTTCTTCTCGGCAAGAACTTTGGATTAAAGTCTGCTGTTGGAACTATTTTCCTTCCATTGGTAGTTTATCTGACGGAAGACTGGGAAGCCTGGACGATGAATCCGCTGCTGGGTTCATTATTTGGGGGGATTTTGGTCGGCCTTGGTTTGGGCATTGTTTTCCGCGGCAGAGCCTCTACGGGAGGAACAGACCTGGCCGCACAGATCATTACAAAGTTCACAGGTCTGACACTTGGTACGAGCATTGCTTTAATCGATGGATTAATCGTTATAGCCGCTGCGGTTGTTTTTGATATTGAAAGAGGGCTATATGCATTAATCGGACTTTATGTCACATCAAAAACCATCGATTTGGTGCAGGTCGGTTTCGGAAGATCGAAACTGGTCTACATTATTACAACGAAACAAGTGGAAATTCGCGACGCCATTTACGATGAAGTTGATCGGGGCGTCACAAAATTGACCGCAACCGGGGGCTATACGGAATCAGAGCGGCCGATTCTTATGGTTGTCGTCCATCAAACTGAATTCACCAAATTAAAACAGGTAGTCAAAACCGTTGATCCTGCGGCCTTTATCATCGTTTCGGATGCTTCAGAAGTTTTGGGTGAAGGTTTCAAACGGGCTTAGCTCAGGTATACTTCTAGTAATGGAATAACCAAAGATCTTATAATAGACAACACAAGGAGGAAGAAATATGAAAAAGAGCTTGATGGCATTATTATTCGGTACGACCCTTATTCTGGGAGCATGCGGCGGCGGGGAAACGACCGATCCGGAGCCGGCAGAAGAAACGCCGGAAGAAACACCTTCAGAAGGAGAAACTACTGTAGATGCTGAGCAGATCGTTAATCAGAACTGCATTTCCTGCCACGGGGGTAACCTCGAGGGGCAAGGGAATTTCCCACCATTGAATGATGTGGGTTCAAGATTATCAGAAGAAGAAATCCTGGCAGTCATTCTTGAAGGGGCAGGCGCAATGCCAGCGGGAATCATTGTAGGTGAAGAAGCTGAAGCTGTTGCAGCATGGCTTTCCGAAAAGGAATAATAAAGTGTAAAACCGGCTGAAAAGCCGGTTTTTTTCATGTGAAAATTATATTAAAATATAGCAGGATTTTTTAATTGTGTAAACATTGCATAGGCAAAAAGAAAGGTAATAATTACGGAAATGTATCTAAATGCTTATGAATTGTTTCAAATCATAAGTTTAATTGATACAGAACTGTAATGTAAAATGGGTTTTAAAAGTGCTACAATGGGTTTGCTGGTTTTTTCGGACACTTAATGTTTTTGTGAAATACAATTTAAATAGGTGGTTATTAAATGATTCAAATGAAGAACGTATATAAAAAATATCCAAATGGTATCGTTGCTCTGAACGGTATGAACGTCGAGATCAAACAAGGCGATTTTGTTTATATTGTAGGCCCAAGCGGAGCCGGTAAATCGACTTTCATCAAAATGATTTATCGAGAAGAACGCCCGACTTCCGGCCAGATGCTTGTTAACGGACTAGATCTTGCAAAGATCAAAAGAAAGAAAATTCCCTTGCTTCGCCGCCAAATCGGCGTTGTGTTCCAGGATTTCAAATTGCTGCCAAGATTGAATGTCTACGAGAATGTAGCATTTGCCCTGGAAGTAATTGAAGAGAAACCTGAAGCAATCCGCAAGCGGGTGCTTGAAGTTCTTGATCTGGTTGGATTGAAACATAAAGCGCGAATGTTCCCTAGAGAATTATCTGGAGGAGAGCAGCAGCGGATTTCAATTGCCCGTTCAATTGTCAACACACCAAAAGTAGTGATTGCAGATGAGCCGACTGGAAACCTGGATCCTGAAACATCATGGGATATCATGAATCTTTTCGAACGCATCAATGCAAGCGGAACGACAATTCTGATGGCGACCCATAACCGCGAGATTGTTAATAAGATGAGACACCGAGTCATCGCTATCGAAGGCGGGCTTATTGCACGTGATGAAGCTGGAGGTGACTACGGATATGAAGGCTAGAACGATATTACGCCACTTCCGGGAAAGTCTAAAAAGCCTTGGACGCAACGGCTGGATGACATTTGCATCCGTCAGTGCGGTAACAGTCACTTTGCTTCTTGTTGGAGTATTTGTTTTGATCATGATGAACTTGAACAAAGTTGCGGATGACCTGGAAAATGATGTGGAAATCAAATCTTTCGTTTCATTGGAAGCAGATAAAGCCAGCGTAACCGAAATGGAAACTGCCATCAAGAGCATGTCAGGCGTCGATACGGTCAATTTTTCGACTAAAGAAGACGAGCTTTCAGACCTGGTATTAGATTTCGGAGATGAATTCAGTTTGTTTGAGCAAAGCAATCCATTGTTGGATGTTTTCTATGTAAAAGCGACTGAGCCTCAGCAAACAGAGAATGTTGCCAAAGAAATTTCCCAGCTTGAAGGCATTGCAGAAGTAAAATATGGTGAAGGCAAAATCGAGAAGTTGTTCGCATTCCTGAACACTGGCCGTAACGTAGGCCTCGTTTTGATCCTTGCTCTCTTGTTTACCGCAATGTTCCTGATTTCAAACACGATCCGCATCACAATTATTGCGAGACGCCATGAAATCGAAATTATGAAATTGGTTGGAGCGACAAACTGGTTCGTCCGAATTCCATTCATCCTTGAAGGGATGTGGCTTGGGCTTCTTGGTTCAATCATTCCAATCGGTCTGGTAGTCGCGCTTTACTATAACGTCACTGAATTCGCAACGCCTAAATTGAGCGGTGAAATGATCCAGCTACTGGACTTCGCGCCATTCATCTACCAGGTAAGTGCGTTGATCCTCCTAATGGGTGTATTCATCGGAGTATGGGGAAGCTTCATGTCAATCCGCAAATTCTTGCGAGTTTGATAGGAAAAGCTGCACACAATAAAAAAACTTAGAAAAAAAGTCGTAGAGAGATAAAAGACAGATAGATAGAGAACGTATAGCCGAAGGGGGAACACGAACTTGAACTCGAAGTCGAAATGGATGTTGTCTGTTGTTTCATTATTATTAGCTATAACGATGGTAACGCCATCGGTCAGCGCCAATGACTTGAACGGCCTGAAAAAGGAACAGCAGGATGCTGAAAGAAAAAAGAGCGAATTGAATTCGAATATTAATGAAAAAGCGCATGAAATCAGCGAAAATCAAACTACACTTGAAAAAATTGTTGAGAAAATCAACGAATTGGAAAACAAAATCACTGAAACACAGGACAAGATGAATGTGGTACAAGGTGAAATTGACCAAACCAAGACAGAAATCGATGAATTGAAATTATCCATCGAAGAACTTGAAAACAAAATTGCTGAACGTACAGAGTTGCTTAAGGAACGTGCACGCGCAATTCAATTAAGCGGCGGTTCTGTCGATTACATCGATGTATTGCTTGGCGCCAACAGCTTTGTGGATTTCATCGACCGTTTTTCAGCGGTGAATATGCTGATTGAAGCGGACCGTGAAATCATGCGTGAACAGGCAGAAGACAAAAAACTTCTTGCTGAGCAGAAAGCTGAAGTCGAAAGCAAATTGGCGGAGCAGGAAAAACGCCAGGCAGAATTGAAAGATCTGAAAGCTTCATTAGATGGACAAAAGAAAGAGCAGGCAGGTTTGAAAGCAGATCTGGAAGCAGAGCAAAAGCGTTTGGCTGAAGAAAAATCAGCTTTGGAAGACGAGCACGCTGAAGCAATCGGTGTCAGCAACGCATTGGCGGAGAAGATTGCTGATGAACAGGCACGTTTAGCAGAACTCGCCAAGAAAGCTGAAGAAGAACGCAAGCGCAAAGAAGCTGCTGAAAGAGCTGCAGCTCAAAAGGCGGCAGCCAGCAAAAAAACAGCAAGCTCGGCAGTTACAACTTCCAGCGCTCCTGTAAAGAACAGTTCAGGGTTCATCAGTCCGACTTCCGGCCGTTTGTCATCGAACTATGGTGGACGCGATATTGGTGCGGGGCATGAACAACATTCTGGAATCGACTTTGCCAACAGTATAGGAACAGCTATCAATGCATCAGCTTCAGGCTATGTTTCCTATGCGGGAGTGATGGGATCATACGGCAATGTAATCATGATCACACACTCGATAAATGGGCAGACATATACAACTGTATATGCTCACCTTAGCTCGATTAGCGTTTCTACCGGACAGGCTGTATCACAAGGACAGCGCATCGGTGGAATGGGCAGCACAGGCCGTTCGACCGGATCGCATCTCCATTTCGAAATCCATATCGGAGCTTGGAATGGCTCGCGTTCAAATGCAGTTAACCCTATTAATTACATCGGCGGATAAATTATGGACCGGCATCGACACAGATGCCGGTTTTTTTGCGGAAATTTATGGTTTTTGCGTTTGGAACAGTAGCATATACAGTGGTATTTATCGTATGATGAAATTCGAATGGAGTGGAAATCCTTATGAGAAAAATGGTGGGATTATTGCTGGTTGGAGTTTTGGTTGTCCTGCTGGCAATCGGAATCGTCCAAAGAAATGTTGAAGAAAAACAGTCAACTGACCGTTTGAATGAAGGCAGTGATGTCGAATTTCTTCCAACAGATGAAGGGCTTGCCAAAGGTGAGAAAGCCCCGGATTTTGAATTGACTACACTCGCAGGCGAACCGGTGAAACTGTCGGATTACAAAGGGAAAAAAGTTATCTTAAACTTCTGGGCAACATGGTGCCCGCCCTGCCGCGCTGAAATGCCGGACATGCAGAAATATTACGAAGAACAGGCTCAAGGGGAGAATGTTGAAATTTTGGCAGTCAATCTGACAACAGCTGATAAAGGGATGGATGCGATCAATGCTTTTGTTGAGGAATTCAGCCTGACTTTCCCTGTCCCGATGGACATAAAAGGAGAAATCGGCGATATCTATCAGGCAGCGGCAATTCCTACTACTTATATGATTGATACGGAAGGGCGCGTGCAGAATAAAATCGTCGGCCCCATGAATGAACAGATGATGGAAGATTTTATTGAAAATATGGAATAAGGGGATAGGGATATGACAACTATTGAAACGAAATCGGTTCACACAGCACAGATGGAAGAGCGGACTATACGGCCGAAAGTGATGCCGATTTATCAAACTTCGGCTTTTGCTTTTTCTTCATTGGAAGAATTGGAAGGTTATTACGAGGGCAACGGAACATATCTGTATACACGATCAGCGAATCCGAATACTGATGCGTTGGGGCAGACGGTTGCTGATTTGGAAGGGGCACCAAAAGGGGTTTCTACTTCGTCCGGAATGTCGGCAATTCTGGCCGGGATCCTGTCGGTTGTGAAGAGCGGGGATCATATCCTGGCTGCGGAAGACGTATACGGTGGCACCTTCCTCTTATTGAAACAAGAACTTGCGCTGATGGGCATACAGGTCCATTTTGCTGATTTCTCGGATATCAGTGCAATTGAACAGATTTTAATCGATTACCCGGAAGTGCAGCTCCTGTTCAGTGAATCGATCACGAACCCTTTCCTGCGGGAAGAGGACATCGAAATGTTGAGCCAACTGAAAAAGCATTACGGGGTTAAAGTCATGATCGACAATACATTTGCGACGCCGTATACAATGAAGCCATATGAATCCGGAGCAGATCTCGTTGCCCATAGCGCAACGAAATATCTTGGCGGCCACAGCGATGTGACAGCCGGGGTATTGGTGGGGAACACGGAACTGATCGCATTCGCTGAAAAGCGCGTAGTCAATATGGGGTTAAATCTCAGTCCTTTCGAAGCATGGCTGACCGTCCGCGGAATTAAAACTTTGGCCCTTCGCATGAAAGCGCAAACGGAAAATGCGCAGGCGATTGCAGATTTCCTGAGAGAAAAAACGAAAGTGTGGCATCCGGGTAAAGGAGCAATCGTCAGCTTCGAAGTGCCTGAGCATATTGAAGTATCGGCATTCTTCTCGTCGTTGGGGTGGATAAAAATAGTTCCGACGCTTGCTGGTGTCGAAACGACAGTGTCTTATCCATATGGAACTTCACACCGCGCTTTATCCCAGGAAGAAAAGGAAAAGGTCGGTGTGACCCGCCGCATCGTCCGTCTGTCCGCCGGCATTGAAGGCACCGAAGATATTTTGGACCAGCTTGCCGCCGCTTTTAAATAATTACAGGCTTTAAACCCAAATAATCCTCTGCATAGTCTGGGCTCAAAAAGAAGTACAGTATGCAGGGGTTCTTTGGTACAATGGAAGACAACGTCAATAGCCGGTGAATGGATGGTGAATAAGAATGGTCATGGAAGCTTTATCGGACATAGGTAGATTTTTTATCAATCCACTTTTATACATAGCGCTGCTTGCAGCAATTTTACTTGGTTATTTCAGGGTCAAGAAGGAAAGAACGCAGTTTCGCACGCGGATTGTCTGGGGCTGGCGTGAATTCGGTGATTTACTGAAGGATGGCATTCTTTATGCGTTGCTCCTTTCCATATTGTTTTCCGCAATCGGCCTGGCAGTTCCGTTGGAATGGCTTGTCGCTTTAACTCTTGTCAGCGCAGTTGTTTTACTTTCAGGCGTCTACCAAATGGCTTCGTTCATCTATCTGGCAGCTGCAGCTGCAGCTTTTGGCTGGCTGCTGAAACATTATGGCTGGTCGGTTCCCTTTGGCATATTCGATTACACGGGTTATGCAATTGCTTGGAACTGGCTGCTGCCCGTCGCTTTGATCGCCGGAGCGATGGTATTTGTAGAAGGTCTGCTGATCATTCGTCACGGTGCGGAAGCGTCCTCGCCGAGAATGCAGAAAACTTCCCGCGGAGGGACTGCAGTCCTTTATAAAGCGAAACGTCTTTGGCTGATCCCGTTGTTATTGGTTGTGCCGGGCGATCTATTGAACAGCTATCTGCCTTATTGGCCGCAGTTTCCGATCGGTGACAGCAGATTTACATTCATCCTGTTTCCGGCAATAATCGGATTTCAAAGCCGGGCTCGAAAAACGTTGCCGCTCCATCTGTATCCACAGCTTGGTCAAAAAGTATGGATGCTCGGAATCGCCATCGTCATTTTGGCCTTGTTGTCCTTTGTATGGGAACCGATGGCACTGGTCGCATTGCTGTTTGGTGTAACAGGCAGAGCAGCAATTTCCATGATGAATGCAATAAAAGAAAACAAAGGCAACCATGCAGTGGCTCCCCAATCCACTGGCGTAATGATTGTCGATGTCCTTGCCGGATCGCCTGCAGAAAAAATGGGGCTTTTGCGCGGAGAGGTCATCCGCAAAGTGAACGGACTGACTGTCACGAATGAAGCGGAACTTTACGAAGCGATTCAGGTGAACGCAGCCCATTGCCGCCTTGAAGTGATCGACCATAACAAGGAGATGCGTCTCAGACAGCATGTCGTTTTCAGGCATGATCATTATCGTTTGGGCCTCATCGTGGTTTGATGGAAATGTGTGCCCGGAATTTGTTTGAAAGATCGAACGGAGGAGATGATTCCATGGAATCGATGATTACGAAGTTTTTCCTGTCCTTGCTGGTTCCGGGGCTTCTCGTTATCCTATTTACCAGAGTGACTTTTAACCATATTGTCGCGCTTATTCTGACTATCGCGCTTATTGCGGCGGCCGTTTATGCCGGCTACACAAATACCTGGTTTTTGTATGTCATCAATGCCGCGTCGCTCACTGCGGGCTTCTGGTATGCCACCAATATGTACAAACGCAGCAAAAAAGCCGACATTCATGAAGATGAATGACGGCTTTTTTTTACATAAAAAGACTGTAGACAGCAAGCACTGTAATCGAACCGAGGACGACAACCATAACGTTGGCTCCCGTGAGTGCGATGCCGAATGCTGCTGCAGCACCGATGACGCCGAACCAGATATTTTCCTGGATGAAAAAGACCGCCGGGAAAATCAAAGCGCCGAGAACGGCGAAGGGAATATTGCGCAAAACATTTTGAATGGAAGGTGGCAGTTCCTTGCCCTCCAGAAAAGTCAGCGGGATGGCACGCGGTATATAAGTGACGATGGCCATGCCGAGTATTGTCCACCAAATCCAGGAACCCATCAGGATCGTCCCCCTTTCGAAGATATCATTTCAATGATAACGGCGGATGCCAGCGTGGAAACCAGAATCGCCCATCCTGTTGACAGCAAATCGGTGAAATAGAAAAATGAATTGAACGCCGCGGCAATTGCCGCAAGACTCAGAACTTTGCGATTGCCGCGCATGGACGGCATCAGCAGTCCGACGAACATGGCGTATAGTGCAATCGACATGGCGGCTTGCAGGAACGCGGGAAGATTTGCTCCGATGAGATGCCCCAGAGCTGTGAAAACAACCCAGCTGCCATACGAAATCGTAATAACACCAGCCGCAAAAGTCGTGCGGACATTGTCTTCTTTTTGTATGGCCAGAACGGTAAAGGATTCATCGGTGATGCCGAATGCGTATAAGGCTTTTTTCCAGCGCGCATCAGGCTGCATCTTTTCATTCAGCGAAGCCGTCATAAGGAAATGGCGGATATTGACGATGAATGTATTTAAAATGATGACTGCCGGAGCGACTCCCGCTGTGATCAATGACAGGGATATGTATTGGGCTGCGCCAGCGAAGACGAAAATACTCATAGCGGTGGCTTCCATGAGCGACAGCCCGGTGGTCTTGGCCAAAAGCCCGAATGTCAGAGCAACGGGGAAGTACCCGATGGCAATACTGACCCCGGCTTTCAGCCCAGCAGAAAAACCGCGTTGTTCCATCTTCTTCTCTCCTTATGTAAAAAGTATTTCTCTTTTCCAAAAACGGGTAAAGAGTGTAAAGTAGTTATAATAGCATATCACATAAATAATCGGAGTATGAATCCGATATTGAAAAATCTTTCAAGCAGAAGGAATGAGAATATGGCGGATTTCTTTTCACTGGAGAATATTACAGCACTTTATGAATCGTATCGGTCGATCGGGCCATTCATCGGATTTTTGCTTCCTTTTATAGAGGCGTTCCTTCCCTTTCTCCCGCTGTTTGTATTTGTGTTTGCCAATGCGGGAGCGTACGGATTGCTTTTCGGTTTTCTCCTGTCATGGGCCGGAACAGTGGCTGGATCATATGGCGTATTCCTGATTATCCGTAAATACGGAAGGGCAAAATTTCTCAATTTCATGACGAAGCACCAAAAAGTGGAGAAATTGATCCTATGGGTTGAGAGAAATGGTTTTGGACCGCTTTTTCTGTTAATCTGTTTTCCATTTACGCCTTCAGCTCTAGTAAATCTGGTGGCGGGTCTGTCGAATATCGGCAAGCGTTATTATCTGTGGACATTGATTGCAGGGAAAGCGGTAATGGTTTTTACAATTACATATGTCGGCTATGATTTCCGTGCTTTGATCACTAATCCTGTCCGGACTATTATCGTTGTATGTATCATCATTCTCCTTTATATAGTAGGAAAAATTATAGAAAAACGAGTGAATAAGAATGTGGAAGAAGATTTCCGCAGAGCCGCAGAAAAAAACCGCTCTGACAATCAATAAAACGCCAGGCTGAAACTGGTTGTCAGCGGATGGATGAAGTGAAGTAAGAACAAACGTTCTAAACGAAAGGGTGTTCACATGTCATTGAGAATTATCTACGGACGTGCCGGATCTGGAAAAACCCGTTTTATATTGGATGAAATCGTTGAAACCCTGAAAGGGCAGGCAGATGGCGATCCGATATTTTTCATTGTGCCCGACCAAATGTCTTTTTCGACGGAATACCGCCTGTCTTCGGCTGATGGCATGAAAGGGATGATCCGCGCTCAGGCAGTCACTTTTAAACGGCTGGCCTGGCGAGTTCTGCAGGAGGCGGGCGGCATCAGCCGCAAGGAAGTGGACAGCTTCGGCTACCGCATGCTGATCCGCAGCTTGCTTGAAGAGCACAAGGACGATTTTCAGTTGTTTCGGCGGGCTGCCGGAAAACGGGGATTCACGGATCAGATTGAACAACTGATCAAAGAGTTTTCACGGTATTGTGTGGATTGCGGAGAATTCGATGGAATCCGTTCTTCCTTAGCAGAAGCCGGGGCACCACGGACCTTACTGGACAAAGCTGCTGACCTGGAATTGATACTGGCTGAAATTGAAAACCGTTTGGGCACAGTGTTTGTGGATTCTGAAGGGCATCTGGCTTTATTGACTGAAAAAATCCGATTTTCCGAGCAAGTTAAAACTGCCGATATTTATATCGATGGCTTTGTGACATTTACGGCGCGGGAGTATGAAATCATCTTTGAGTTGATGAGACATGCCAAATCTGTGACCATTGCATTGCCAATGGACGGCGCGGCGAATGCAAATGATGAACAGGCACTGTTTTTCCAATCCGCCAATACGGCCCGCCGCTTGGTCGACCAGGCGAAAAAAGAAGGGCTGCAAGTGGAAAATGCTGTGCATATGCCTTCACCCCAGCGGTTTACAAACCCCGAACTCGCACACATTGAACGTCATTTCGACGATTTTCCTGTGCAAAGGATGGAGTCGAATGGGAATGTGAAACTGATAGAAGCCGCCAACCGCAGAGCGGAAGTGCACGCCATGGCCCGGTCCATCCGGGAACAGGTGAGAAACGGTATGCGCTATAAGGAGATTGCCATTCTCTACCGGCAGCCTGAGGTCTATGATGAATTGATCAATACAATTTTCCCGCAATATGAACTGCCTTATTTTATCAGCGAAAAAAAATCAATGCTCCATCATCCACTGATTGAATTCTGCAGGTCCGTGCTTGAAGCGGTTGGATCGAATTACTCCTATGAACCGGTTTTCCGCGCAATCAAAACCGATTTATTTTTCCCGCAGGGCAGTCTCAGAAAATGGCGCGAGCGCAGCGACGTTCTGGAAAACTTCGTTATTGCGAACGGCATTTACGGTGAACGCTGGTTTGATGAAAAACGCTGGTTCTATAAAAAATACCGGGGCCTGGAATTCCATACCGGCATCCAGACGGACGAAGAAATAGCGCTGCAAATGGAACTTCACGCGGTGCGTGATTTGGTGCGCGATCCACTGTCGAAGCTGAAGGAAAAACTTGAAAGCTGTTCGACGGGAAGAGAAATGGCCGAAACCCTGTTCCTGTTCGTTGAAGAGATGGGCGTCTATGATAAAATCCTGGACCTGAAAGAGCGGGAAGAATCGGAGCACCGGCTGCTAGCTGCAGCGGAACATGAGCAGGCCTGGAAACAGTGGATCGGCGTGTTGGATCAATTTGTGCTGATGTTCGGCGACAAGGAGCTCGATTTGGCGGCTGCTGTCAAAATCCTTGATGAAGGATTTGAAACGCTGGAGTTTTCACGAATTCCGCCGTCGCTTGATGAAATTACGGTTTCTACGATTGATTTGGCAAGGCTGATGGATATTAAATCTGTTTTTGTTATTGGAACAAATGACGGCGTTCTGCCGAAGAGAGTCGAGCATGAAGGCTTATTGACCGATATGGACCGGGAATGGTTTGCGAAAATCGGATTCGAACTTGCACCGAGCACGAAGACGAGGTTGATGGATGAAACATTCGTGGCGTATCGTGCCTTTACGGCCGCTTCCGACTATTTGACGGTGTCGTATCCGATTGCTGATGAAGAAGGCAAAGCTTTATTGCCGTCGATGTATATCCAGAAATTCATCGACATGCTCGGAACAGAGCTGACCCCGGCAGTGGTTGACCCCGAAGAACTCAAACAACCCGATCATTTAAGTTACATCTCGCATCCGCGTGCAGCGCTGGCTTATCTGTCGTCCCAAATCCGCAGCGGTTCGCTGACGCCAGAATGGCAGGCAGTGCTCACATATTATCAGGCCGATCCGTTGTGGTCTTCGGTAGTGGAGAGAATTATGGAACCGGCGAAACCGAATATCTCCGATTCCTTGCGCGAAGAAATTGCTGAACCTTTGTACGGTTCGCCTATTTCGTCGAGTGTCTCGAGGGTTGAAAAATTTTACGGATGTCCGTATGCTCATTTTGCAGCGTATGGTTTGCGGCTTGAAGAACGGAGTCAATATAAGTTGGCAGCACCTGCGATGGGGGATCTTTTCCACGCCGCCATCAAATGGATTTCGGATGAAGTCAGCAGGCTGGACGTTTCCTGGTCTTCATTGACCGCTAAGGAATGCCGTGAACTGGCGAAGCAGGCGATGGACCAATTGTCTCCCTATTTCGTAAATCATATCCTGATCAGTTCACATCGCTATCGTTATATTCAGCATAAACTGGAAGCAATCATCCGGCAGACGGCCTTCATGCTCAGCAAACATGCAAAAGTTACCGGCTTTACGCCCGTCGCCCTTGAAGTAGGGTTCGGCACGAAGGAAACGATTCCGCCGCTGGATATTCCGTTGACCAGAGGACGCAAAATGAATATCCGCGGCAGGATTGACCGCATCGATGCCACGGATATCAATGGCACGCCTTATATCCGGGTTGTGGATTATAAATCATCCAAGCAGGGATTGGATCTCGGGGAAGTCTACCACGGCATCGCCCTGCAGACTTTCACTTACCTCGATGTCGCTCTGACGCATTCTGACCGCTGGCTGGGCGAACAGGCGGAGCCGGCAGGAGTGCTGTATTTCCATATGCACAATCCGATGCTGAAATCGACCAAGCTGATGACCGCGGAAGAAGTGGAAGAGGAAATGGCGCGTTCCTTTAAGATGAACGGCCTGGTCGTGGAAGATGAGGAAGTCATCCAGGCGATGGACAATGAAATTGACGGCTATTCGAATATCATTCCCGTGCGCATGAATAAAAATGGCACCATTTCGAAATCCCAGTCACGCACGGTCAGCAAGGAAGATATGAACATCATCCGCCGATTTGTGCGGGGGAAACATCAGGATGCGGGAAATGGCATATTGGACGGTGTCACTTCCATCACGCCTTATAAAGTGAAGGAAGATACGCCTTGCCAATTTTGTTCCTATCGATCGGTCTGCCAATTCGACCCATCAGATCCGGAGCAGACTTACCGCAAATTACCGTCCTTAACATCTGATAAAGCTGTTGAACTGATTCGAAAGGAGACTGGCGACCATGATTCCGATAAAACCGACTGATGTTACGTGGACCGATGAGCAATGGCAGGCGATTTGGGCAAAAGGGCAGGATATGCTGGTCTCGGCGGCAGCGGGATCCGGAAAAACGGCTGTCCTGATCAATCGAATGATTGAAAAAGTTCTTGATGAAAAGGAGCCCGTTTCTGTTGATGAACTGCTGGTTGTAACTTTTACCAATGCCTCTGCCGCTGAGATGCGCCACCGTATGTCAAAAGCATTGGAAGGAGCGGTAGCCCGAAATCCGGAATCAAAACATTTGAGACAGCAATTGCGTCTGATCAATAAAGCACAGATTTCCACATTGCATTCATTTTGCCTGTCCGTAGTGAAACAATACGCCTATCTTCTTGAAATAGATCCGGGCTTCCGGATAGCCGGTGACACAGAAGCGGCGTTGATCCGGGACGATGTGCTCGAAGCGGTGCTGGAATCGGCCTACGAAGGGGAAAACGCGGATGCAGTCTATCGCCTCGCCGACAGTTTCACTTCTGATCGCAGCGACCAGGCGATGGAAGTGCTCGTCAGCAAATTATATGATTATTCCAGGGTTCACCCGAATCCCGCACATTGGCTGCAGCAGGTGCCTTCTCTTTATAATGTTCCTGCAGAGATGACGATAGATGACTTGCCGTTTATCGGTGATTTGAAAATGACCATCCGCCACGCCTTTGAAGAAGCGCTGCAGCTGACAATGGATGGAAGGGATATCGCCCTGCAGCCGGACGGACCGGCAATTTTGGACGATACCTTCAAAATGGATGCAGAATTGATCCAGGCGGCGATTGCTGCACTTGATCGTTCGTGGAACAGTGCTTATGAATTGTCACAGAACTTCACCTGGCCAAAAGCTGGAAGCATCCGGAAAGATTCGTGCGATCCAGTGCTGGCAGATGAAGCGAAAGCATTGCGCAATGAAACCAAAAAAATCGTCAAAGGCATCATGGAAGCCTATTTCACTCGGAAACCTGCGAGGTTGCTCGATGAGATGCGGGAGATGGCACCATTGATGCAGACCTTGGTGGATTTGACAAACCGTTTTGCGGAGCAATACAAAGCGCTGAAAGTGGATAGGGCCCTTGTGGACTTTTCAGATCTGGAGCATTATGCGCTGGAAATTTTGAGTGAAGACGGAGAACCTTCCGCCATTGCCCAGGAGTACCGCAGCCGCTTCAAGGAAATTCTGGTTGATGAATACCAGGATACGAATATGCTGCAGGAAACGATCCTGGGTCTGGTCAAGTCCGGCGGGGAAACCGATGGCAATCTGTTTATGGTAGGAGATGTGAAACAGTCCATCTACAGATTCCGCCTGGCAGAGCCGATGCTGTTCCTTGGGAAATACGGCCGTTTTACGAAAAAAGCGGAAGGAACAGGCATGAGCATTGACCTGAACGCCAACTTCCGCAGCCGAAAAGAGATTCTCGATGGAACTAATTACATATTTTCTCAAATAATGGGCTCCCGTGTCGGCGAGATCGACTACGATGAAGCTGCGGCACTGAAACATAAAGCCCCGTATCCGGAGGAGGAAACGCCCATTGAACTTGTGCTGATCCACGAACCGGAGCTGGAAGAAGAGGAGCAGGAGCCAGATGATCTGGCGAAATCCCAATGGGAAGCCAGGTTTATTGCCAGGAAAATCCGCGAATTGATGGAACAGGGCACCTATGTGCATGACCCATGGACAAATGATAAGCGGCCACTGGAATACCGGGATATTGTCGTGCTTATGCGCTCAATGACCTGGTCGGGTGATTTTGATGATGAGTTTAAAATGGCTGGCATACCATTGTATACTGAGTTGGCCGGCGGGTATTTTGATGCGCTTGAAGTGATGATTATGATGAACACGCTTCGCGTCATAGACAATCCGTATCAGGATGTGCCGCTGGCGTCCGTGTTGCGTGCACCGTTCATCGGACTGCGGGAAAACGAACTGGCTGAAATTCGGCTGGCTGCCCCGCAATCGACTTTTTACGATGCAGTAAAAACATTCATGCGAAGCGGCACAGGAGTTGACCCGAAGGCTGCGGAAAAATTGCAGCGCTTCATGCTGCAGCTGGAAGATTGGCGCAATCTCGCCCGCCGCGGTTCTCTGGCAGAATTGATTTGGCAGGTTTACCTTGATACAAATTACTACGAAATGGTCGGCTCCATGTCGAATGGCAAACAGCGGCAGGCAAATCTTCGCGCGCTGCATGACCGGGCACTGGAATACGAGAAAACGTCTTTCCGCGGCCTGTTCCGATTTCTTCGTTTCATCGACCGCATGCGGGAGCGCGGGGATGATCTGGGAACAGCGAGGTCGCTCAGCGAAAAAGAAAACGTTGTTCGGCTGATGACGGTCCATAAATCAAAAGGGCTCGAATTCCCGGTTGTCTTTTTTGCAGGGACGGGGCGGTCTTTCAATGAAATGGATTTCCGCAAAGCCTATATGTTCGATCAGGACTATGGCCTGGCCGTCAAAGCGGTCAACCCGGATTCGCGGGTCGAATATACTTCACTGCCGTTTTTGGCTGTAAAAGAAAGAAAGCAATTGCAGATGAAAGCGGAAGAAATGCGGGTCCTCTATGTGGCTATGACCCGGGCAAAAGAGCGGCTGTTCCTGACGGCTTCTGTCAAGGACCCGGAAGCTCTCTTTGAGCGCTGGAAAACGACAGCTCCAGACGTCCGTCTGCCGGATTTCGTCCGTTCCCGCGCAAAAGGCTATTTGGACTGGATCGGGCCGTCGATTGCGCGGCACCCGGATGCGGAAGAATTGATGAACCGGTCAGGAACGCTGCTGCCGCATCATTCACGATTCCATGTCGAATTGATCGAGAGCCAGTCACTCCTGCCGACACCACTCATTTTTGAGGAGTTGGCAACAGAACAGGGAAATATAGAAGAAATTGAAAAAGAAGTAAAGAGCAGATTCGATTTTCATTATCCTCACCAGCACTCCGTTGAAAAACGTTCGAAACAATCCGTTTCGGAGATGAAGCGTTTGCAAATGCTCCAGCATTTGGATGAACCGGAATCATTTATCCAAAGCATCGGTCCTTCAAAACGGGCACTGCACGACCGGCCGGATTTTATGCAGGAAAAACGGCTGGCTGCGTCTGATATCGGAACAGCTGTCCATTCGCTTATGCAGCATATTCCGCTCGACAGGAAATTGGCAGCGTCAGAAATCAGCGAGCAAATCGAAATGCTGATTGGAATGGAAATATTGTCGCCGGAAGAAGGCCAAGCGATAAAAGTCTCTGAAATAGAAGCATTCTACTCAAGTAATACCTTCAGCCGGCTGTTGGAAGCAAAGCAGATCAAGCGGGAAGTGCCTTTCACATACGCCAAGGAAGATGCGGACGGGGATCACCAGATTATACAGGGGATTGTCGATTGCCTGTTTGAAGAGGAAGAAGGCTGGGTGCTGTTGGATTATAAAACGGACAGGCTTTTTGGAATCGGTGACGTCCAGTCAGAAATGGCGTCCCGCTATGAAGTTCAATTGACAGTCTACACGGAGGCGGTGGAAGCCATTTTGCGTGTGCCAATCAAAGAAAAACTGCTGTATTTGTTTGCAGCAGAAAAAGAGATAAGAATTTAGGGGGATTTGGAGTGAAATTAGAACCGGTGGCATTGGATGAACGGGTGGAATCGATCGATTTGATGAGGGGCTTTGCATTATTGGGCATCCTGCTCATTAATATGCTGGCGTTCCATTCTCCGTTTTCCTATATAGATCCGTATACATGGTTTGATGGACAGGGAGATGGAGCGGTTTTTTCATTTCTTGATATTTTCATCCAGGCAAGTTTTTACCCGTTATTTGCCATGTTGTTCGGTTATGGTTTGGGCATCCAATTTTTAAGAGCGGAAAAACGCGGCAAAGCTTTTGCGCCAATGGCGGTTAAGCGGCTGGCAGTGCTGCTGGTTTTCGGTATTCTTCATGCTTTTCTGATTTGGTTCGGGGATATTCTGATCACCTACGCGATTATGGGCTTCTTGCTGATTGGCATGATGCGGCTCCAATCAAAATGGCTGCTGAGCCTGGGATTGATCATTTACGCGATTCCACAAACTTTATTGCTCATCATCCTGTTCGCTGCAGTCGCGATGGATTCAAGTTTTTACACCGGAATCCAGGAAGTCCAGAATTCCATTGCCGCATATGGAGGCGGCACGTACGCTGAAATTTTCAGGCAGCGCTTTGATGACTGGTTTTACATCAATAATCCGCTGAATTATATTGTTCTCATTGTTACGATTCTACCTTTTACAATGATCGGGGCAGCGGCTGCCAAATGGCGATTGATCGAACGCGCGGATGAATTGAAGAAACTGTGGATCGGACTTGCAGCAGGCGGGTTCACGCTTGGCTTGCTGCTGAAACTGACGCCGTATATTTTCGAACCCAATATTGCCATCACCTATCTACAGGATATTTTTGGCGGTCCATTGCTGGCGGTCGCTTATGCGGCAATCATTGCATTGATGTCGCGAAAAGGCGCAGTTCCGCGTTTTCTCCGTCCGCTGGCTAAAGCAGGAAGAATGTCATTGACTACTTATATAACACAATCCCTGATAGCAACGACGATATTTTATTCATACGGATTGGGACTCTACGACCAAGTTGACCTTCTGACGGGAACTTTGCTGGCGCTTGGCATCTTTGCCATGCAATTGATTTTTGCCGAAATCTGGCTGTCGAAATTCAACCAGGGCCCGCTGGAATTGGTTTGGAGAAAGCTGACGTATGGGGTAAAAATTGAAAAATCCAACAAATTGAATAATTAATGTGTATAATAAATGGAACCAAAGAAAAGGAGTGTTTATTAGATGAAGCTGTTATCATTTCGCTATGAAGGAAAAGAAGCATATGGACCGAAAGTGAAAAAAGAAGAAGCCGTTTGGGACGTTTTGAAGATCCAGCGTGAATTGGAGGTTCTTCCGTCTTTTCCGGCACAGCTGATTGAAGGAATATCACAGGGGGTAGAATTCGTAGAGCAAATTCGCAAACTGGCGGATGCTGGTGCCAATTCGGATAATCCCGCTGATTTCAAACACTCTTTTTCGGATATCGAGTGGCTTGCACCGGTTCCGAGAACACCCAAAAATGTAATATGCGTCGGCAGGAACTATTCTGAGCATGCCAAAGAAATGGGCGGGGAAGCACCAGTGGATCTGGTCGTCTTTACAAAATCGCCTGCATCGATTGCGGCTAACGATGAAACAGTGTCCGTTCACCCCCAATTGACGGATGCTTATGATTATGAAGGAGAACTTGCAGTTGTCATCGGCAAAGGCGGCAGCTCGATTCCGAAGCAGATGGCGTATGACCATGTTTTTGGTTATACAATCGCCAATGATCTGACAGCACGCGACCTTCAGGAAAAGCATCAGCAATATTTCCTTGGCAAAAGCCTGGTGAAATCTTGTCCGATGGGCCCATATATCGTAACGAAAGATGAAATTCCGCAATCGCAGAATCTGTCTATTGTCACAAAAGTGAATGAAGAAATCCGCCAAAATGGCAATACAAAAGACATGATCCGCAGAGTAGATGACCTTATTTCGGAAATTTCCCACTATACACCGCTTGAACCGGGGGATGTTATTTTAACAGGCACTCCAGCAGGCGTCGGAAAAGGCTTCAACCCACCGAAATTCCTGAAAGCCGGCGACACAGTCAAAGTTTCCATTGAATCGATTGGAACTCTCGTCACACATTTGTCATAGGCCATGACTGCTAAAGCTGTATAGAGTTATGGTAGACTAGAGGAGAACTATTTCAGAAGAGGTGACGATTTGGACTTTTTAACACAAACTACACATTTACACATCACTACCTGGGTAATTGCAATTGTGCTGTTTTTTGCAGCGGCATTCATGAACCCGGCAAGCAAAGGCCGTAAGATTGTACATATGGTCCTGCGCTTATTCTACGTTCTTGTCATCATTACCGGATTGGCATTGTTTATCGCACATTCCTCATTTGATGCCATGCAATACGGACTGAAGTTCCTGTTCGGCCTATTGACCATCGGAATGATGGAAATGGTATTGGTGCGAGGCAAGAAACAGAAATCGGTTACGTTGTTCTGGATACTGTTTGCAGTATTCCTGCTGGCATCGTTGTTCTACGGCTTTAAATTGCCGATTGGCTTTAATTTCTTAGCTTAAGACCGAAAATGCGGGTGTCCATTGGGCACTCGTCTTTTTATTGTCCAGACTATTTTGCCCCGGCATTCACAGTTTAGACGAAACTGGCTGGAGGCGAAGCGAATTTCCTCTACTTTAAATAGCAGAGCGGCTTGGAGTTTGTTAAAATAGACCGAGTGGAAAGCAATAAACCTCATTGAAGGAGGACATAGGATTGAAAGTTAAATGGATTTCCAGCATATTGAGTGGCATGCTGCTCCTGAGCCTGAGTGCTCCTGCATCAGCCGAAGAAGCGAAAGAGTTGAAAGATGAAAGCATATACGACGTACTGGTTGACCGGTATTTCAATAAGCAGATTGAAAACGATTTTGAAGTAACTGCAACAGATCCAGCCGAGTTTAACGGCGGGGATTTTGCAGGCTTGGCAGATCAGATTCTGCACATTAAGGATATGGGCTTTACGGTGCTGTCGATTGGTCCGGTATTCGCAAGTGCTACATATGACGGCATAGAAGTGATGGATTACAGTCAATTGGAAAGGCATTTCGGGACGGAGGAGGATTTCAACAATCTTCTGGAAACCGTGCACGATAATGACATGAAATTAATGATTGATATTCCAACACAAAGGGTTAGCAGCGAGCATTTTTGGGTGGATGACCACCCGGAATGGTTTACCGAAAATGAAGACGGCACCTACGCTTTGGATACATCAAACAGGGACGCTCAAACAGCGTTAATTGAAGTTGTCAGCGGCTTTATCCAGCAATATGAAGTGGATGGGTTGAGGCTGCAGGAAACTGAAAAGTTGGATCCGGATTTCATCGATAATTTTTCACAGGAAATCAAAGAAATAAAAGATATTTACATCATCAGTGATGCGGAAATGGCGCCAGTTGAAGGTCTTGATGCTGTTGTACTGCCGGGCGTTGAAGAAACCCTGCGCAATAGCTATAAGAACTTTGACCAGGATACGTCAGGTTTACCTGAGTTAATGGAAAATACAGAAGGGATGCTGATTCAGGCTGATTCCTTACGTGGTTCCCGGGTCACATCAGATATTGTTGACGAAAAAGGTTTTCCCCCGACTCGTATGCGCTTATTATTAACACAATTGCTGACGATGCCGGGAATTCCTGTTGTTCAATACGGTTCGGAAATCGCGATGAATGGCAAAGAGCTGCCCGAATCGCATCAATTATTGAATATGGCTGTCGAGAAGGACTTGATTGAACATATCGAGAATCTGAATACCTTGCGCAATTCTTCTGAAGCTCTTCGTACAGGTGATTTGGAAGTTATTTTTGAGGACGATGGCTGGCTGATCTATAAACGATCAAATGATGACGAGGCCTGGATCATTGCCATCAATAATTCATCCAGAACGAGAAATTTTGCATTACCTGCTGAGATGGTTGGCAGTGATAAACAACTCCAGGGCCTGTTCGAAAGTGATATTGTGCGCCAGGGAGCCGATGGCGAATATAAAATCACGCTCGATCGTGAAATTGCAGAGACATTTCATATAATAGACGAACGGGGATTCAACAAAGCCTACCTTGCAGCGTTGGTTGTTCTTTATGTAGTATTTATGTTTTTCCTTTGGATAGTTTGGAAAAAGGGACGCCAGCGCAAAGCGGATGAAGCAGCAAAATCAAAAAATAAAGCAGAAAATCTGGAATAAAATTCAGGATTAAAACAGCACACCCAAAAGAACCGCCAGAGAATTTTTTCTCTGGCGGTTCTTTTCTTATTTCTCCTATTTATCGGCTTTATAGCCTGCCATGTTCACCGGGTCTTTTGGTGATGAATAGGGCGGTGCATAGCAAAGTTCAAGCGCCTGCAGGTCATCAACAGTTAGGCCGGCGTACATGGCTGTCGCAATGACATCAATGCGTTTATCGACGCCTTTTGTGCCCAGGCATTGGGCTCCGAAAATTTTTCTGCTGTCCGGATCGTAATGAATCTTCAGCTTCAGCTTTCCATGGTCCGGATAATAGCCGGCATTTGAATTGCCGTTATGAACCAGCGATACAGAAGGGATTTCAAGTGCCCGCAGCATATTCTCGTTCAATCCGGTCATGGCTGCCGTCAAGCCGAATATTTTCAATACGGAGGTGCCAAGCAACCCTTTTTTCGCAATGGCTTCACCGTTGATATGCTTAGCGGCAATATATGCCTGCCGATGTGCCGGCCAGGCCAGGGGAACGCGTTTCGGCTCGCCGGTGACAAGATCGAAGTTTTCGGATGCATCCCCGATAGCATAAATTGCAGGATCGGTGGTCTGCATATAATCATTCGTCACGATTCCCCCGGTTTTGCCGATTTCCAACCCGGCCTCTTTCGCCAGGCCGACATTTGGCGCAAGCCCAATGCTCATGATGATGAAATCCGTCTCCAACATTTCACCGTTTGAGAGTGTTTGTGAACGCTTGTCTATTTCGGTGATGTAAGCATTCGTCTGCAAATGGACCTCGTTCAATAATAATTCCTTTTCTATTTCCCGGGAAATGTCCTCGTCGAGTATTGACATGATATAGTCTGATTTATGGACGAGGTGTACATCGATGCCAAGCTCTTTTAAGTTCTCAGCCATTTCGAGCCCGATAAAGCCACCACCGGAAACCGTGCAACTTTGCGGCTTATGTGATTGGATATAATCTTTTATGGCAAGCATGTCGTTATAGCTGCGAAGGGTAAAAATCTCTGCAGTTTCGCTGCCTTTGATTTCCGGAACGATGGCAGTGCCTCCTGGTGACAGGATCAGTTTGTCATAGCTCTCAACAAACTGTTCTCCGGTTTCGAGGTTTTTGACCTGTATGGTTTTCTTTTTACGGTCTATGCCGGTCACTTCATGCTTCAGGTGGACTTCGATATTGCGTTTTTCCTTGAATTGCTCTGGGGTTGCCGCCAAAAGGGATTCTTCGTCTTCAATGACTTCACCAATTGCATATGGGGTTCCGCAGGCAGCATAGGACATAACAGAATCACGGTCAAATATCTTAATCACTGCATCTTTATTATAAAATCGCAATTGGCCGGCGGCAGTTGCACCGCCGCCCACCGCTCCTACAATAATTATTTTTTCCAAAATAATGGCACCGCCCTAAGAGTTCAATTTGTTTAAAAAGAATACCGCTAGTGTGCCAGGACCTGTATGAGCGGCAATTACCGAACCGATCATGTAGATTTCCACACTTTTTGGGTGGAATTGGTTTTCAATGGCATCTTTCATCCCTTTGGCAAATTCCTCGTCATCGCCATGGCTGATCGCAATGACTTGCTTATCAAGTTGCTCGCCGCGTTCCTCCATCAATTCAACGATGCGTTTAATCACTTTTTTCCGGCCGCGTAATTTTTCGATTGGTACCAGTTTGCCGTTTTCCACGTGAAGGAGAGGTTTGATGTTCAATAAGCCGCCGACAAAAGCACTGCCTTTTGAAATACGGCCGCCTTTGGCCATATAATCCAAATCCTCGACAGTGAAAAGGCTTTCCAAATGATCTGCCATGGAACTGACCCGTTGGATGATTTCTGTTAACGGATGCCCCTGTGAACGAAGATTCACTGCTTCTTGCACGAGCATTCCATAACCAAGAGATGCAGCTTTCGTATCAAGCACCGTCAACTTCATGTCCGGGTATTCTTCGCGTGTTTGTTCAGCGGCCATCATGGCAGTGCCGTAAGTGCCGGATAACTCAGATGAAAATGCGATATAAAATCCTTCTTCGCCATCTTTTGCCAATTGTTCAAAAGCATTGAGCACTTCATCCGGTGAGACCTGTGAAGTTTTCGGTCGGATATCGTTGCGGATCGCTTCATAGACTTTCGATGAATGGATTGTCCGGATGTCCTCAAATTCTTCGTTTTCGATATGGACCCTTAATGGAAACAGGACCACATTTTCTTTCTCAAAAAACTCTTTCGGTAAATCTGAAGCACTGTCTGCAAATATTCTCATTCGAATCCCCCAATTCTTATTTTAAATTTAACCGGTCAATCAATAATTCTGCTATTCCATCTTCATTATTGCTTAAAGTGATTTCATTGGCTATATTTTTTAACGGTGAGATGGCATTCCCCATTGCTACACCCACACCGGCAAATTCAATCATCTCAAGGTCGTTGTCTTCATCTCCGAACGCAATGATATTTTCTTTGGCAATGCCCAGTGATTTCGACACTTGGTCCAGTCCGACCGCTTTGCTGAGGCCGCTTTTTACAATTTCAATAACATGCCACGGTGCGCCCCATCTTCTGTGATCGATGACTTCAGCGTGCACCAGGTTCAAATGGTCGTGTATCTGTCCGACTTTTTCAAATGGTGCATGGATGAGCATCGAAGTGGGGTCGACTTTCAAAAAATTGCGCAAGTCGCCTGTGGTGATTGTCGGGTCCCCGAACTTAAAGATGTCCATAAATTTTTCATCGTGATGGTGGACGTATACGTCATCCAATACTTCAGCCACAATATTATGGAAATTGAAAGCGTGCATCGATTCCACCACTTCATGGACTGTCTCCAATCCGATCGGGGTATGGAATCTTCCCCAGCTGTTATCGGCCGGATGGTGAACAAATGCGCCGTTGAAGTTCACAATGGGAGTTGTCAAGCCCAGTTCTTTATAAAAAGCTTCGCTGGAACGGTAAGGGCGGCCAGTCGCGATCATAACCTGATGGCCGTTTGCCATAGCTTTTGCCAGCGTCTTTTTTGTTTTATCAGAAATTACCTTCTGATCAGTCAATAAAGTTCCGTCCAAATCAAGTACGATCAAATGCTGTTTCATTTTAAACGGCTCCTTTCTATCTATATACAGTTTAGCGATAATGAGAAGGGTTAGTCAAAAAATCTTGAGCCTGGGCATTCGGCGAAGTATGGATAGAAACGCGATTTTCTTTGAATTCCTGGTTAACGGCATCTTTCTCGGGAAGCAAGCGTTTTAAAATGAAGAATACATATTATATGATAAAGAGGAAAATTATTGATAAGATGAACAAAAAGGGGGGAAGCAGCCAGTGATAATCAATAAGGAACTATGGGGGAATATCCCGTTGCTTCATGTATCTCCAGACGGCACAGCAGATAAAAAGATTCCGACCGTCATTTTTCTGCATGGCCATATGAGTGCCAAAGAACATAATCTGCATTATGCCTATCAGCTTGCTGATAAAGGGATCCGTGTTTTAATGCCTGATGCGCATCTTCACGGTGAAAGAGAAGAAGGACAGGATGCAATCCAGCTGAGTCTGAGGTTCTGGGAAATCGTCTTAACTTCCATCGAAGAGATCGGGCTCTTACATAAAATTGCGAAGGACAAACAATTGGTGGCAGGAGAGCCGGCTGTGGCTGGAACTTCGATGGGGGCCATCACCACGCTCGGGGCATTGACCGTTTACCCTTGGATCCCAATTGCTGCAGTGATGATGGGAGCGGCGAATTATGTCGAGTTGGCGAACGCCCAGATGACCCAGTTCGAATCGCGCGGATTCACATTGCCGATCACAGACGAAGAACGCGTCAATATGCTGGCGACGCTTGCACAATTCGACGGGACAAAAAAATTGGATCGTTTCCTGAACCGTCCGGTATTATTCTGGCACGGGGAACAGGATGTCATCGTGCCGTTCGGACCCACTTATGATTTCTACAAAAAATTGAAAGCCTCCTATGGAGACGCCGGGGAAAAGCTTCAGTTTATCCGGGAACCGGAAACCGGGCACGCTGTCAGCCGTCCGGGGATGCTTGCGGCGACGGATTGGCTTGCGGCGAATCTCGAAGTATAAGCTTGTCAATTTCATTTCATCACGAATTTTGTTAAGATAACATTAATAGAAGAAGGAGGGATTTTCATGGATCAAGAAATGAAAGATAGCATGATGGGCGCAATTGAAACAGTAATCGACCCGGAACTGGGTGTTGATATCGTGAACTTGGGCCTTGTATATGATGTTGAGTTATCAGAAGACGGTTTTGCAGTGGTTACAATGACTTTAACTTCAATGGGTTGTCCAATGGGCCCCCAAATTGTTCATATGGTCAAAACAGCTCTTTATGAGTTGCCGGAAGTGGAAGAGGTCGATGTGAAAATCGTCTGGCAGCCGGTTTGGGGCAAAGAGCATATGTCAAGATACGCAAAAATGGCACTTGGCGTCAGATAAGCATACGGAAACCTTTTTGGAAGAACTCTTCCAAAAAGGTTTTTTTAATGGAGCCAGTAAGTTGCATCCCGCCGGAATGTTTTCTATAATATAATTAGTCAAAGAAGGTCAAACAATATCAGGAGGGATTACTATGATGCAATTCACTGGTAATAACGAAGAACAGAAATCGCCATTGGAACAATACGGGCGCAATATGATTGAACAGGCACAATCCGGCAAAGCCGATCCGGTCATCGGCCGTGATGAAGAAATCCGCAATGTCATTCGGATCCTGTCACGGAAAACAAAAAATAATCCAGTCCTAATCGGGGAGCCGGGTGTCGGGAAAACGGCAATTGTTGAAGGCTTGGCACAGCGCATTGTGCGAAATGATGTGCCGGAAGGCTTGAAGGACCGGGTAATCTATGAATTGGATATGAGTGCGCTGATTGCGGGAGCAAAATACCGCGGAGAATTTGAGGAACGGCTGAAAGCCGTCTTGAAGCAAGTAAAAGACAGTGAAGGGCAAATCATTCTTTTCATTGATGAAATTCATACAATCGTCGGCGCCGGAAAAACGGAAGGTGCAATGGATGCCGGCAATATGCTGAAGCCGATGCTGGCACGCGGGGAATTGTATTGCATCGGTGCCACAACCTTGGATGAATACCGCATGCATATCGAAAAAGACGCTGCACTCGAGAGACGGTTCCAGCAGGTGCTGGTCCGTGAGCCTTCTGTGGAAGACACAGTATCGATCTTGCGGGGCTTGAAGGAGCGTTTTGAACTTCACCATGCCGTGCGCATTCATGACCGCGCGATTGTTGCGGCTGCAACAATGTCGGACCGCTACATCACAGAACGCTTCCTGCCGGACAAAGCGATTGACCTGATTGACGAAGCCTGTGCGATGATCCGCACGGAAATCGACTCGATGCCGCAGGAGCTGGACCAGGTGACGCGCCGGCTGATGCAATTGGAAATTGAAGAACAGGCGCTAATGAAAGAAAAGGATGCGGCCAGCAAATCGCGTCTGGAAACATTGCGCACCGAGATCAAGGAATTGAAGGATTCTTCCTCTGGCATGAAAAATCAATGGATGGAAGAAAAAAAAGCGTTGAAAGGAATACAGGAAAAGCGGGAGCAGCTCGATCAATTGCGCCGAAAGCTTGAAGAAGCGGAAAATAATTATGATTTGAACGCCGCAGCTGTACTTCGGCACGGACAAATTCCGGAGCTGGAAAAGCAACTGGCGGTTCTTGAAGAGGAACTGGCAGCTGGCGGAGCTGAGCGGCTTCTCCGGGAAGAAGTTACGGAAGAGGAAATTGCAGGCATCGTCGCACGGTGGACGGGTATACCAGTAACAAAACTCGTGGAAGGTGAACGCGAAAAACTGCTGCGTCTGGATGAAACGCTTAAAGAACGAGTGATCGGACAGGACAAAGCGGTGGCGCTTGTGACAGAAGCGGTTTGGCGTGCACGGGCCGGCATCAAAGATGAAAGAAAGCCGATTGGTTCCTTTATTTTCCTGGGGCCTACGGGCGTCGGGAAAACGGAACTGGCCAAGGCATTGGCTGCCAACCTGTTTGACTCGGAAGATCATTTTATCCGCATTGATATGTCGGAATACATGGAAAAACACAGTGTCTCCCGTTTGGTCGGAGCTCCTCCCGGTTATATCGGTTATGAAGAAGGCGGCCAATTGACGGAAGCGGTCAGAAGAAACCCTTACTCCGTAGTGTTGCTGGACGAAATTGAGAAAGCGCATCCGGATGTAGCGAATATTCTGTTGCAGATTCTTGACGATGGACGCATCACCGACAGCCAGGGGCGACTCATCAACTTCTCGAATACGGTCGTCATCATGACTTCCAATATCGGATCTTCCCATATAACAGAAAAAAATACCGAACACGACATTGAAGACATCGTCATGGTGGAATTGCGGAAGCATTTCAAACCGGAGCTGTTGAACCGCATTGACGATATCGTCATTTTCCATTCTTTGGACAATAGCCATTTCTATCGCATCACCCAAAAAATGATCAAGGAGCTTGCTGAGCGTCTGCGCAAGCAGGAAATAACATTGGAGGTCGACGATTCGGTCATCAACTACATTCTGGAGGCCGGAACCGACCCACTGTTCGGGGCAAGGCCGCTGAAACGGTTTATCCAGCGTGAAATTGAAACGAAAATTGCCCGTGAATTGATCAAAGGGGATATTATGCCGAATACCACCATCTTCCTTGAGATGGATGCTGACAATCAATTGAAGATAACGAAAAAAGAAGCGTAGGCCAATATGGCCTACGCTTCTTTTTGGGGAATTAGTGCTTTTCTGCTGCCGGTGCTTCCGGAATGATCGTAGATATGATGAAGATCAGAATGGAAACAACCACTGACATGTAAATTCCAAGCATAAAATTAAAGTCTACGTTCTGCACAGCACTGACAACGTAATTCAATAACGAAATCAATAATAATGACCAGAAAAAAGTTCCGATAAATTGCATCTGCTTTCACCTCTACATAAAATGTCTAGCTTAATAATAGCATAGCTTCGTGTCTGCAGAAAGAAAGTTTCATCATTCCTGAAAGATTTTGTCGGAAATATGTCGGCAACTTGAAAAAAGAATAACAATGACGTATTATTAACACCAGGTACTAAACATCTAAAGCAAGGTGAAATGAGGGAACTTCAATGAATGCTGGCATAATCGGATTAGGCAGATGCCTTCCGGAAAAAATATTGACGAATTTCGAACTGGAGCAACGAATGGATACGTCAGACGAATGGATCCGCACAATGACAGGAATCGAAGAACGCCGCATTGCCGGAGAAAATCAGGACACTTCCGATATGGCACGCGAAGCTGCTCAAAAGGCTATTGCCGATGCCGGGATTGACCCTGCGGAAATCGGTTTGATACTTGTTGCAACTGTGACTGGAGATCAGCCGTTTCCTGCCGTGTCCTGCGTAATCCAGCGGGAAATCGGGGCAGTCAATGCGGCAGCTATGGATATTTCTGCTGCATGTGCAGGTTTTATGTACGGAGTGATAACCGCAAAACAATTCATCGATTCGGATGTTTATAAATATGTGCTGGTTGTCGGAGTGGAAAAGCTTTCGAAAATCACGAATTGGGAAGACCGCAACACAGCCGTTCTTTTCGGGGATGGAGCGGGAGCAGCTGTCATTGGAAAAGTTTCCGAAGGCCGGGGGATTCTATCGTTTGAGCTTGGTGCCGATGGAAGCGGAGGCAAACATTTATATCAGGACGAATACCTGGTGATGAATGGGCGGGAAGTTTTCAAGTTTGCTGTCCGCCAGATGGGAGAATCTGCAGTAAACGTCATTGAAAAAGCAGGACTTGTAAAAGAAGACGTCGACTTTTTAGTTCCTCATCAGGCCAATATCAGAATTATGGAAGCGTCCAGACAACGGCTCGAGCTGCCGGTTGAAAGGATGTCCAAGACAATCCATAAATACGGCAATACTTCCGCTGCTTCAATCCCGATATCCCTCGTCGAAGACGTGGAAGAGGGAAGAATCAAGGATGATGATGTAATTGTCATGGTCGGATTTGGTGGAGGATTGACTTGGGGCGCCATTGCGATGCGATGGGGCAAATAATCAGGAATGCGAAAGGACAGATCATAATGACGAATCGTCGTGTAGTTATAACAGGAATTGGAGCGGTCACACCGCTTGGAAATAATATTGAAACAACTTGGGAAGCCGTTAAAGAAGGCAAGTCAGGTGTGGGTCCGCTGACAAGGCTGAATCCGGATGATTATCCCGCAAAGATTGCTGCTGAAGTAAAAGATTTTTCCATAGAAGATTACATCGAAAAGAAAGAAGCAAGAAAAATGGACCGCTTTACGCATTATGCACTGGCAGCGTCCATAATGGCGATGAAAGACGCCGGGCTTGAACTGGATGAGAAGAGCGCTTTACGCACAGGTGTCTGGATCGGTTCCGGCATAGGCGGCATGGAAACTATTGAAAATCAGATGAATGTGTTGAATACGCGGGGAGTCCGCCGTATCAGCCCGTTTTTAATCCCGATGATCATTCCGGACATGGCTTCCGGGCAGGTTTCGATTTATTTTGGTGCTAAAGGCATCAACTCCTGTTCAGTAACTGCCTGTGCTTCCGGAACAAACTCGATTGGTGATGCATTCCGTGTCATTCAGCGCGGTGATGCGGATGCAATGATATCCGGCGGAGCTGAAGCACCAATTACGCAATTGGCTGTAGCAGGATTTACGGCAAATACAGCGTTGACGACAAATGAAGATGCCAATACCGCTTCCCGGCCGTTCGACAAAAATCGTGATGGCTTCGTCATCGGCGAAGGGGCAGGAATTGTCATACTGGAAGAATACGAACAGGCTAAATCGCGTGGGGCAAAAATTTATGCGGAAATCGTGGGCTATGGCTCAACGGGAGATGCACATCATATAACTGCTCCGGCACCCGGTGGCGAAGGTGCTGCACGCGCCATGGATCAGGCATTAGCAGATGGCGGCGTCGAAAAAACTTCCGTCGGCTATATCAATGCCCATGGAACGAGCACACCGTATAATGATTTATTTGAGACGATGGCAGTGAAAACCGTGTTTGGCGATCATGCCTATAATCTTGGCATGAGCTCGACAAAATCCATGACAGGCCATCTGCTTGGGGCAGCCGGCGGCATCGAAGCGATCTTTACGGCGCTCGCGCTGAAAGAAGGAATTATGCCACCGACGATGAATTACGAAACGGCTGATGAGGAATGCGATCTGGATTATGTACCAAATAAAGCCAGAAGGGCAGATTTCAAATATGCCATGAGCAACTCACTGGGCTTTGGCGGACACAATGCGTCGCTTGTCTTCAAAAAATACGAATAAGCATAACATCCTGCTTTTTAGCAGGGTGTTTTTTTATTTGTTTCCCAAAATTATATTTTAATTTAAAAAACTACTTTTAAATTAAATGTTAAGAAAATGCAGTAATAACAAGGAAAAATTGACTTTTATAGTTCTGAATTGACAATAAATTTTAAAAATTATAAAAAAAGAGATTGCTTATGTAATGTTTTTGTAATAAACTTTATCCATGTTGAATTAACAGAAAAAAAAGAATTTTGAGGTGTTCTCATGTCAGCAAAAAACACATTACATACACAAACACCACTTTTGCAGGTTGAAAATCTTCAAACAGGATTTAAGATTGACGGCGATTACTACAACGCTGTTGAAGGAGTGTCATTTGAAGTTAAGCGTAAGCAAATCGTCGGGGTTGTAGGGGAATCGGGTTGTGGCAAGAGCGTTATGGCACTTTCGATCATGCAGCTGCTGCCGACTGGCATCGGAAAAATCCGGGGTGGCGCAGTGACATTTGAAGGGGAGAATATCTCCAGCCTTTCCGACAAGAAGATGAACAGTATCCGGGGGAAAGACATTTCGATGATTTTCCAGGAACCGATGACTTCCTTGAATCCTGTTTTCACTATAGGATATCAAATCGAAGAAGTTATTCTGAACCACGAGAAAATATCGAAAAAACAAGCGCGCCTCCGTTCCGTCGCATTATTGAAAAGTGTAGGAATTCCCCGTGCAGACAAAATTGTGGAAGAATATCCTCACCAATTATCCGGCGGTATGCGCCAACGGGTGATGATTGCAATGGCAATCGCCTGCCAGCCGAAACTGCTGATTGCGGATGAACCGACGACCGCATTGGATGTGACAGTTCAGGCCCAAATCCTCGAATTGCTGAAAGGAATTCAGGAAGCGAACGATATGGCAATCATCCTGATTACACACGATCTAGGCGTAGTTGCTGAAATTTGTGACGAAGTGCTGGTCATGTATGCCGGAAAAGTAGTGGAAAAATCGAATGTTGATGAACTATTCAATAATCCGAAACACCCCTATACGGATTTGCTGATGAAAGCAATTCCGAAAATGGATGAAGATGTTGAAGTTTTGGCAACCATCGAAGGATTGGTGCCTTCGGTCATGAATATGCCGGAAGTCGGCTGCCGCTTCGCAAATCGCTGTCCTGCAGCAATGCCGGAATGCCTTACAGTGACACCGAAACTCGGCGAAGTCGCAATGAACCATGAAGCTGCGTGCCTTCTCTACGATAAGAGCTGGCCGGCGGATGTAAAACCTCAAAGAGAAGGAGCGCCCATTGCATGACAACTAGAGACTTTATCCAGGATAGAATTGACAGCCTCGAGAACCGGGACGTGCTTCTTGAGGTCCAGAATCTTAAAACTTATTACCCGGTTACCGGCGGATTCTTTAAAAGGACTGTTGGACATGTTAAAGCGGTAGATGATGTCTCATTCACCATCCGTAAAGGCGAGACACTAGGTCTTGTCGGTGAATCGGGGTGTGGCAAGTCGACCACAGGGAGAACGATTCTTCGGCTGATGAAACCGACGGACGGCAAAATTCTTTTTGAAGGCAAAGAGATCACGAAGGTTTCTGGACCCAAACTTCAAAGGGCCCGCCGAGATTTCCAAATGGTTTTTCAGGATCCTTATGCCAGTCTCAATCCGATGCAGATGGTCGGCGACATAATCGCTGAACCGATTCTCAATTATGAGAAGCGCAATAAGAAAGAGCTGGAACAGGAAATTAAAGCATTATTGAGCAGGGTTGGACTGCCGGAAGCGGCATATTATAAATACGCTCATGAATTTTCGGGCGGCCAGCGTCAACGCATCGGGATTGCCCGTGCACTTGCGTTGAATCCAAAATTGATTGTGGCAGATGAGCCGGTTTCGGCCCTTGATGTTTCTGTCCAATCGCAAGTGTTGAATCTGCTGAAAGAATTGCAGATTGAATTCGATCTTACTTATTTGTTTATTGCGCATGATCTCAGCGTGGTAAAACATATGAGTGATCGAATAGGAGTTATGTATTTGGGCAGTCTCGTTGAGGTTGCTTCAAATAGAGATTTATACAAGGAGCCGCTGCATCCTTATACACAGGCCCTGATTTCTGCGATCCCGGAACCAAATACGGCGATCAAGAAAGAAAGGATTGTGCTTGAAGGCGATGTCCCAAGTCCGCAAAATCCGCCAACCGGCTGCCCGTTCCATACGCGCTGTCCGATGGCAATGGAAGTTTGTTCGAAAGAGAAGCCTCCATTAAAAGAAGTGCGTCCTGGCCATCACGTTGCTTGCGTCTTGTATTAATCAAAAAAATTTTAGGGGGAACATCATGAAAAAGAACAAATCGTTATTGTGGCTTTTCGCTCTAATTCTTGTCCTGTCTGCATTCCTTGCAGCATGCGGCGGAGATGACGGCGACTCATCATCAGAAGATCCAGCAGAAACGGAAACAGAAACAGAAACAGAAACAGAAAATGCTACTGAAGGCGAAGCTCAAACAGGCGGAACTTTAGTCTACGGCATTGATGCTCCACCAGAAGGATTGTTCTCTTCTGCTTTCTACGGTATTGCAACTGATGCTGAAGTAATCGCATTATTTGACGAGCCTTTGATCAACTATAACGAAAACCTTGAACCAGAACCAAACGTAGCTTCATGGGAAACAGAAGACAATAAAGTCTTCAACTTCACTTTTGAAGAAGGCGTTATGTGGCATAACGGTGAAGAACTTACAGTCAATGACTGGGTATTCGCTCTAGAAACAATCGCAGACCCGGACTATGAAGGACCGCGTTATTCTAACGTTCAAACTATCGAAGGCGCAGAAGCTTTCCGCGCTGGAGATGCTGATACTATTTCAGGAATTGAAGTAGTAAGCGATTATGAAATTACTATCACTTTTGACCAAGCGCGCGTGAACAACTTGACGAACCTTTGGGCATACCCGCTTCCTCAGTCAGTATTCGCAGATGTACCGGTTGCTGAAATGGCTTCTTCTGAAGGAGTTATCACATCTCCTGTCGGAATCGGACCATTCAAAGTTGATAAAATCGTACAAGGTGAATCTGTAGAATTCTCTAAATTCGAAGATTACTGGAACGGTGACGTAAATCTTGACAAAATCGTATTGCGTGTAATTGACAACTCTTCAGTAGTTGGCGCATTGCAAAACGGCGACATCGACATGATCTCTATTCAACCGGTTTCAGGACCTGAAGTTGAACCGTTAGAGAATGTTGAAGTAATCACTTATCCTGGCCTTTCTTACTACTATGTAGGAATCAAGCTTGGTAAATTCGATAATGAAGCTCAAACAATTGTAGAAGAAAATCCGAAATTCCAGGATATTAAACTTCGTCAGGCTATGATGTACGCTCTTAACCGCCAGGAATGGGTTGACGCATTCTTCTTCGGTTATGGAACAGTAGTTAACGCTCCAGTACCGAGCTCTCACTGGAACGCAGCTGATAACAGCGACTTGAACACTTACGACTACGATCCAGAAAAAGCGATGGCATTGCTTGATGAAGCAGGCTACGTAGACGTGAATGACGATGGTTTCCGTGAAGATCCAAACGGTGACGAATTCGTTGTTAAATTCTCACACTATGCAACTGGTAACCCGACTTTCGAATCCCGCGCTCAAGCGATCACTCAATACTGGGATGCAGTTGGGCTTAAAACGGACCTGGAAATGGTAGAAGTCAACCTTTACTACGATATGGTTGAAAAAGATGATGCATCAATCGAAACATTCTTCGGCGGTTGGGGAACAGGAGCAGATCCGGATCCATCAGGACTTTGGAAAGCAGATCAGCTTTGGAACTACCCGCGTTACAATAACCCTGAATCAGACCAATTGCTTGATGACGCTTTAGACATCGAAATCGTTGGTACTGACCAGGATAAACGTACTGAATTGTATATTGAATGGCAGAAGCTTCTAAACGAAGATCTACCAATGCTTTACATTGCAGAGCTTCAAGAAATTGTTGCTTTGAACGAACGTGTTGGCGGAGTTGTATATGACGTATCTGGTCAAAACACACCGGCTGAATGGTTCGTAACTGAATAATACCGGTAAAAACCTTCAACGATGGGCTGATTATAGCCCATCGTTGAAAAATTATATAGGGCTCTTATGCACGGTAAGGGACGTTTGGCACAAATAACTCTTACCGTGCCGAAGAGTGCAGCAGAGAACTTTACAGACAAGGAGAGTATAAATGCTTAAATATACGATTAGAAGATTGCTCGGAATGATTCCTATGCTCATTCTTATTTCCATCGTCGTGTTTTCGTTGGCTAAGCTGATGCCCGGTGATTCATTGAGCGGTGAGATTGATCCTTTGAATACGAATCCGGAATATATAGCTGAAATGAGAGAGAAATTGGGATATAATGACCCGTTGCCAATGCAATATTTTAATTGGATAAGCGGGTTTGTGCAAGGAGATTTCGGAAAGTCAACCAAATATAAACGGCCTGCTTTTGATGTAATTATGGAGAAAGTTCCCAATACTTTATTTCTGGGTATTATGTCGCTTATCATAACTTATATTTTGGCATTTATGATGGGTATGTACTCCGGACGCAAGCCTTATACTTTAGGGGATAACGCCATTGCCGGCATCAATTATATTATGCTAGCGATCCCTTCATTTGTTGCTGCGGTATTTGCCATATACTTTTTCGCTTTCAACCTCAACTGGTTCCCGTTTGGCGGGTCGGTGGATATTCTGGTTGAAAACGGTACTGCAGAATATTACCTTAGCAGATTGCACCATGTTCTATTGCCTGCACTTGTCCTGGGTGCTATGAGCACAGCCTCTTACACACAATTTCTGCGGAATGATATTATCGAGAACTCGCGGAAAGATTTTGTGCGCACCGCCCGAGCAAAAGGAACACCTATAAAGAAAATTTACAATGTACATATTCTGAGAAACTCGATTATTCCATTGGTAACTTTCCTTGGGTTTGATTTTGCAGCATTGATCGGTGGAGCAATCATCACAGAGACAATTTTCACATATCCTGGAATTGGAATGCTGTTCCTGGACTCTGTTACCAGCCGTGACTATCCAACGCTGATGGCATTGACGATGTTATTGTCATTCCTGACATTGGCAGGTAATTTAATAGCAGACTTACTGTACGGAGTCGTGGATCCACGAATCCGTCTGGAATAGGGAGGAAGCAGAATTGGCATCATCTAATACATTAACCCAGCAAACGAAGCCGGAACGAAGCTTGTCTCCATGGCAGATTGCGCGAAAAAAGTTCCTTCATAATAAGTTGGCAATGGTCAGTACATTTTTTATATTTCTAGTGACAGCTCTATCTTTTGCGGCACCATTTCTTGCACCTTTTTTATCACCGATCCCAGATGTATCGAGGGTGAATATCGGCTCAATGAATATTCCACCCAACTCGGAGCATATCCTAGGAACAGATAAAAGTGGACGAGACGTTTTAACCCGTTTGTTTTACGGCGGCAGAATCTCATTGCTAGTCGGATTCAGCGCCACTTTAATGGTTATCACTTTAGGAACGCTTGTAGGATCAATCGCTGGATTTTTCGGTGGCTTTGTAGACAATCTCCTTATGAGATTCACTGATTTTGTCTTGAACTTCCCATTTCTTGTTTTTGTAATCGTGCTGAATACAATATTGCGCGACACGATTGACGGGGTCTCGGTGTTGATCCTAGTAATCGGAGTTTTAAGCTGGGGTGGAGTGGCAAGACTTGTCCGAAGCAAAGTATTGGCGGAAAAAGAGAACGAATATGTTCTTGCTGCCTTGTCAATCGGTTGCTCGCCATTGAAAGTCATCCGCAAGCATCTTTTGCCGAACGTCATGTCGACGATTATTGTTCAGGCAACATTGATCTTTGCCAGTATGATTGTGGTTGAATCCGCGCTCAGCTATTTGGGCTTTGGAGTTCCGCAGTCCATACCAAGCTGGGGTAATATGCTGTCTTCAGCAAATGAACCGGATGTGCTGCAGGGCAAACCATGGATTTGGATGCCGCCAGCGCTCATTCTTACATTAACTATCCTATCCATTAACTTTATCGGAGAAGGTTTAAAGGATGCATTAAATCCCAAATCGTTAAGATAGAAAAAAGTTCCGCACAATTTGTGCGGAACTTTTTTTATCGTTTACGGCCAAGGCCCATCGCATTTTCCATTTTCTTGAGTGTTTTATTCGCCAGCCGGGCAGCTTTTTCCGCGCCTTCATCCAGAATGCGGTCTAGCTCATCCGAGTCAACCAGTTTGGCGTAGCGTTCCTGGATTGGGGCAAGATGGTCTGTCACAGCTTTTGCTACAGAAGCTTTAAAGTCGCCATAGCCGGCACCTTCATATTTCGCGGTAAGTTCGTCAATCGATGCTCCAGTCAAAGCAGCTTCAATTGTTAATAGGTTGGAAACTCCGGGTTTATTGATTGGATCATAACGTACAACGCCTTCTGAATCCGTCACAGCACTTTTGATCTTCTTCTCGATGGTCTTCAGATCATCGAGAAGGGTGATGATGGATTTTTTATTGGCATCCGATTTGCTCATTTTTTTGGTGGGGTCCTGCAGCGACATAATGCGTGCGCCGTGTTTTGGAATCCGAATCTCCGGGATAGTGAGAACATCGTTATATTTTCTGTTGAAGCGTTCGGCAAGGTCACGGGTCAACTCGATGTGCTGCTTCTGGTCATCACCGACAGGGACGATATTTGTCTGATACAGCAGAATATCGGCAGCCATCAAAGGGGGATATGTCAGAAGCCCGGCAGAGACTGACACATTCTTCAAAGATTTGTCTTTGTACTGGGTCATCCGCTCGAGCTCGCCGATAGTCGCGATGCATTGCAGCATCCAGCCCGCCTGGGCATGAGCAGGGACCTCCGATTGGATAAACAGCGTTACTTTTTCCGGGTCGATTCCGACAGCCAGGTATAAAGCTGCCAGCGCCTTAATGTTTTTCCGCAGCTCGAGCCGGTCTTGCGGCATCGTGATGGCGTGCTGGTCGACGATGCAAAAGATGCATTCATATTCATGCTGCAGCTCTGTAAATTGTTTAAAAGCTCCAATGTAATTTCCGAGTGTTACGGTTCCTGTCGGCTGAACGCCTGAAAAAATTCGATTCATCTGTGGTTTCCTCCTCATAATAAAAAAACACAGCAAGCATCCCTGCAAAGGGACGAAGCTGTGTTTCCGTGGTACCACCCTAGTTGCCGTTTCCGGCCACTCTTCTTCATAACGTGAAGATAACGGAGCAGGCTACTGATGTTCACCCGCTCAGCTCGAAAGCCCATTCAATGCATGCCTCCATCTGTTCTCACCGGCCACAGACTCTCTATTATAGAAGGAAATGCATTTACTCTTCTTTCTCAACGCCATATACTATTTCTCTTATTATAGTACAACAAAGAAATGGTTTGCAATATTATAATTCGTATATGACCAGTGACAAGATCATTAGAAGGATGGTTACGATGCCTATAATCATCAAAGGAGCGCTGGAGAATGGAATAATCTCGGATGGCAGGCGCATTTCATCATCTTCAAGTGTACTTTTAACGCGATAAAATTTCCTCATGCTCATCGTAAAGACATCGAACGCGCCCGTCTGGACTACGAAAATCCATGTTCCAAAGAAAAGCAGTATTCCTCCGTAAACAAATGATGTATTAATGTAGACCAAAAGTGAAAGTTCTTCCGGACGTATAAAGATGGTCAGGAAGATCATGGCCTGAACCAGTAAAATCCACATGATTATTTTTTTCAAATTTGCACTCTCCTCTAACTGATTGTAAAAGGAAATCAAAAAAAAATCAAAAAAAAATAAGAAATATTATCCTAAGAAAACGCTTACAAACGCAATAGTCACGCGATTTATTCTGTAATAAATGTCACACTATTACTATAATACCGTTTATTACATGAAAAAAACTCTGTACAAGGTTAAAAGAATATGTATAATTAACAGTGTACCAATTTTTCAGAAAATTTAAGGGGGTCACCTAAGTGAAGAACAGCAAGCTATTTTGGCTACTTGGCCTAGTTCTTGTTCTTAGTATTTTCCTGGCTGCATGTGGCGGCGGAGACGATACTACGGACGAAACTGAAACACCAGAAGAAACAGAGACAGAAACTCCTGCTGAAGGAGAAGAAGGATCTGAAGAAGCTGCATCAGGCGAGCCTGACGCAGAACAAGTTTTAAACCTAGTTGAAGGCGCAGAAATTCCATCTATGGACTCAGCAGTTGCTGAAGATGCTGTAGCATTCAACATCCTGAACAACGTTAATGAAGGTTTATTCCGTTTAAACCAGGAAAACCTTGCTGAACCTGCACTAGCAGAAGGCGAGCCTGAAGTTTCGGAAGATGGCTTGACATACACGTTCAAATTGCGTGACGCTAACTGGTCAGATGGTACACCGGTTACAGCACAAGATTTCGTATTTTCATGGCAACGTGCGCTTGACCCTGAAGTTGGATCACCTTATGGTCCATACATGATGGCTGGCACAATCAAAGGCGCTACTGAAGTATCAGAAGGCGCTGACCCATCAGAACTTGGAATTGAAGCTACTGACGAAAAAACTCTAGTGGTTACACTTGAGCGTCCAACGCCATACTTCATGTCTTTGATGGCTTTCGGAACTTTCTATCCACAGAACGAAGCATTCGTTACTGAAGCTGGTGACGCTTACGCTTCCAACTCTGAAAACTTGCTTTACAACGGTCCATTCATGCTTACAAACTGGGATGGTACTGGCTTGACTTGGACAATGGAGAAAAACCCTGAGTACTGGGATGCTGACACAGTTCAACTTGAAACTATCAACGTTGACGTTGTTAAAGAAACATCTACAGCTCTAAACCTTTACCAATCTGGCGAGAAAGACCGCGCTGGACTATCTGGTGAGTTCGCAATGCAATATGCTGACGATCCTGAAGTTGTAAAAGAACTTCAACCAGTTTTGTTCTACTTGAAATTCAACCAAGAACGTGATGGTGAAGAAACACCACTTGCTAACTTGAACATCCGTAAAGCGATTTCTATGGCTTTCAACAAGCAAGATCTAGTTGACGTAGTATTGGCAAACGGTTCACTACCTGCAAACTACCTTGTACCAACTGAGTTCACATTCACTGAAGACGCAGAAGACTTCCGTGAAGTAAATGGCGACTTGACTGGCTTTGACGCTGAACAAGCTAAAACATTCTGGGAAACTGGTTTGGAAGAAATCGGAGAAACTGAAGTGACTCTAGAACTTCTTGGCGGAGACAGCGAATTGGCTGGTAAAATGGACGCTTATTTGAAAGAACAAATGGAAACTAACCTTGAAGGTTTGACTGTAAACTTGAAAGCTGTTCCATTCGGTGTTCGTCTTGAACTTGACGAAGCACAGGACTATGACATGCAAAACTCTGGTTGGGGACCTGATTACCAGGATCCTATGACTTTCATTGATTTGTTCGTAACAGGAGCTTCACACAACTTGATGTCTTATTCTAATGAAGAATTTGACAACTTGGTAGAACAGGCTAAAGGCGAATTGGCTCAAGATGCAGCCGGTCGTTGGGAAGCTATGGCTGAAGCTGAAAGAATCCTGATTGAAGATGATGCTGCTATCGCGCCGATTTATCAGCGTGCTTCAATGACTCTTCAAAAACCATATGTATATGATATTATCCGTCACCCATTCGGTGGAGATTTCAGTTTCAAATGGGCTTACATTTCAGGCAAAGAATAATTTAATCTGAAGCCACGGCTCTAAAACCAAATAGATAGAGAGTATATCGCTACTTTAGCTTGATATACTCTCTTTTCTAATGTAGGAAAGTTCACCGAAAATTAACCCTTTTCTGCTTAATTTGAAAACAATAAGTTTTAGTTTTCTGTATGAAACAGAGCTTATATAATAGAAGTATTATATTTCGGAGGTGCAACATGGCAAGATACATTGGCAAACGGATAATATATATGGTTCTTACATTGGCGCTGATTGCCACATTTACGTTTTTCTTAATGAAAATACTACCGGGTTCCCCTATCGCTTCCGCAGATAAATTATCTCCAGAACAAAGGGCAGTCGTAGAAGCAAGGTATGGTCTAGACAGACCCCTTCCAGTTCAATATTTTGAATACATGTTCGGCCTTGTACAAGGTGATTTAGGAATATCAATCAATCAGTTTAAAGGCGCAGAGGTAACAGATGTTATCCTGAGCCGCATGGGCCCATCAGCTCAAATTGGTTTCCAGGGTATGTTAATGGGAACTGTGCTTGGCATATTGCTGGGAATGATAGCAGCATTGAGGCAAAATACATGGGTTGATTATTCCAGTACGATTATCGCGATCATCGGTATTTCAATCCCTTCTTTTGTATTCGCTTCCTTGCTTCAATACTACCTTGGTTTGAAACTTGGCTGGTTCCCAGTCGCATTATGGAAAGATGGCTTTATGTCCAGCGTTCTGCCGTCGATTGCTTTGGCGATGTTCCCGCTTGCAACAGCAGCGCGTTTCATCCGTACAGAAATGATCGAGGTTTTAGGTTCAGATTATATTACTCTCGCCAAAGCCAAAGGGGCTAACGGTTCTGAAATTGCATTTAAACATGCTTTCCGAAACGCGCTTATTCCTTTAATTACAGTACTTGGGCCGATGGCTGTAGGTATCTTGACAGGTTCGTTAGTTGTAGAACAAATCTTTGCGATTCCTGGAATCGGTGAGCAATTTGTTAAATCTATTATGGTACAAGATTTCGCCATTATCATGGGAACAACTATTTTCTTCTCAGTATTTTTGATTTTAGTAATTTTAATTGTGGATATTATGTACGGCATAATTGATCCTCGTATCCGTCTTTCAGGAGGTAAGAGTTAATGACTCAAAACTATGACAACTTGCCTAAAGGGTCTTTTGACAGAATACCAAGAGACACGAAACAGGCAGAACGCATCTCGAAGCCAAGCGTCAGCTTTTGGCAGGATGCCTGGCGCAGACTGAAAAAGAATAAAGGAGCTATTTTCAGCATTATCCTTTTCGGAATGATTGTATTCATGGCATTGCTGGGGCCGGTTATCAGCCCTTATTCACCGAATGCTCAGACGATTACACACGCAAACCTGCCACCAAAGATCCCAGTCATTGAAAAACTTGGCATTTTTGATGGCGTCGGAACACTTGGCGGCAAACAAGTCGATTTATATGAAATGAAAAATGTCGAACAGAATTACTGGTTCGGTACTGACGGTTTGGGCCGCGATATGTTCTCACGTGTTTGGAAAGGTACACAGGTATCGTTGTTTATCGCATTTGCAGCAGCTGCGATAGATATGGTTATCGGTGTCATATACGGAGGTATTTCAGGATACTTCGGCGGTCGTGTTGATGATATCATGCAGCGTATCGTTGAAATTCTGACAGGTATTCCGAACCTGGTTGTTGTTATTCTTTTCATCATGATCATGGACCCGGGGATCCTGGCCATAATCATCGCACTGACCATAACCGGTTGGACCGGTATGTCGCGGGTTGTCCGTGGACAGGTGCTAAAATATAAGACTCAGGAGTTCGTCCTTGCTGCCCGCACACTCGGTGCATCTGACAGCCGAATTATCTGGAAACATTTAATGCCAAACGTTCTGGGTGTAATCATCATCAATACGATGTTCACTATTCCGGGAGCTATTTTCTTTGAAGCTTTCCTAAGTTTCATCGGACTGGGGCTTCAGGCACCAGATGCTTCACTTGGTACGCTCATTAATGATGGATACAAACTGATCCAATATCAGCCGCATATCTTAGCAATTCCAGCATTCGTATTGAGTCTGATCATGATTTCATTCAACTTGATCGGTGATGGACTGCGTGATGCCCTCGATCCTAAGATGAAAGATTAAGGAGGAAAGCCGAAGATGGAGAAAATTCTACAAGTAAAAGACCTCGAACTTTCCTTTAATACTTTTGGCGGGGAAGTAAAAGCAATACGAGGTGTTAATTTCGATTTATATAAAGGCGAAACATTGGCGATAGTTGGAGAGTCGGGCTCAGGTAAATCTGTAACGTCTAAATCCATTATGCGTTTATTGCCGGAGAGTTCCGCTGAATTTAAAAGCGGAGAAATCCTGTTTGGCGGAAGAGACCTGACCAAACTGTCTGATAAAGAAATGCAGAAGATCCGCGGTAAAGAAATCTCGATGATTTTCCAGGATCCGATGACCTCCCTGAATCCGACGATGCCGATTGGCCGCCAGATTACAGAACCTTTACTGAAGCACCAAAAGATCAGTAAGACTGAAGCCCGCAAAGTGGCTATCGATTTATTGCGTATGGTGGGAATGCCGAAACCGGAACTTCGAATGAAGCAATATCCTCACCAATTTTCTGGTGGTCAACGACAGCGTATTGTTATCGCCATTTCTCTTGCATGCAACCCGCAGATTCTGATTGCGGATGAGCCAACTACAGCATTGGATGTTACAATCCAGGCGCAAATTTTGGAATTGATGAAAGACCTTCAAAAGAAAATCGATACATCAATCATTTTCATCACGCATGACCTTGGCGTTGTTGCCAATGTCGCAGACCGCGTTGCAGTTATGTATGGTGGAAAGATCGTTGAAATCGGAACTGTCGATGAAATTTTCTATAACCCGCAGCATCCATATACGTGGGGCTTGTTAAGTTCGATGCCTTCACTTGATTCGGAAGATGTGAAATTGTATGCTATTCCAGGAACACCGCCAGACCTTCTTGACCCTCCTAAAGGGGATGCATTCGCTCTGCGCAGTGAATACGCAATGAAGATTGATATGGAAATGGATCCGCCGTTCTTTGAAATCAGTGCCACCCATAAAGCAGCCACGTGGTTGCTTCATCCGGACGCGCCGCAAGTTGAGCCTCCAATAAGTGTCATTGAAAGAATGAAAAAGTTCCCGGGAAGCCGTTATTATGAAGGGAGCGCAAATTGATGGTTGAGAAATTACTTGAAATCAAAAATTTGAAACAGCATTTCAATGTCGGCAAAGCGAACGAAGTGAAAGCTGTCGACGGCATCTCTTTTGATATTTACAAAGGAGAAACCTTGGGCCTTGTAGGAGAGTCGGGATGTGGCAAGTCCACTACCGGCCGATCAATCATCCGTTTGTATGACGCCACTGACGGCGAAGTATTATATGAGGGTGAAAGTGTCCATGGCAAAAAATCGAAAAGTGAACTGAAAAAATTCAACCGCAAAATGCAGATGATATTCCAGGATCCGTATGCATCATTGAACCAGCGCATGAAAGTCATGGATATCATTGCTGAAGGCATCGATATCCATGGCCTTGCGAAAAATGCCAAAGACCGCGAGAGAATGGTTTTTGAACTCCTGGAAACAGTAGGCTTGAATAAGGAACACGCAAACCGCTATCCGCACGAATTCTCAGGCGGTCAGCGCCAGCGTTTGGGTATTGCCCGTGCACTGGCTGTAGATCCTGACTTTATCATCGCCGATGAGCCAATTTCTGCATTGGATGTTTCCATCCAGGCACAGGTAGTGAACTTGCTTAAAGAACTGCAGAAAGAAAAAGGGCTGACTTATTTATTCATCGCCCATGACCTTTCGATGGTGAAATATATTTCAGACCGTATCGCGGTAATGTATTTCGGGAAAATGGTGGAGCTTGCACCTGCCGATGAACTTTATAACAATCCGATGCACCCGTATACACAATCATTACTTTCCGCAATTCCACTTCCGGACCCGAACTACGAGCGCAACCGCGTCCGTAAATCCTACGATCCGACTTCGCATAATTATGCTGAAGGGGAAGATGTCCGCATGAGAGAAATTACTCCCGGACATTTCGTGGATTGTTCTGAACGTGAATTTGAAGCGTTGAAAGCAGGCTCTTTAAAAGTTTAAAAAAATTAGCAATGCCACACTGTGGTATTGCTAATTTTTTGTTTCAATTTGTCATAATGATGCTAAAATGGAATAAGAAAGACAACTGAGAGGATGTATGGATGAGAATGAAAAAACTAAAATTAGCAGCGGCAACTGCTTTATTGTTCAGTGGAATGGCGGCAGCTCCGGCTATGGCAGCAGAGGACAAAGCAGAGGATTTTACTACACGTACATATAATGCAGTTGAGATAAGTTCAGAGGTCCTGGCAAGCTCAACATTATTCAGATATGATTCCGGCCTTACGTTCGAATATCCAGATGCGGTACGCGGTATTTTCGTGACAGGGCATTCAGCTGGCGGCGAGCGCTTTGAACGCCTGATCGATCTGCTTGGCACGACTGATTTGAATGCTATGGTAATTGATGTGAAAGAAGATTTCGGTTACCTGACGTACGTGCCGGAAGAAGGTTCAATATTGGCTGAATACGAAATCGGTCAGCCTTATATCAAAGATCCTCGTGCGATGCTGGAACGTCTCGAAGAAGAAGAAATTTATCCGATAGCCCGGGTCGTGGTCTTTAAAGATTCTGCCCTTGCTGAACGGAAGCCGGAATGGTCGTTCATGGATGGCGATGCCGTATGGAAAAACCGCCGAGGGGAAGCCTTCGTCAACCCGTATATGAAGGAAGTCTGGGATTACAACGTCGAGATTGCAGTCGAAGCTGCAAAGATGGGCTTTAAAGAAATACAATTCGATTATGTACGATTCCCGGAAGGGTTTGAAACCCGTGCCGATACCTTGAACTTTTCCAGAGGGGAATACTCGGAGGAAGAATTTGACGGCACACAGAGCCGTGTGGCTGCCGTTACTGATTTCGTAGCATATGCACGTGAACAGCTGAAACCATATGATGTTGAAGTGTCTGTTGATATCTTCGGTTATTCTGCAACTTTGCCGGAAGCTCCGGGGATCGGGCAAAACTTCACGAAAATTTCGGAAAACGTTGATGTCATTTCTTCCATGATCTATCCAAGCCATTGGACATCGTATTTTGGAATTGCGAAACCGGACCTGGAACCCTATCGCCTGGTTGCTGAATACGCTAAAGTTGAAAATGCGAAATTGGCTGAATTGGAGAATCCGCCAGTGTCACGGCCTTGGCTGCAGGACTTTACAGCGTCATATCTCGGAGCTGGCAATTACTTGAGATATGGCAAAGCGGAAGTGGAAGCGCAGATCAAAGCATTGAACGATAATGGGATTGACGAGTATTTGTTATGGAATGCCGGCAACACGTATACCCCGGGTGTGGATTATACACCTTCAAATTAATAACTGATAAAAGAGCCTGATTTTTCTTAATCAGGTTCTTTTATATGAAACTTTTCGCTTTCTGAATCGTACTATATGGTGTAAGGATTATTTTCAAAAAGAATATTCTAATTGAGAATAAAAAAAATTCACATTGGGTTTAACTGCTAAAAAAATCGGGTAAATTTATAATATGCAACTTGAGAAAGCGTCTAATTATAGCGATTTTGTGACAATTATTCTGCATTCTCTATATTAATATGCGATTTCTATATTCAATTCAATGTAATTATTGTATAATGAATGTACAGCTTCTAAATTATATTCATTCTAATTTAGTAAGATAGAAATGGAATTCCCCGAATCCGAAAGGAAGTGTTCAATTATGATGGTTACGCTATTTACTTCCCCAAGCTGTACATCTTGCCGAAAAGCAAAAGCATGGTTGGAAGAGCATGATATTCCATATACAGAACGCAATATATTTTCAGAACCTCTTACCATCAGTGAAATCAAAGAAATTTTGCGCATGACAGAAGATGGAACAGATGAAATCATCTCAACCCGATCAAAAATCTTCCAAAAGTTGAACGTTGATGTTGAAAGTCTTCCGCTTCAGCGATTGTACGAGTTAATCCAGGAGCATCCTGGACTACTGCGCCGGCCAATCATCATGGATGAAAAAAGACTTCAAGTCGGTTATAACGAAGATGAGATTCGCCGGTTCCTCCCGCGTAAAGTGAGAGCATATCAATTGCTCGAAGCTCAGCGAATGGTGAACTGAAAATAAGCTAAAAGCTGCCCGGCCATTATGTCAATTCATAAATGGATCTTTGGGCAGCTTTTCTGTATTTAATTCAGCTGAATGTCTTGCATTTCTTTAGGAGTTGCAATAGAATCTTAACTAATTATCTTGTAGCGGCGTACAGGCATTAACTTTCTCATAATGTTCAAAACGCGATATAATATAAGCAGCAATACCGCACGGCTTGTGAGGAAGATCCTCTTGGTCCAATTCGAAAGGAGAGGTGTAAAATGGAAATCGAACGCATTAATGATAACACAGTCAAATTTTACATTTCCTATCTCGACGTTGAAGAACGTGGGTTTAGCCGTGACGAAATATGGTTTAACAGAGATAAGAGTGAAGAGTTATTCTGGGAAATGATGGATGAGGTCAACGAAGAAGCTGACTTTGTGATGGAAGGTCCCTTATGGATCCAGGTCCAGGCTATGGACAAAGGACTGGAAGTTACAGTTACTCGTGCACAACTGACAAAAGACGGCCAAAAGCTTGATATGCCGGATGATATAGAAGAACGCAGAAGAATGTTTTCAAATGACGATGCGGCATCTGCTGCTACCGAATTTGATGAATTCGAACCTGTATTTAACGAACCGGATACGAAAAATCTAGAATATAGTTTTGTCTTCTCAGAAATCGAGGAATTACTGCCGTTGTCCCGACGTTTGCAATATATTCCACTGGAAACGTCCCTATACCATTTTGAAGGAAAGTATTTCCTTCATGTCAGTTTTGACGAAATCCTGCATTCAGATGACGATATCAAAGACCATGTGAGTGTATTCACAGAATATCTTCAAATGTCTCCTGTTACAATCCATCGTCTTGAAGAATACGGCAAGGAGATATTCAAAGAAGATGCATTATCCAATGTGCTTCATTATTTCGGATAATAATCATTTTAAAAGTATGAGCCTGAGCGGGTGAAAGCATAGCTTTCACCCGCTCAGGCTCTTTTCTATTCCCCGAAGAACTTTGTAAGAAGAAACAAAGTGAAAAGTCGGAAAATTTTCATATTATCGAAGTGCTGTCATGTTATATAATGGAAAAAAGGAGAGTGATGGACATATTAATCGCGAAGACTGAAAATGAGAAACTTATTTATTTGACTGGGATTTACAGCAGGCAGGATCTTCTCACCATGCGAAGCATCCATAAATTTACCTGTCCGGACTGCGGAAATACCCTGTTTTTAAAAGTCGGCGACATCAAAATTCCCCATTTTGCCCATAAATCCCATTCTGATTGTGAGTCCTTCAGTGAGCCGGAATCATCTTTGCATTTGCAGGGAAAGCTTCTGCTGCATCAATTCTTCACAAACAAACAGTTCCCTGTTGAACTCGAAAAATATTTGCCGGCAATACGTCAGCGTGCTGACTTACTGGTGGATGGGCAAACAGTCATTGAATTTCAATGCAGCCCCATTTCAGCAAATGATGTATTGAGAAGATCGGCTGCTTACACTGGAATGGGATTGAAACCAACGTGGATTTTCGGTATTAAGGAAAAGCCGGCTGACAGCATACAAATCATCCGTTTGATGGAATATCAAAAGGAAATGCTGATTCAGGAAGACCGTTCAAAACATTTGCTGCTGCTGAATCCCGAAGCCGGGCAATTCAATTATTATTCGAATTTATTCCATATCAGCGGCAATCGCTGGGTCGGCAAGGTCAGGGGATTGCCCACAGCGAAACAGACCTTCCCGTTTGCAGCTCCAAAGAACATGAATCGCCAGGATTTTGAAAGGGTTTGTATAATTTTTGCACAAGCTAAATCAAGTTTTATCCGCTCCCAATTGTTTGCGAAAAACAGGTACCAAAACCCCTTCTGGCTGTTGTGCTATAAGCTGGGTCTGGATGTGCGGAACGTTCCCGCAACCATCGGAGTGCCGATCATTGGTTCTGAATGTATAGCTGAGCATGCTGTCATTTGGCAATTAAAAGCGAACCGTGCTTTCAGACAGGGGGTGAGTATCTCGGAATTGCTTTCTTCAGACAGGATCACGTTGAACAAAGGAGCCAGTGTCCTGCAGCTTGAAATGGTTTTGAAAGATTATATAGGTTTCCTCGCTGAAATTGAAGCCGAAAATACAGTCTGCGATAAGCAAAGTGAGTTATTGTATGATATCTATTGCAAAAGCGTACGAAAATTGAGAAAATAATAACAAGTTCGACTCCCGAAAGAGTAGGACAAAGGAGGAATTGGAAATGGCAAACAAATTATTGAAGCGTGATGAGGTTCCTGTTGAATTGACCTGGAAGCTGGAAGATATATTCCCGACGGACGAAGCGTGGGAAAGTGAATTCAAGGACGTTTCCGCAATGGCAGAAAAAGCCGGTTCATTTGAAGGGAAATTGAAAGAGGGGCCAGAATCCCTTTTGGAAGTTTTGGCTTATAAAGATGACTTGTCGGAGCGCTTGAGAAGATTGTATACATATGCCCATATGCGCTACGATCAGGACACCACCAATTCGAAATACCAGGCAATGGACAGCCGGATCAAAGCTTTACATGCCAAAATTTCTGCGGGCTTATCATTTTTGGTTCCAGAAATTTTAGAGCTGGATGAAGAAGTTTTGAATGGTTATGTTGAGGGCAACGAAGGATTAACGCTTTACAAACATGCCTTGGATGAATTGAATGCCATGCGGCCGCATGTCTTGCCGGCAGAGCAGGAATCCCTGCTTGCCCAATTATCGGAAGTGGTAAGTGCATCGTCCGAAACTTTCGGCATGCTGAATAATGCGGATCTGGAATTCCCTGAGATCAAAGACGAAGACGGTGAAACGATTCAGATTACACATGGCAATTATATTCGCTTCCTGGAAAGCAAGGACCGCCGTGTGCGGGAAGATGCTTTTAAGGCGGTATATGCGACATATGGCAAATTTCTCAATACCTTTGCCTCGACATTAGCCGGAACGGTAAAGCGGGATAACGTCAATGCACGTGTCCGCAAATATGATTCAGCAAGACATGCCGCTTTATCGGATGATCACATTCCGGAAAGCGTCTATGATAATCTTGTCGAAACAGTAAATAATAACCTGCATTTATTGCATCGCTATGCCGCGCTCCGCAAAGAGGTGCTCGGCATTGATAAAGTCCATATGTGGGATATGCACACACCGCTTGTCAAAGAAGTGAAGATGGAAATCCCTTATGAAAAAGCGACGGGCATCATGCTGAAAGGCTTGTCGGCGCTTGGTGAGGAATACACCGGAATTGTGGAACAGGGCATTCAGAGCCGCTGGGTCGACGTTCAGGAGAACAAAGGAAAACGGAGCGGTGCATATTCTTCGGGCGCCTATGGAACGAATCCGTATATCCTGATGAACTGGCAGGATAATGTCGATAACCTTTTCACGTTGGCGCATGAATTCGGCCACAGTGTCCACAGCCATTACACACGCGCGTCACAGCCTTATGTCTATGGGGATTATTCGATATTTGTAGCAGAAGTCGCATCAACAACTAACGAAGCCCTGTTGAACGAATATATGGTGAAATCTGCGGAAGATGATCAGGAGCGCGTCTACCTGTTGAATCATTGGCTTGACGGTTTCCGTGGTACGGTATTCCGCCAGACCATGTTTGCGGAATTCGAACACAAAATCCACAAAATGGACCAGGAAGGTGAGGCATTGACTGCTGAACGCCTGACCGAAGTCTATTATGAGCTGAATAAAAAATATTTTGGTGAAGATGTGGCAGTGGATGAAGAAATCGGCATGGAATGGGCCAGAATCCCTCATTTCTACTACAATTATTATGTGTTCCAATACGCTACCGGTTTCAGTGCCGCGACGGCATTGAGCAAAGGCATTCTGGAAGAAGGGCAGCCGGCAGTCGATCGTTTCATCAATGAATTCCTGAAAGCGGGAAGTTCTGATTATCCGATCGAAGTTCTGAAAAAAGCTGGCGTTGATATGACTTCGTCATCTCCCGTGGAAGAAGCGTGCAAAGTGTTCGAACAGAAATTGACTGAACTTGAAAAGCTATTGCTGGAAAAGTAAAAACTGCGTAGACAGGCCCTGATAATAGGAGCCTGTCTTTTTTTAGTTATTCTAATATATTAAAAATAATTCCATGCTACTGTCTGATGTGACGAATTTGTGAATTTGCTTGTGAAATATTGCATAAACAATTATTCCGTGATAAAGTTAACCTGTGAAATAAATCACATACAAACATACACCCCTTTGTTTGAGCGTGAACATTTCTCCCATCCCCTTTGTGTAATGGAAAACGCCTGCCGGACGTGGCAGGCGTTTTTCTTTTGCAAAAAAATAAGCACGGCGCCATTTGGCGCCGTGCTTATTTTACTTTCCACAATGTTTCATCGGGCAGGCGGATGCGCTCGACTTTCTGCTGCAGCATCTGTTTTTTCATTTCGCATTCTGCAGTATCCTGCGAGATATTGTAAATGGACGCGATTTCCCTTGTTGCGATTGTTGAATATTTTGTAAAAAGTTCTTCAAGCGTTGGTGGCGCCTGTCTGTTTAATGTATCGCTGCCAAGCATTTCCTGAAGGATAGTCAAATAAGTATCATATGAATGCAGTCCAGAAATTTTAACACCCTCGTCTTCGATGCATTCATTGAAAAAGACGATACTGGGCACTTCCGTGATTTCCATTTCTCTTGTAATCTGCAGGTCGCACTGGAACGCTTTTGCCGTATGGACGGAATGGAAATCTTTTTTGAATTCCTCCTGATCCAAATCGGCTTCTTCTGCGATTGCCAGTAAAACCTTGTAGGAAGAAACATCTTTTGTCTGCAGGAAAAGCTGTTCCTGCAATTTATGGAGAAATTGATTGCCAGCACGCTTGCCCTGCAATTCAGCCGCTTTGACCGCAACAGAAGCCAAAACCGGATGGGCCAGGCTGTCGGTGGCAATTGTGGATGTCTTTTGCTGGCTGTTAAGATTGAATAATTTTGCGCTGAGCACTACACGCATGGAAAAATAATGGCCGTATTCGATCTGGAGTTTCCTCATAACGGATTGGAGTTCCCAGCATTCCGTGTTGAGAGGATCCAGGAAAACATAAAGTTCCATAGGCTTTACCGGGTTCGGGCTGTCATAGATCTGTTTTGCCAAGTCCAGGTTGCTCACAGTATCTCCTCCTCACTGTCCGGCGCATTGACCATATGGTGAGCAGTCATTACCAGCCGGTTATAGAAGGTTTCACGGAATTTCCCGGTCATTCCGATTTCATCCATCGCTTCACTCATGCATTCAAGCCAGGCCTGAGCGCGTTCGGGTGTAATTGGAAAGGGGTTATGTCTGGCTTTAAGCCTGGGATGTCCGTGTTCTTCAGAATATATATTGGGTCCACCTAGGTATTGAGTCATAAATTGCTTCTGTTTTCTGGCGGTCTCTGTTAAGTCGTCAGGAAAAATAGGCTTAAGCTTTGGATGCATAGCGACGCGGGCATAAAATGCGTCCACTAATAGGGAGAGGCGTTCCGCACCAATTTCTTCATACGGAATAATAGGTTTTCCAGTCATCAATATGTCTCCTTTGCTGTAGCTGTAAGTCCATTCTAACAACGGTAAAGGAATATCTCAAATATATCGAATGCTCATATGGGAAATTATGTCTGATGAAAGGTTTTATTCGATAATATTTTTTGGTTCTGAGTGTTTTTTTACCGTTTTCATGAAACGTGCAATTTTTTTATCGGTTTTACGGAAAGGGATGGCGGAATCTTCTAAAAATGCTTGAAACCGGCGTTTTCCCTCTTCAAAATCAGCTACTTCATACTCGATTTCGAAGTCTTCGGTGCCAAGATACTCTGAATGGTCAAGAACCAGCAGGCCCGATTGGTAAGGAAATTCAATCCTGTGGGTAGTCAGGCTTCCGAGAAGCTCAAGGAGAGGGGCTTCCACCCCCAATTCCTGCAAGGCTTGTGCGACTTCAGGAGCCGGGAAGCTGCGTTTTTCAAAGATGTCCTCCGCTTGTTGCGCCTGCAGTGCATCGGTGATTTCATAATAGCCATTTTCAGCCGGTGTTTTCAGTGTGCATTCGTAGTTATTTTCTTTTTGGCGGATGCGGAGTGCGGAGCGCTGGTCCCGCAGCTGGAAATCTGCTGTATCAAAATAATGATTGATTTGGGTCTGAGCGTCTTCTGGCGTGTAGCCGAAACGGGCCAACAATTTCTCATACTCTTCTTCAGTCAATAAATTTTTAAATTCAATTTCAAGTTCTTTCGTCATCCTAAGCACCTCACTCCATTATATTATGTGATAATTGGAGTCAAACTGCAACGAATCGCAGTGCTGTGTTAAAATATGACTAGATATGTATTGGAAAGTAGCGCATTAACTTTTACACATTGTTTCGGCAGGGTAAAGACAATTGCTCCTGCACAGGATATTAGCCTGAGCTAGCTTTGCGAAATATCGCACCTAATTATTTTTATCCAACCAATATAAAAAATGAAATCGCAAAAAAATTGTAAGCTTCGAAAGATGCATCGAGACGGAAGCGGGGAACCGGTTATGGGACAATGGGATCGATTTTTAGCGCCTTATAAACAGGCTGTCGATGAACTGAAAATCAAATTCAAAGGAATGCGAAGACAATACGAAACCGATAATATCAACTCACCGATCGAGTTTGTTACTGGACGGGTCAAACCTATTGCGAGTATTTATGATAAGTCTCTCGAAAAAGGAATTCCATTCGAGCCGTCTGAAGAACTCGCGATGGAGTTGCAGGATATTGCCGGCATCCGGATGATGTGCCAATTCGTCGGCGATATTGAAACGGTTGTATCGCTGCTTCGGAACAGAAAAGATCTGCGCATTGTGGAGGAAAAAGATTATATTTCACGGGAGAAGCAAAGCGGCTACCGGTCTTATCATGTAATTGTCGAATATCCCGTCCAGACCATCAGCGGCGAACAGCTCATATTGGCCGAAATTCAAATCCGGACCTTGGCAATGAATTTCTGGGCGTCCATTGAGCATTCGTTGAATTATAAATACAAAGGTGTGTTTCCGGATGAAATCAAACTCCGGCTGCAGCGGGCAGCGGAGGCGGCATTCCAGCTGGACGAAGAAATGTCGCAGATTCGCGATGAAATTCAGGAGGCCCAGGCTTATTTTACGGAATTCAAGGAATCACCGGGCACTCATTTTCCACGAAATGAAGATGGAGGGAGAACGCAGAGATGAAGTATTTCATAATATCCAGAAGTGATGATCTGTCTAACGACTTGATGGACAAGGCACGTGCATACTTGGAAGACTTTGGCATGGAATGGAACGAGGAACAGCCGGATATCGTGCTGTCAATCGGTGGAGATGGCACGATGCTTCACGCTTTCCATAAATACAGCGGCCGATTATCATCAGTGGCTTTTGTCGGAATACATACCGGCCATCTTGGATTTTACGCGGATTGGAAGCCGATTGAAATTGAAAAGCTTGTGCTGTCGATTGCCAAAAAGGAATACGAAGTTATTGAGTATCCATTGCTCGAGGCAAGCATCCATTATCGCAATGTAGAAGAGCCGGCAGTTTATCTGGCCATGAATGAATCGACCGTAAAATCACCGGATGTTACGCTTGTCATGGATGTGTTTCTGAATGAAAGCCATTTCGAACGTTTCCGCGGTGATGGTCTATGCATGTCGACGCCTTCAGGGAGCACAGCCTATAACAAAGCCCTTGGCGGCGCAATCATTCACCCTTCACTCGAAGCGATGCAGTTAACCGAAATGGCTTCGATCAATAATAGGGTTTTCCGGACTGTCGGTTCGCCGCTGGTTCTGCCTGCCCATCATATCTGTGCACTCCGTCCGGTAAAAGCACCGGATTTTATGGTGACAGTCGACCATCTTCAATTGCTTCATAAAGATGTGCGATCGATCGAATACCGGGTAGCCGAAGAAAAAGTCAGATTCGCCCGTTTCCGTCCATTTCCTTTCTGGACAAGGGTTCGCGATTCCTTTATCGCCAGTGAGGAAAACAGATGAAACCCTTCGAACTGAATTATACTGCCGGCGCCAAGGGGCTATTGCGTGAAGCCTTGCATGGTTGGGGAATCTCGAAGAGAACTCTCGCTTCTGTAAAATATGGCGGCGGGCAAATACTGGTGAACGGCAATGAAGTGACGGTCAGGCATCCTCTTGAAGTCGGGGATGCAGTGACCGTTGTTTTTCCGTTCGAGGAGCTTGGAAAAGGTCTCCAGCCGGAAAACGGGGAATTGGACATTGTCCATGAGGATGAAGCCCTGCTGATTGTCGACAAACCGCCATTGCAAAATACCATCCCGTCGCGAGAACATCCTTTTGGCAGCCTGGCGAATTTAGTGGCCGGGCATTTTGAAAAACACCAGATACCGGCCACATTGCACATTGTGACGCGGCTGGACCGGGATACAAGCGGACTTGTCTGCATTGCCAAGAATCGGCATATCCATCACATGCTATCCGTGCAGCAGCAGGAAAAGAAGATGTTGAGGCGCTATGAAGCACTCGTGCACGGCCAAATACAGGAAGGGAAATTTACGATCACAGCACCGATCGGCAGAAAAAATTTCAGTATCATTGAAAGAGAAGTCCGTGGCGATGGCCAGTTTGCGGAAACCGATGTTCAGCTGTTAAAGGCATATTCCGATTTCAGCCATGTCGAGTTAAAGCTGAATACCGGGCGCACACACCAAATCCGGGTGCATCTTGCGCATATCGGAAATCCGCTCGTAGGAGACGATCTTTACGGGGGGGCACGTGAAATGATCAGCCGCCAGGCACTTCATTGCCGCAGGCTCGAGCTGTTTCATCCGGTTACAGGCAGAGAGCTCAGCTTTGAATCGCCAAACCGCAAGGATATGGCTGTGTTGATCACGTAAATCGATAGAGTTTATCGCAATGATTTTCGGGGCAATAAAAAAGGTCGCTCTAATCCTGGCGTCACCGACAAATTCCGGCGACTGCCTTCGGGATGGATATGGCTGTAGTTTTCATAAGGGTATCCAGTTTTCCGAACAATTTCATCAGCTCATGGAAGCAGCCATGGATGTCACCAATTATGTCGAATTTCATAGACAACACCTCATTAGTTAAATTGTCACTGTACATAATATAAGTGTAGCGCATAGACTACTAGAGCGGAGTACCGTAAATTCGAAAGGAGGGAGCCGAAATGCTGGAAGAAAAAACAGCAAGGGATGAAGAATTGAATGAAGAAATGCTGATGCAGCTGCTGGAAAAAGGTGAAGTGGAGGAGTTCAGGGAAGATTTCCTGTCCCATCATCCTTATGACCAGGCGGAATTTTATGGGAAAGCTGAAGCAGACATCCGCCGGCAGCTCTATGAATACCTCTCTCCCAAAGAAATGGCGGATATTTTCGAAGCGATCGATTTGGATGATGATGAATACGAAGATCTTTTTAAAGAAATGAATGCCATGTATGCTGCGGATCTCCTGTCCTTTATGTACCGGGATGATGCGGTTGATGTTTTGAACAATCTAACGAAGGATCAAGTCGCAAGTTACCTGACCATCATGCCGAAAGAGTCGGCAAGGGAAATCAAAGACCTTCTTCATTACGAAGAATATACAGCGGGTTCAATCATGACGACAGAATTCGTAGCGGTTCCGAAAAACTCCACTGTCCGTTCCGCGATGAATATCCTCAGGAACGCCGCCCCGGATGCCGAGACCATCTATTATGTCTTTGTCATCGATGAAGAAAAACGGCTTGCAGGAATTGTCACTTTGCGCGATTTGATCATCGCTGATGAAGATACATTGATAGAATCTATTATGAATGACCGTGTGGTAAGTGTGTCAGTCGGGGAAGACCAGGAAGAAGTGGCACGTATGATCAAGGATTACGATTTTCTTGCGATACCGGTAGTCGATTTTCAGGATCATCTGCTTGGCATCATCACAGTCGATGATATCATCGATGTTCTGGATGAAGAAGCTTCGGATGATTACTCCAAACTGGCAGCCGTGTCGGGTATGGATAATTTCGATAAAGGGCCTTTCAGTGCTGCCAAAAAAAGGCTGCCATGGCTGATTCTGCTGACTTTCCTCGGCATGTTCACCGCGAACCTGATGGGAATGTTCGAAGCCACATTGGATCAGGTCGCATTGCTTGCCGTTTTCATTCCACTAATTGCCGGAATGGCGGGGAACAGTGGGACACAGGCTCTTGCAGTTGCCGTACGTGGTATTGCAACAGGGGACATTGAAGAGCAGAGCAAGATGAAATTATTGTTCCGTGAAGCAGGTACCGGCCTGATAACAGGCATAGTATGTGGCGTTGTAGTCATCGGGCTGGTTTATTTCTGGAAAGATGAACTGATCATTGGGCTTCTGGTCGGAACTGCAGTTGCGGCTTCCATTTTTGTATCGACTCTTGCCGGATCGTTTATTCCATTATTGATTCACCGCATGAAGATTGATCCTGCTGTTGCCTCAGGCCCGTTCATCACAACATTGAATGATCTCATTTCCATTTTAATCTATTTGGGACTGGCTACTACTTTCCTGAGCAGTCTCTAGAGGAGTGCAAATTGCACTTTTCTTTTTTATGATGTAATATTAGTACCAGGTATTAATATGATTTTCAGGAGGAATGACAATGTCGATATCGATGAAAGGCAAGACATTCGTAATTATGGGAGTGGCCAACAAACGCAGTATTGCCTGGGGAATTGCACGGGCGCTGGATCAGTCGGGGGCTAACCTTATTTTTACATACGCAGGAGAACGTTTTGAGAAATCAGTGCGCGATCTGGTGGCGACACTCGATGGAAAACATGAAACAATTCTTCCTTGTGACGTAACCAGTGACGAAGATGTGGAAAAATGTTTCACAACAATCAAGGAACAGGTCGGCAAAATCGACGGCCTGGCGCATTGCATCGCTTTCGCCAAAACGGAAGAACTTGCAGGGGATTTTTCGGAAACTTCGCGGGAAGGCTATTTGCTGGCCCAAAATATCAGTTCTTATTCACTGACGATTATTTCGAAACACGCCAAACCGTTGATGTCAGAAGGCGGAAGCATCGTCGCATTGACTTATATCGGGGGAGAGCGCGTCATGCCGAATTATAACGTCATGGGCGTTGCAAAAGCTGCACTCGAAATGTCAGTGCGTTATTTGGCGGCGGATCTTGGCAAGCACGGGATTCGTGTCAATTCCATCTCATCCGGACCGATCCGGACGCTATCTTCCAAAGGAGTCAGCGATTTCAATTCGATTCTTCGTGAAATCGAAGAAAAAGCGCCGCTTCACCGCAACACGACACCGGAAGAAGTCGGCGACACAGCCGTCTTCCTGTTCAGCGACATGTCCCGCGGAATCACCGGCGAGACAATCCACGTAGACAGCGGCTATCACGTTCTTTAAAAAGTTGATGTGTGAAATAAAGTTGTGATTTCGAATTGAAATAAAAAATCCAGCCCTCTTAAAGGGCTGGATTTTTTATGCGTGAAGATTCTTTTCCATTGTTCGGTGCGGAATACCTGCATCGAGGAATTCAGGAGAAGTCACAGTGTAATTCAATTTTTCGTAAAATGGGATAGCGTATGACTGTGAGTTCAATTTTAAGGTTGATATTCCTGCAGAGCGTGCGTAAGACTCCATCGCTTCCATCATCAGGACACCTACGTGCTGTCCGCGGAATTCCGGCAAAACTGAAACCCGTTCGACTTTTCCGGTGCCGCTTTCAATTTCACGGATGCGGCCGGCAGCAATGGGTTGCTCCAGATTATAACCGACAAAATGAGTAGCTGAACTGTCGTACTCGTCCATTTCAATGTGAAGAGGCACATGCTGCTCATCCACAAAAACTTTTCTCCGGATATCAAAGGCCTGTTCTTTTTCGAGTTCGTTTTCAGCTATTTTGACTTTCTGCAATTATTGCTCATCTCCAGTCAAACGGAATGTGTCGTAAACTGTCCACGATCCATCATCAAGCTTATAAAGAAGGTGGACTCGTTCGATCGTTTCTTCATGGTCGATTCCCGCCATTTTTAACTGGCCGAATATATCCGAATGCTCGGAATCGGAAAGTTTTTGGGCAATCGTGATATGGGGAACAAATGAATAATCCGGCATACCACCGAAGAAATCAGAATGCAGATCCTCATGCAATGCAAGAAGCTCTTCTGTTGGGTCAACTTTAAAGTAAAGCGTGTTGGTGACAGGTGAAAATGAGCTTACGCGAGTTGCGTGAAGTTTGAAAGGCTTTTGGCGTTTAGCGATTTTTGCCATTTCTTCCACGATATCTTTAATTTCTGCACCATTCGCTTCAAACTCATCCTTCAACGTAATATGAGGTGTAATCAACTCATAATGAGGATCATAACGTTTGCGATAGGAATTGGCGATGTCCTGTAATTGTTTTGACGGAAATGCTGCAACACCATATTTCATAAATATGCCTCCTCGTAAAATATAGATCTTATCTTATTACAGTATAACAAAAGAAAGGTTCAAATTGCGAATTCGGATTAAACGCCAAAATTTTGAATCAATGCTCTCTTCAAATCCGGCTGCCAATATTTCCAGGTATGGTCACCATCAAACTCTTCATAGAATAAGGGAAAGGATTTTTCCTGAAGCAATTGATGCAATTCCCGGTTGGGTTGCAGGAAATCGGCCGTTTCCCCTGAAGTCAGTTTAACTGCAGTTTCGCCGGTGCCGATCACATGATAGACGGTAAAGGCGTGGGCCGAATTAAATTTGGAAACGGCATCCATCATCTCCGGTCCAACTTTTGGAGACTGAAGAATGACGCGTCCGAAAATGTTCGGATATTTCAAGGCTGCCATTATGCTGGCCGTTGCGGCGAGTGAATCACCGATTAGCGTTCGTCCCATGCCGACTTGGTAGGTAGGGTATTTTTCATCCAGGAAAGGAACAAGCTCATGCGCCAGGAACCTTAAATAAGCTGCGTGCTGTGGACCAGATGGTTCGTATTTTTTGTTTCTGTCATCAACACTTTTATAAGGTACGCCAACGAAAATGATGTTTTCAATTTCGCGGTTTCCTAATAGCTCGTCCACTACACGGGGCACTCTGCCCAATTGGAAATAATCTTTTCCGTCTGATGCAATGATTACACTGTATTTGTATAAAGGTGAATAATTATAAGGGAGATATACAAGCAATTGCATGTCTTCCTGCAATGCTTCGCTGTAGATGGTTATGTCTTCTACATTTCCTCTGTTCATGGTGTAGCCTCCTCGCTGGGTTTTGTATGAAAATTGTATCATATTCGGCCTGCAAGGTATAATGAGGGGGCAAGAGACAAATACAGAGAGAGGGGTTTTTGATATGGCAGGAGTGAATGATGGGAAATTCCAAGTGCATTCTGATGAAGTGGCTAAAGCGGCGCATGAAGCGTTGGAAAGGCGCGGAGTATCAGTTGAAGACGTTGCTAAAATCGTATTTGAAATGCAGGAACCTTATAATGAAGGGCTACAAATATCGCATTGTATCGAGTCAGTTGAAAGTGTTTTGCGGAAAAGGGAAATGCAGCATGCCCTTCTTGTTGGGGTGGAATTGGATGAATTGGCGGAGCAGGGAAAACTTTCTAGCCCGCTTCAGCAAATCATCGATAGCGATGAAGGGCTTTTTGGTGTGGATGAAATGATAGGACTTGGAGCGGTACTGACTTATGGAAGCATTGCGGTAACGACATTCGGACATCTCGACCGCAATAAAGTCGGAGTCATCCATGAGCTCGACACGAGAGTAGGCGGCCAGGTCCATACATTCCTGGATGATCTGGTAGCAAGTATCGCAGCCTGTGCCAGCGCTAGAATTGCTCATCGGCAACGGGATCTCGAGGAAAAAGGAAAAGGCTTTAAAGATATTTCACCGGAAGAAACTGCTCCTGAAATGCATGTAGAAGGCGCCGACACATAAAAGCTATTAAGGGCGTCCTATGAAAACGGTTACGAAATCTAATTATGATTGACACTTGAATAGAAAGTCATGGTATTATTAGATAGGAAACATGTAAAAAATTTTAATAAGAGGAGGTCAAATTATGGTGAAAAAGAAATTTGGTTTATTCGTAGGAGTTGCACTGGCTGGTTCAGTATTTCTTGCAGGATGTGGTGATGATACTGCAGACACAGGAGAAAATGGCGAAGACGGCGGCTCTGAAAACCCGGAATTTATCAGTATTTTGACGGGCGGAACGACAGGAACTTATTATCCACTTGGTGGGGCAATGGCCAACATCATTGAAACTGAAACAGGCGTAGACACGACAGCTGAAGTTTCACAGGCGTCAGCCGCGAACATGACATCACTTTCTGATGGTACAGGGGAGATTGCATTCGTTCAAACGGATACAGCTTTCTATGCTTCAGAAGGTACAAACATGTTCGACGGTGAAGTCATCGATACGGTTTCTGCCATCGGCGCATTGTATCCGGAAACAATCCAATTGGTAACGACTTCAAGTTCAGGCATCACTTCTTTTGATGATCTTGAAGGGAAATCGATTTCAGTTGGAGCTCCAGGTTCTGGTACTTATATCAACGCGGAGCAATTGCTTGAAATCCATGGCCTGACTATGGACGACATCAATGCACAGAATCTGGATTTCGGTGAATCACAGGAAAGCTTGCAATCTGGCCAGATCGATGCTGCTTTCATCACAGCAGGAACTCCGACTGGTGCTGTTGAAAGTTTAGGCGCGACTTCAGATGTAGTCATCGTTCCCGTTGAAAAGGATAAAGCCGATGAACTGATCGAAAAATACCCTTACTATGCACATGACGTTGTGCCATCCGGTATTTACGGTTTAACAGAAGAAGTTCCGACAGTTTCCGTATTGGCTATGCTAGTCGTACAAAATGATCTTTCAGAAGATCTGGTTTATGACATTACAAAAGCCATCTATGAAAACACGGATAAGATTCAACACGCTAAAGCTGAATACATCAAAGCTGAAACTGCCCTTGAAGGTATCGGAATCGATATCCACCCGGGTGCACAAAAGTATTTTGATGAAGTAAACTAATAAATCCTGAAAAATGACTGACGATAAAGCGCATGCTTTATCGTCGTTATTTTTGTATTCAAAATGGAGGAGAATGGCTTATGCGAGTTAATTTCATGCAGCGTTTTCTTCTGATTCTGATTGCCCTCATCTTAATCAGCTCCGCAATTTTTTTAATCCCGCTCCAACGAAGTATCGTGTTTATCAACAGCGACACAGAAAGACTTGCAGCTTATTCACTATTGACTAAGTCTCATTTTAAGATAAAATATACACATTCCGTACATTTGTCCGACGTTATCGAAAGCTTCGAAGTCATGCCTGATAATACTTTGAAGATGATCGAGTTGGAATACGAGGATTTTAATATCGGCATGCCTTCCAATGCAGGAGAAGGGGAAGTTTTTGTCGAAAAAGATGGTAAGTATTTCATCAAGAATATGGATAGGCGATTACCGGAATTTCGCATACTGATCGGCGATGTCGATGCCGGCCTTTCTTTGTTGAAAAATGGAAATGAGCATGATTTGAAAAAGACACTCGTCAGAGGAAAAACGTATACGTTTCGCGTTCAGCGGCTGTCATTTTTCCATCAACTAAAAGGAGTGGATATTGATGAGCAATAAATTACCGCCGGAAGAACAAGAAGAGAAGAAATTGCCACCGGAAGATGATACATACGTTTCAGAAGAAAAGCAGAAGGAGATTCTGCAGAAATACAATCCGGAATCCAATACCCGTGATTTATCCGGGATGATGAAACATGTCGTATTTTACGGGTTGCTTGCATTTGCATTATTTCAGCTGTACACAGCAATTTTCGGACAATACACGGCTTATATTCAGCGCTCCATCCACTTGGGCTTCGCCCTGTCATTGATTTTCATCCTGTTTCCCGCACGAAAACGAAAAGGGGAACGTCATAAAGTTGCCTGGTATGATTTTATTCTTGTATTATTGTCCATCGGTGTAGGTTCCTATTGGCCGATAATGTATCAGGACCTTGTCTTCCGTATCGGAAGGGTTACAGAACTTGATCTGGTTGTTGGTATACTGGCGGTGCTGTTAACTTTGGAAGCCACAAGAAGAGCAGTCGGGATGCCAATCACAATCATTGCATCACTGTTTCTGACCTACGCATTTTTCGGACCCTATTTCCCAGGATTCCTGCGGCATAGGGGACAGGATCTCGATTCATTGATCCAATTAATGTTTTTCACAACAGATGGTATCCTCGGAACACCAATCGGGGTTTCCGCGACTTTCATCTTTACATTCCTGCTCTTCGGTTCCTTCCTTGTAAAAACCGGAGTCGGGCAATATTTCAATGACTTGGCCGTATCGCTTGCCGGTAACTTAACCGGTGGACCTGCAAAAGTGGCCATCTTCTCGAGTGCCCTGCAGGGAACGATTTCCGGAAGTTCGGTTGCAAACGTTGTAACTTCCGGTTCTTATACGATTCCAATGATGAAAAAACTGGGTTATAAAAAGGAATTTGCCGGTGGCGTTGAAGCAGCCGCATCGACAGGCGGGCAATTAATGCCGCCGATCATGGGGGCTGCGGCCTTCCTGATGGTGGAATTTATCGGAGGCGTAACTTACTGGGAAATTGCCAAAGCGGCAACGATTCCTGCCCTTCTTTATTTCGTAGGTGTTTGGATTATGACGCATTTTGAAGCGAAGCGGATTGGTCTGAAAGGGCTTTCCAAAGAAGAAATGCCTGACCGAAAAGAAGTTTTGAAAAAAATCTATTTGCTGACGCCTATTTTCGCAATCATCGTTTTCCTATTAATCGGTATTCCTACGATGCAGGCTGCATTATGGGGGATTGTCCTGACGATTGTTGTCAGCTCATTCAATAAGGAAACCCGCTTGAATTTCAAGGACATGATCCATGCGTTGGTTGATGGTGCCCGCACGGCGCTTGCGGTGGCAGCTGCCACCGCTGCAGCAGGTATCATCGTAGGGGTGGTCGTTAAGACCGGCTTGGGCCTCGGACTTGCAAACGGGCTGATTTCTGTTTCGGGCGGGAACGTGCTGATGACCCTATTCTTTACGATGTTAGCTGCAATCGTACTTGGTATGGGTTCGCCGACAACGGCAAACTATGTCATCACATCCACAATTGCCGCTCCAGCAATTATCACGTTGCTGATGCTGGAGTACCCTGAAGGGGCTGCTACACCAATTGTGGTCGCATTGTCGGCGCATTTATTCGTATTCTATTTTGGTATTATCGCCGATATAACACCGCCGGTAGCTTTGGCTGCATTTGCCGCTTCCGGGATTTCAGGCGGAGAGCCGATCCGGACAGGATTCAATGCCGCCAAACTGGCCATTGCGGCGTTCATCATTCCATATATGTTCGTGTTATCGCCGTCGCTGTTGATGATTGACACGACCTGGCCGGAACTGACATGGGTGCTGATAACCGCCATCACCGGTATGATTGCAATCGGTGCCGGACTGATCGGCTATTGGTATCGCAAACTTTACTGGTTTGAACGAATCATCATATTCGTGACCGGTATTGCATTGATCTACCCTGAAGGATTCTCAGATACAATCGGGGCAGTGGTCTTTGTCGTATTATTCATTATCCAATGGGTGTCACGAGATAAGGAAGAACCTAAAGTTATTGAAGCATAAATAAGAACCCCCCGAAAGCGCTGTTTCTGAGCTTTCGGGGGGTTTCTTGTTAAAAAGGAAATCAGTAAAAAAAAAGCCGTCACCCGGAGGTGACGGCTTTTTCTAAGCAGACTTCGTTCCTAAAACCTGCTGTGGGTTTGGCACCCAATGATTCCTACTGGGCTCGAACCAGCGACCTCTACCCTGTCAAGGTAGCGCTCTCCCAGCTGAGCTAAGGAATCGCAATTTCAAGGACATTTATAATTATAGCGTGCCCTTGGAAAATGTCAATACTCCTGGAAAGAAATCTCTTTGAAAATATTCTCGTGGAACTTTCTATTGGCCGGCGCTTCGAAAGCCATTGTCGCGGGCTTCCTGCTCAGAACAGAACCATTCTTCCGGATTTGTCTGCTCGTATGAATGGCTGCCAGGCAAGTGATAGATCTTATCGCCGTTGCGGTTGATGTTTCCTTTAATGTCGCATTCATCCGATTCGGGCTCAGAATTGCCGCTATCCATTTCTTCGAATGCATCGCTGTCAAAGCCGCGGTCTGTGGCGTAATTTTCAAATTGCCAGATACCGATGCGCTGTTCCTTGGCCTGCTGTTCCGCATTTTCAAAATTGTCGAGGTAGCGGGTATTCGGAGGGAAGACATAGGCTACGCGCGCATGGCCCTTTTCTAGAAGCTGCTCCTGTACACTTTCGCCGTCGACATAGAGATAAGCCAACAGGCGGCCGTAATCGTCAAAGCGATCGCCGACGTCAAATTCAATCGATACATCGCCCGATTCGAGGAGTCGCCGATTTTCCTCAGTCGCTTCCTTCCCTAGGGGCTGTTCACCGAAACGCGGATGGTTGGTCTCCGGGGTATCGATCAACAGGTACCTTACAGTGGTTTCCTGGCCATCATAAAGAATCCGTATCGTATCCCCGTCTATGACGGAAAGGACCTCTACAGGCAACTGGCTGTCGCTTCCACCCGTATCAATAGAATCGGTAATGCCGCACCCTGCCAAAAACAGGGCAAGGAGAAAAGCTGCTGCTGATTTCATCATGATCGCCTCTTTCGTGTTCTCATTATATTTTGATGGGGCGCAGCTTGCAATCGAAAAAATGTTCGGGTATTTTGAAAAGAGAGGTGATCCTATGCGTTTGACTTTACCATTCCAATACGATTTTGACAGCGCGCTCTTGCGTATGTCGAAGGATCCGCTCAATGCCGTCGATCTGGCCGATAATAGTGTGCAGGTCCCGCTGGCAGCGGGAAATCTGGTGACTGTAAAAGCACTTGGCTCTCATAAAGAACCAGCTTTCGAAATAAGCGGTGCAGAAGAGGGACAGCGGCAGGGGATCATGGAAATTTTTCACTTTCATCAATCATTGGATCCAATTTATGAACATTTTAAAGGAACATCCTTATCGAGGCTGTTTGATGAGCACAGAGGCACCCCGATTGTCAGGGAATTTTCTTTGTACGCGGCATTGATGAAAAGCATCATCCACCAGCAATTGAATATGGCATTCGCCCATACATTGACGAGCCGTTTCGTCAAAACTTACGGACATGAAAAATCAGGAGTATGGTTTTATCCCTCTCCGGAAAAAATAGCTCAAACCGACATCAGTGAATTTCGGGAAATGCAATTCAGTACCCGCAAGGCGGAATATATTATCGGTTTGTCGAAGGCGATTGCTGATGGCAGGCTTGATCTTGAAGGCATGCGCTTCCAGGAGGATGATGAGATCAGGAATGAACTTATAGCGTACAGAGGAATCGGTCCGTGGACGGCTGAAAATTTCCTGCTGTTCGGACTTGGTCGGCCGAATTTGTTTCCGCTGGCGGATATCGGGCTGCAGAATGCTTTGAAAATCCAGTGGAATTTGGAGATGAAACCGAAAGCCGATGAGATTCTTCCGCATCTTCCCGAATGGTCCCCCTATCTATCCTACGCTGCTTTGTATCTTTGGAGAAGTATCGAATAAACGGTGAACAGCAAAACGCCCTTCTCAATAAACTTATTGAAAAAGACGTTTTATGTAGGCATACGACAGGAAAAGGTTACTCTGCTCAATTAAATTTGATTTTCCATTTCCTGCTTGTGCTCGCCGTAATAGAGAAATGTTTCTTCTTCGACATCTTCGAGCTTTTCTTTGTTCAGGCCAATTTCCAATGGTCCGGTAAATACAGGCTCCCACCAATTCGTAGTTTCTTTCATAATGAAGCTCCTCCTTTAAAATCTAAGGGTTAATTGTTTGACTATTCCATACCCCCAAAGGTTACACTTATAAACAGCAGATACAAAAATAAGCCGTTTGGCCTTATAGGGAGAGATTGTCCATGATTTCAATTGGTATTATAGGTGCTGGAATCGTAGGAGAGCGTATCATCAAGCAAATCCAGCAGGAGGATGGCGTTGAAATAGTGGCGGTATTTGATGAAAACTGGAGTCGCCTGCAGGATTTGCAGAACAATTATGGTGTGCCGGTTGTCAGCACGCTTGATGAAATTCTCTATTCAAAAGCTGACTGGATTTATATTGGAACACCGCCGGCTTCACATGCGGAAATTGCCAGACTGGCAGCCGATGCCGGCATCAATGTGTTAAGTGAAAAGCCGCTTGCTCATAATGCTGAAGCGGGGGAAGAGATGGTCAAGGCAGTAACGGAGAATCGGGTCCGTTCAGCGATGCATTTTCCGTTGATGTACAGTGCAGCGGTGCACGAAATGGCGAAACGCGCCAAAAACGGCAGCATCGGAAATATCGCCAGAATCGAATTGCAGACAGTATTTCCCGTATGGCCGCGTCCGTGGCAACAGACTCCGTGGATTGCTTCAAGGCTGGAAGGGGGCTTTATCCGTGAAGTCTTCCCACATTATCTGCAATTGATCGAGCGGGTCTTTGGGAAGATTGAATTATCAGCGCATCAGGTCACCTATCCGGACCAACCGGACTCCTGTGAGACCGGAGTACTTGCCCACGGAATGGCCAATGGAACCATCCCCTTATTGTTATCCGGAATCAGTGGCGTTGGACAAAAAGAGTTGCTTCAATTTAAAATCTATGGGAGCGACGGCGTTTTGACTTTGGAGAATTGGTCGCAGTTGTTTATCTCTGAGGGACAAGGGGAAAGGGTACAGGTCACGGATTTTACCGAAGTGCCAAGTTTGTTTGAAGAAATGAAAGAAATGTCGACCGCTGTGGTCCCGTTTGAAGAGGGTCTGAACGTCCAGCGCCACATCGATCAATTGACCAAAGATTAAACCGAATTTACAGGAGGCTGCTATATGAATTTTACTGCAAATGATGTTGAACGAATGATCCAGGAACAACGGAATTTCTATTATACAGGGGCAACCCGTTCTGCCGATTTCCGCAAAGCGCAACTCGAAAACCTGAAGCAGTCCATCGTGGCCAACGAAGAAATCATTATTGACGCACTCGAACGCGATTTGGGCAAAAGCGAATTTGAAGCATATGCTACGGAAGTCGGCTTTGTGCTCAACAGCATCGGACATATGCAAAAAAACCTTGATGACTGGATGGAACCGGAAAAGGTTAAGACGCCTCTGCATCTGCAGCCAGCGAAAAGCTTCATTATCCGTGAACCATATGGTTCCGCATTGATTATCGGACCCTTCAATTATCCTTTCCAATTGGTAATGGAACCATTAATCGGCGCCATAGTTGGCGGGAATTGCTCAATCGTCAAACCTTCCGAAACAACACCACATGTGGCGCGTGCCGTAAGGATTGTCTTGGAAGAAGCGTTTCCTACATATTATGTGCGGGTTGTGGAAGGCGAACGCGAAGAAGTGACAGCGTTGATCCACGCATCATTTGATTATATTTTCTTCACCGGCAGTGTGAAAGTCGGAAAAGTCGTTATGAAAGCAGCTTCGGAAAGACTCACGCCAATCACCCTGGAGCTGGGAGGCAAAAGCCCGGCAATTGTCGATCAGACGGCGGACATTGATCTGGCGGTCAAACGGATCGCCTGGGGCAAACTGATGAATACTGGACAGACCTGTGTAGCGCCTGATTATGTCTGCGTCCATGAATCCGTCAAAGACGAATTTATCAAAAAATTGACGAAGACCATCAGCGGTTTTTACGGGGAAAATGCTCAAGCAAGTCCGGATTACGGAAGAATTGGCTCTACCGCCCATTTTGATAGCCTGGCGGAAATTATCAATTCCGAATCCGGCAACATTATCTACGGTGGTAAAACCGACCGCTCGAACCTTTATATCGAGCCGACCGTGCTGGATAATATCAGCTGGAACAGCCCTTCGATGGAAGGTGAGATTTTTGGACCGATCCTGCCGATTATCACGTATCAGGACCTGCCTCTTCTTTTGCGGCAAATCCGCCAGCTCCCGAAACCATTGTCGGCATACCTGTTCTCGGAGAACGACCGTGCAATTGACTTTTTCCTAGAAGAGCTGCCGTTTGGCGGGGGCTGCATCAATGATACCGTGTCCCATATGATTACCCCCTATCTTCCTTTTGGTGGAGTCGGGCCTTCGGGGATGAATTCTTATCACGGTAAAACGAGTTTTGAAACCTTTACCCATGCCAAATCCATCATGAAAAAATCGACAAAAATTTCGACGAATGCCCTGTTCCCACCATATAAGAACAAAGTGAAATACATCAGAGGAATATTGAAATAAGCAATGCACTGGGTAAAGATGATGAAAGCATCCTGGAATTTGAGAAGGATGCCATTGACGACGATTGATAAATTCAGCAGATATAAAAGGGGCCATCTGGCCCCTTTTTATATTTGCTAGCAAAACTTCTACAGCAGCATTGAAAGTGGAAATGGCATTCATTGCAATATGTAAAATATTTGGAAAAACGAAAATAGGCAGGAATAACGTGTTTTTCTAAGGCTTATGTTCATTTGTTTCATCATATATATATGGTTTTCCACGGATTCATAAATAATACTGCAGTCAGGACTGTGCGAAAACGCCTGATTTTGATATGATTAACCTATTAAGGGGGCAACACGCATGACATATCAGTGGAATTCAAAAGAAACAATTGGACTTTTGGGCAACTTGACAGGGATTCCGAGTCCTTCAGGGTATACAATGGAAATTATGGATACGATTAAAAAAATGATGGCCAGCTGGAATGTCGATCATATTACGACAAATAAAGGCGGCGTCATCGCTACTATAAAAGGTGCGAACGATGAGCGTCACCGATTATTGACGGCACATGTGGATACGCTCGGGGCAATGGTCAAAGAGGTCAAGCCATCCGGCCGACTGAAACTCTCTTTGGTAGGCGGCTTTAAGTTCAATGCGATTGAAGGAGAAAACTGTCTCATACATACGGCATCTGGAAAAACCCTCACTGGCACCATCCTGCTTCATCAGACGACGGTACATGTCTACAAGGATGCCGGAACGGCTGAGCGGAATGCAGATAATATGGAAGTCAGAATTGATGAAAAAGCGTTTTCAGAGGATGCGGTTAGGGAACTTGGTATTGAAGTGGGCGATTTTGTTTCATTTGACCCTAGATTTGCAGCGACCGAATCGGGTTTTGTAAAGTCCCGCCATTTGGATGATAAGGCAAGTACAGCTTTACTGCTCCAATTGGTCAAGCATTTCAGCGATTCTTCCGAAAAGCTGCCGTTTACAACGCATTTCTATATTTCCAATAATGAAGAAATCGGCTTTGGCGGAAATTCCAATATACCTGCGCAAACGGAAGAATATATCGCAGTGGATATGGGAGCGATCGGAGACGGCCAGACTTCCGATGAATATACGGTTTCCATTTGTGCCAAGGATTCGAGTGGCCCGTACCATTACGGATTGACGCGTCATTTGATTGATTTGGCAAAGGACAATAAAATTGAACATAAAGTGGATATATACCCATACTACGGGTCAGACGCATCAGCGGCGATCCGTGCGGGCTACGACGTGAAACATGCATTATTCGGTCCAGGAATAGAAGCGTCACATTCGTACGAACGGACACACACAGATTCATTGAAAGCCTCGGCAGCATTGCTTTATGCTTATGTAATGTCACCGTTGGTTTCCTGATTAGGAGGATTTTCATGAATAGCAGGGAATTACTCGAAAATATTCCTTATAAACTGGTCTCAGGCAATTTGCCTGAGACAATAGAACACATCACGATGGATTCGAGAGATGCCGTTCCGGGCTCGTTGTTCGTCTGCATAGAAGGATATACGGTAGACGGCCATGATTTTGCCGAGCAGGCAACGAAATGCGGCGCTACACTGATTCTTTCTGAAAAGCCTGTGGATGTCGAAGGGCCGGCGGTGCTGATTGTGGAAGATACAGTGCGCGCCTTGGGGCAACTGGCATCAAAATTTTACAGCTATCCTTCAAAAGATATTCAGATGATTGGCGTCACCGGAACAAACGGCAAGACCAGCGTTGCCGGGATGCTCCATGCCATGCTGATGCAATTGGGGAAAAAGTCGGCCTTGACGGGTACCATCGGCTTTAATCTGAACGGCGAAATGCATCCTTCAGCTAATACGACGAGTGATGCATTAACGACCCAGAAAATGATTGCGCGGGCTAAAGAAGCGGGATGCTCCCATATGACGATGGAAGTCTCATCGCATGGGCTGGTGCTAGGCCGCCTTGCCGGGGTTGAGTTCGATACGGCCATTTTTACAAATCTGACCCATGATCATCTTGATTTTCACGGAACGATGGAAGAATACGGCCACGCCAAAGGATTGCTGTTCGCACAACTCGGTCAGGACTTGCGTGAGAAGAAACGCGCTGTCTTGAATGCGGACGATCCGTGGTCTGAACAATTCGCCAAAATGACCTCCCATCCAATCTTCACATATGGCATAGAAAATGCAGCTCAGTTTAAAGCGGATGAAATTACGATGAATCAGTCTGGAACGTCATTCCGGCTGGTATGCCCGGAAGGAGAATTCCGGGTTTCCATGAAATTGCTCGGCCATTTCAACGTTTCCAATGCGTTGGCTGCCATTACCGCTTTATATGCAGAGGGCTTCCATCTGAAAGCTGTTCTTACGGCTTTGGCTGCCATCGAACCTGTTGAAGGACGCATGCAAAAAGTGTTGATGGAGGCACCTGTCACTGTCTTTATCGATTATGCGCATACACCGGACGCCATTGAAAAAGCATTGGCGGCAGTAGCCGGTTTTAAAAAGAATAAAATTATTTTCCTCGTCGGCACCGGAGGCGACAGGGATAAATCGAAACGTCCGACCATGGCCCAAAAAGCTTCGGTTGCCGATTATGTTGTATTGACCACTGATGATCCAAGAGATGAGTCGTATGACAGCATTTTGAAAGATCTGGAAATCGGCATGGCCCATCCCAATTATGCGTGCATCGGCAATCGTGAAGAAGCAGTAAAACATGCAATCCAGCAATCGGAACCTGGAGATATCATTATTCTTGCCGGAAAAGGGCATGAGGATTACCAAATTATCGGTTCCACCAAATATCCCCACAGCGACCAGGAAATTGCGAAACAGGAAGTGTTGAAAAAGTATAGTTGAAAAGAGGCCATGAGTGGCTTCTTTTTTTATGGTACAGATTTAAATCCCTTGTTTTTTCAGAAACCCTTCTCTAATATGAAGAGAGTAGATTAAAGGAGCGGAAAATATGTCAGATCAAATTAAAAATGAAATTGAAAATAGAAGAACTTTTGCGATTATTTCCCACCCCGATGCCGGGAAAACGACTTTGACGGAGAAACTGCTGCTGTTCGGCGGAGCCATCCGGGATGCCGGTACTGTCAAAGGTAAAAAGAGCGGGAAATTCGCGACATCCGATTGGATGGAAATTGAAAAACAACGGGGCATCTCTGTCACTTCTTCAGTTATGCAGTTTGACTACGACGGGCACCGTGTCAACATCCTCGATACCCCGGGACACCAGGATTTCAGTGAGGATACATACCGCACCTTGATGGCGGTGGACAGTGCGGTCATGATTATTGACGTCGCGAAAGGGATCGAAGCACAGACCGTCAAACTTTTCAAAGTTTGTAAAATGCGCGGCATTCCCATTTTTACGTTTATCAACAAAATGGATCGCCAGGGGAAAGAACCTTTGGAATTGATGGAAGAACTTGAAGAAGTTCTAGGGATTCAGTCATATGCCATGAATTGGCCAATCGGCATGGGAAAAGAACTCCTCGGTATATATGACCGTTTCAATAAGCGGGTCGAACCTTTCCGCAGTCAAGGCGACAGATTTCTGCCAATAGATGAAGACGGTGAACTGGCCGTTGACCATGAGATGAAAAAGTCTTCTTATTACACGCAGGCGATGGAAGATATTCATTTATTGGACGAAGCTGGCAATGACTTTTCGCTCGACCGGGTGAAAAAAGGGGAATTGACTCCTGTCTTCTTCGGCAGTGCGCTTTCTAATTTTGGAGTTCAGACTTTCCTTGAAACCTATTTGCAATTTGCCCCGTCACCTCAGCCCCGTATGACCCAGGAAGAAGACATCGTTGATCCAGTGGAAACACCGTTTTCAGGATTTGTCTTTAAAATCCAGGCGAATATGAATCCTGCCCACCGTGACCGCATTGCATTCGTTCGGATTGTGTCTGGAAAATTCGAGAAGGGGATGAACGTTACCCTGTCGCGTACCGGAAAGTCGTTCCGGCTTTCTCAGACGACCCAGTTCCTGGCGGATGACCGTGAAATGGTGGAAGAGGCAGTTGCCGGCGATATTATCGGGTTGCACGATATCGGCAATTACCAAATCGGTGATACGATTACGAGCGGGAAGAAATTCCATTTTGAAAGCCTCCCACAGTTCACGCCAGAATTATTTGTGAAAGTTACGGCAAAAAACGTGATGAAGCAAAAGCATTTCCATAAAGGGATTCTTCAACTCGTGCAGGAAGGCGCCATACAATATTACAAAACGCTTCATATGGAAGAAGTTATCCTTGGAGCGGTAGGGCAATTGCAATTTGAAGTTTTCGAGCACCGGATGAAAAATGAATACAATGTGGATGTCCGGATGGAGCCGATCGGTTCCAAAATTGCGCGATGGATTGAAAATGAGGAAGATGTCAAAGAATCGATGTCCAGCAGCCGTTCAATGCTGGTGAAAGACCGTTTCGATAATTATGTGTTCCTGTTTGAAAATGAATTCGCGACCCGCTGGTTCCAGGACAAAAATCCGGGAATCCGACTGTACAGTTTGTTATAAAAATCTTTTAGATGAGTTTAGGATCCGCTAAAATAAGATTTTGCCTAAAACCTGCCTTTTGGCAGGTTTTTACATTTACAATAAACCTGTAATCTGAAGAATTCTGTTCACAATATATTTCATTTCTGTTACAAGTCAGAGGTTTAAGTTTGCGGTGGCAGGAAGTTTTTCATATGATAAAAGAACGAAGTATCAGAGAGGGTTTGACATAATGAAATTAAGTGATTTTTCTATAAAAAGGCCAGTTTTGACGATAGTGACGATGTTTTTGGTCATTATTTTGGGTGCGATTTCTTTTATGCGGATCCCGGTTACGTTGATTCCTGAGTTGAATCCACCCATCGGCGTTGTGGTAACCACTTACAGTGGCGCAAGCCCGACTGAGGTGAGCGAAAAAGTAACGAAACCTCTTGAAGCAAATCTCTCCACATTGCCTGGAATCGAATCAATTCAGTCGACATCGCAGGAAGGTTCAAACTTCATACTGCTTGAATTTGATTGGGCTACGAATATAGACGATGTGCAGAGTGACATTTTGCAGCGGATCGATCAGACTTTTCTTCCCGATGATGCGGGAAAACCTCAATTTCTGAAGTTTGACCCTTCCCAGTTCCCGATTCTGCAGCTGTCGCTTCGTGCAACCGATTCAAATGTGGATATCCGGGTTCTTGCAGAGGAATTGGAAACTGAATTGCTGCAGACGGAAGGTGTAGCAAATGTAAATATTTCCGGGACTTTAATAGAAGAAATACTAATTTCACTTGATCAGGAACTTATGGAAGAGAAGGGCCTGCAACAATCGGATATCGTCCAGGTAATCCAGGGCAGCAATATTTCCCTGCCGGGTGAGCCGATTGAAAGCGAAGATGGGCGAAATCTTACTACACGGATCCTGAGCACATTGACAAGCCCGGAAGAAGTAGCGGATCTTGTGGTCACGGTGGACCCCTTGAATGGTGAAAATCTGACAATCGGTGATGTTGGAGAGGTTGCTTTAGGTGAACGTGAGCGCAGCAGTGAAACAAGAGCCAATCAGGAGCCGGCGGTTCTGCTTGCAGCTTTGCAGGAATCCGGCGCAAACACAGCTGACGTTTCGACAGCATTCCAGGAACGATTGGATGAACTATTGGAAGAAGAGAGATTCAGCGCAGTAGAAGCGGATATTCTTTTTGACCAGGGGAATTATGTCCAACTTGCAGTCGGAAATATCGGGCGAACGCTGATTTTTGGTGGTATTTTTGCAATGCTGGTGCTGTTTTTCTTCCTGCGCGGCATAAAAAGTCCGATTATTATCGGAATCGCCATTCCCTATTCTGTAATCGTTACGTTTGTTCTAATGTATTTTGCAGATTTTGCACTCAATATTATGACACTGGGTGCTTTGGCTTTGGGTATCGGAATGCTCGTGGATAATGCCATTGTTGTAATCGAGAATATTGAACGCCATCTGGCCATGGGCAAAACTTCGAAAAAGGCCGCGTCCGATGGAGCAAAAGAAGTTAGCGGAGCCATTACGGCTTCAACCCTCACCACAGTTGCCGTATTCGTACCTGTCATATTCATCTCAGGTTTGATCGGGGAGATATTCTTTGAATTTGCCCTGACAATTTCTTTCAGTTTGTTTGCATCGTTGGCGGTTGCGCTGACAGTCATCCCGATGCTTGCATCGCGAATGCTGAAAAAGCCGAAAGGTGATATTGAAGCGCGTAAGAGAAGGTCGAAGGGCCTCAAGAATTTTGAGAGATCCATCAGATGGGCATTGCGGCACCGGATCCTTGTATTATTAATCACTTTGATGTTCTTGGTAATTGGGGCATTTGGAGTATCGCAGGTTGGTACTGAATTTTTGCCGGCTACGGATGAAGGTTTCGTCAGCGTTTCAGTAGAGCTTGAAAATGGTGCTTCAAAAACGGCAACCGACGAAGTCGTTACGCTGATTGAAGAAGAATTGAAAGCCGAAGAAGAAGTGGAAGTCTATGTCAGCCTGGTGGGAACTTCACAGCAGGGACAGGCACAGGGGGCTTCCGAATCGAACGTGGCGGAAATTTACATTAAGCTGGTGCCATTGAATGAACGAGAACGATCCGTGTTCCAGTTCGTCGATGATGTCCAGTCGGAAATTATTGAAAAAGTCGGTGACCGGGCGGATGTCGGATTTAATCTCCAGACGGCTGCAGGTTCAACACCGAATACATTGTCATTTACTGTCACCGATACAGATCCGGTGAGATTAAATGAAGCTCTTGAGAGAATCAGTGATTCTCTGAGCGGTCTGTCATCCGTAACCGAATTGACAAATGACCGAAATGAAACCATTGATGAAATTCAAATCACCATCGACCGGGACGCAGCCACTGAATATGGTTTGGCCCCGGCGCAGATTGCCCAGGCAGTCAACAATATAACCAGAGGCGTCCAAGCTACGCAACTGATTACTGAACAGGATCAGGTCCTTGGTGTATTTGTTGAAATTGATGAACAGTATCGTGACAGTTACGAAAAACTGAAGGAGCTTAGCCTCCGGACACCTTCTGGAACTTTCGTTGAGCTGCAGGAATTGGCAGATATTGAAATCGCTCAGGGCCCGGTGAGCATTCAGCGGGTCGACCAGGCGGGCAGTGTAGGCTTTACGCTGCAGCATCAGTCGAATGTCACCATGGGTGATATGTCGAAAGAAGTGGATGACGCTCTTGAGGAACTGGACCTGGATGAAGGAACAATGATCACTTTTGGAGGAGACCGGGAACTGTTCGATAACGCGATCAATGATATGGTGATGGCAGTCTTATTGGCAGTGGTACTAGTCTACATGGTCATGGCAGCTCAATTCGAATCGTTCAAATACCCGCTCGTCATTATGTTCACTGTTCCTTTGATGGTGATAGGGGTATCGATTGCGTTATTTGTCACCCAGACGCCAATTAGCATTACAGCCGTCATCGGCATTCTGGTGCTCGTGGGAATTGTCGTCAACAACGGCATTGTCCTGGTGGATTATATCAACAAGCGGAAAGAAAGCGGAATGGAATCATTCGATGCCATCATCACATCGGTACGTGACAGAATGCGGCCGATTCTGATGACTGCGCTGACGACGATTCTGGGCTTGTCACCGTTGGCAATTGGCATTGGTGAAGGGACAGAAATCAACCAGCCAATGGGGATAGCTGTAATCGGCGGATTAATCAGTTCGACTTTCTTAACGCTATACGTTGTTCCGATTGTCTACAGTCTTTTCGATAAAGAAACAAGATCAATGAATAAAAAGTGAGCCAACCGGCTCGCTTTTTATTTTTCGGCTTTTTATTGGAATAGTTAGTATAATTGAGTGTGATAGAGTAAATTAACGGAAAGATTCGGACATGAGCCGACTTTCTTTTTTGAAAGCATTCACAGGGGAGGAATCAGGTTTGAGAGAAGCAGTGTTTACAGGATTTCCAGGTTTTATAGCCAGTCAGCTGATCCGTAAATCGATAAGGCAGGACAGAGACACAGGGATAACTGCAATAATTTTAGCCTCGGAGCGTGATAAGGCGGAAAAGGAAGCCATCCGGATACAACAGGAAGCCGGTTGCCGTCCCATCCGTCTGATGGAGGGCGATATCACTAAGCCCGGACTTGGACTCGAGCCGGAAGACAATCTTTATCTGCAAAACAAAACCATCATATTTTGGCATTTGGCCGCAATTTATGATTTGGCAGTACCGCGCGATCTGGCCTGGAAGGTCAATGTTGAAGGCACTGAATCTGTAAACAGATTCGTTTCCGGCCTGTCCGGCCTGGAGCGCTATATATACTTCAGTACGGCGTATGTGGCAGGGAGACGCGAAGGTGTATTGCGGGAAGATGAATTAGTTCGGCCGGATCAATTTAAAAACTTTTACGAAGAAACAAAGTTTGAAGCGGAAGTGCTGGTCGAAGAGATGAAAAAAAATCATCCGGTAACAATTATCCGTCCGGGAATTGTACGGGGCCACTCTAAAACGGGTGAAACGATCAAGTTTGATGGGCCTTATTTTTTCCTTAATATGATTGACAAGATGCGCCGGATGCCGCTGATCCCTTATATCGGAAAATCCTCTTCTTATATTAACGTGGTGCCAATCGATTATATATTGGAAGCATCCATTTACTTGAGCACACTCGAAGCGGCCAAAGGGCAGACGATTCATCTTACTGACCCCAACCCACATCCAGTGGAAGAGGTTTACCGGTCGATGGTTTATCACTTGGTGGGAAAAGTCCCTAGAGGGCGCCTTCCCAAAAAGATGGCTGCAGTAGGACTGGAAATGAAAATGGTAAGGAAAATGCTGGGTGTTGAAATGGAAACTCTGGACTATATGGACTGGCCGGCTTCTTTCGACACTTCCAATGCCGAAAGGCTGTTGAAGGGAAGCGGCATCCAATGTGCAGATTTCCTTGAAACAATGCCGAAGATGGTGGACTTTTACCAATTGCATAAAAATGATAAAAATTACCATATCCGGATCAAATAAAATAGGTTCAATCACCAGTACTTGGTGACAGCCATCGAATGTAATAGGGATTTTTATCTCTTAGCGAGACCTTTGCCTTTTATTAGGCAGAGGTCTTTTTTGATGAAATAAATTAAAAGGCAATAATAATGGAAGTAAGAAAAGATTTTAAAAAAAGAAAGTTTATACCCCCAAAAAATGGGTATAACGACCGAATACTTATATAAGCAGGAATTGTTCATACTTTTCTATTTTCCCAATTCTCGTTACAATCAATAGTATCGAGAAAGAATGGGAAGAGGTGAACTTCATGTTGCTGTCTGTATTGGCCGGTTATTTTAACCGCGGTTATAAGAACAATGCCGAGATTTTGGCATTGCAAGCCCAAAGTGGAGATGCAGCGGCAATGGATGATTTGTTGCTGTCCTACTCACCATTTATGAAAAAAACGGCTGGGCAGGTATGCAAGAGGTTCATTGATGAACACGATGAAGAATTCAGCATTGCACTATCGGCTTTCCACGAGGCGGTTAACGGCTTTAACGAAGAAAAGAACGCTTCTTTTCTAACGTTTGCGCACATGGTCATCCGCAGGAGAATCATCGATTTTATTCGGAAAGAAAGCCAGCGAAACGAATTTGTGCATGACTTCCATGGTCTGTCCGAGACGGAAGAAATCCGGAGCGGCATAGACGCATCTGCTTCAGTTAAAAACTATACCGAGGAGCAGCAGGCCGCTGCCCGCCGGGAAGAAATTGCTGAATATGAAAAGATGCTTTCCGGTTATGGAATGACTTTCCAGGATCTGGTGAAAGCTTCTCCGTCACATGAAGATGCCAGAGTAACAGCTGTGCAGATTGCACAATTAGTGGCTGAAACTGAAGAATACCGAGAATTTCTCCAAAACAAGCAGAAACTGCCAGTTAAAGACATAGAACAGCTGGTTGAGGTTTCAAGAAAAACAATAGAACGCAATAGAAAATACATAATTGCAGTAGCTTTGTTGATGATGAGTGATTTGCATTATTTGAAGGATTATTTAAAGGAGCGGTTGCGCTGATGAGAATGCAAAAAGGGCTGTGTATCGAACTGAATGAAGAGTATTCCGTTTTCATCGGACCGAATGGGGAATTTGTCCATGGAAAACCTGCCCGCGAAACAGCTGTCGGTGAAGAAAGTTATTTTTATCCGAAGCAGGCTTTGGCAGTGGAAAAACACAAAACAAAAAAACCGGTGTGGACACCAATTATGGCTGCTTTGGCAGTGGCAGTTCTATTCTTCTCCGTGCTGTTGCCTAAACAGGAAGCGTATGCATATGTCCAGATCCAGGTGAATCCGGGGATTGAATTGGGCATTGATGAAGATTACCAAGTGGTATCGATTCGTGAACTCAACGTAGACGGTCGAATACTGATCGGAGAGCTGGGAGAATGGAAGCGTCACTCACTCGACGAAGTTCTTGATGAAGTTATTGGCCTGTCGATCAAGGATTCCACGGATGAAATTGTCATAACCACGGTCTCCGATGAGGGAAATGAAACAGCTGATGAAGCAGTTGTCAATTCGATAATGGCAATTTCCGCAAAAGTCATGGCCGGAAATGTAGCGGTCAGATTGAAAGAGGCCTCCAAAAAACAATGGAGGGCTTCGGTCGAAAAGAGTGTGCCTGTCGGACAATTGATCACCGATTCAAAAAGCTTAAAGAACGACCAGTCTGAAAACCAGGCAACTGAAAAGTCTACTACAGAACCCGTGAAAATAAAGGAAAAACAATCCGATGCTGATAAGCAAATGGGAAAAGAGTCCAAATCCGATGAAAAAGAACAGAACAATGAACAGAAAGCTCCTGCAGGCAAGGACAAGGATACACCGCCAGGACAGGAAAAACGGAAGGTAACTCCGGCAACCGAAAAAGGAAATGTTAAACCGTCGGGACAAGAAAAACGCAGTGAAGTACCAGTTCAGAGAAAGGAAAATAGGGTTTCTGAATCCAAAAAACCTGAAGCTGAAAAGGGGAAAGATGCCGCTCCGGGCCAGCAGGAAAAGAAAGATGAAGGGACCGGAGACAAGGGCGCAGATAATGACAATGCTTCAAATGCAAAAGACAACAAGGAGAAACCGAAGCCTGCCATTGCTGGACCTCAAAATTCCAAAGAAAAGAACGCAGTAATAGAAATAAATTCAGCAAATATTAAAAAGAGCAGCATCAATAGCAAAGATAATAATGGGAAAGATAAAGAAAACTGATATGATGAACAGCAGAAGCTTATTTTCTGCTGTTTTTTGAGTGGAATGGGGAGAATTTCCGATTTCCCTTTCTTTTTTCAATTACTTTACTTAGAATAGGTAGATAACCGAAGTTGAAAGGATTTCCAGCATATGAATAAATCGTTTCAAAAAATCCGAAAATTAACACCTGCTCAGGCGATTGCAGGCTATTATTTTGCTGCCATCAGCATATCTTTCCTATTACTAAGGCTGCCGGGTGTCCATCAGCCAGGGGTTAACATTCCCCTTATTGATACCTTGTTCACAGCCATCAGCGCTGTCAGTGTGACCGGGCTGACGGTCATTAATATTTCAGAAACCTATTCCGTTTTTGGCATTATCCTTATTATGTTCATCCTCCAACTTGGAGGCATCGGAATCATGTCGATCGGGACATTTTTCTGGTTATTGGTCGGGAAACGGATCGGCCTCCGCGAGCGCCAACTGATCATGGTCGACCATAATCAGCTCAGTATGTCAGGAGTGGTCAAGCTGATCCGCGGCATCATATCAATCCTGCTGCTGATTGAACTGGTTGGTGCAATTATCCTGACTTTATATTTTATACAATTTTATGACACATTCGGAGAAGCCTTGCTGCAGGGAGTCTTTGGTTCAATTACGGCAACGACTAATGGCGGGTTTGATATTACCGGTGCATCGCTGGTGCCCTATTTCAATGATTATTTTGTACAGGTAATAAATATGATCCTCATTATCCTGGGGGCAATCGGTTTTCCTGTGCTGATCGAGTTAAGAGAGTTTTTGTCCAATAAGGACAAAACTTTCCGCTTTTCACTTTTTACTAAAATTACAGTAAGTACATTTGGTATCCTGCTGGCAATCGGTACTTTGGGAATTTTAGCTCTCGAATCATTCAAGGCATTCAAAGGTATGTCCTGGCATGAAACCCTGTTTGCTGCTGTCTTCCATTCGGTTTCATCACGTTCCGGAGGCCTTGTCACCTTTGATATTACCCAATTTGACGAAGCGACAAATCTTTTCATGAGTGTGCTGATGTTTATCGGGGCATCCCCAAGTTCGGCAGGGGGTGGAATTCGGACAACAACTTTGGCGATTGCAATTCTGTTCCTTATCAATTTTGCACGTGGCAAAAATACAATACAGATTTTTAAACGGGAAATCCAGCTGATTGATGTGTTCCGTTCTTTCGCTGTTATTTTCCTGGCCATTTTTATGGTCATCGTGTCCTCAATGATCCTGTTCATCACAGAGCCGGAAGCATCTGCAATTGAAATTATTTTCGAGATTACCAGTGCGTTCGGAACTACCGGGATGTCGCTGGGCATTACAGATGATCTGTCTTCCGTCGGCAAATTTACGATTATGACGCTCATGTTCATAGGACGGGTCGGCTTGATTTCCTTCCTGTTTACGATCGGCGGCAAGTCGGATCCGACGAAATTCCATTATCCGAAAGAACGTGTCATTATCGGATAATCACTGCACGAAACCCAAGGGATGCCATTTTCTTGGGAAAAGGCTATAATTTGTTTTATAGCCTTTACTAAGTGGAAAAGAGTGGATAGAATGAACGAAGAAATAAGGAGATCCTTAAAATTATTTATCGTAATGTCACGAGCACATAAGGCGATTTCCGAGCAGGCAAACCAGTTTTTTCAAGCGCATGGCGTAAATCCGACAGAATTTGCAGTACTGGAATTGCTGTACCATAAAGGGAAACAACCGCTTCAGAAAATTGGCGGAAAAATTCTTCTGGCAAGCGGTTCTATCACTTATGTTATCGATAAACTGGAAAAACGTGGTTATATTACGAGGGTCAATTGTCCAACAGACCGCCGTGTGACCTATGCTGAAATTTCAGAAGAAGGCAAAGAGTTCATGGCGCGCATTTTCCCTGAGCACGAGAAAAACCTTCATGAACTGACAAGCTCCCTGTCAGCGGAAGAAAAAGACGAGGCAATCGAATTGATGAAAAAGCTGGGGCTTTCCATTAAAGACTTATCGTATTGAATATAATGAAAAAACGGCTTTCCTGAATTTTCAGGAAAGCCGTTTTTGTTATTGTGCGGAAATTGTTTTGCCCATGTTCAAAAATTCTTCGGTAACGCCTGCTTCGGTCTGATCAAAAATAGTGAGTTTGACGATCAGGCCTTCTTTTTCAAATGCCACTCCCGTAACTTTTCCAGTTTCCGTGGCAATTTCATACGATGCTGAGTTTATGAACTCAGCATCGTCAAATGCCGGCAATTCCATCAGCTCTGCATTGTCATTGGAAGCTTGTACAGTTTGTTGAATCGAGTCTTTTGCAAAAGCAAAGTCTGCCTCTTCAGGATTGAAAGTTTCAATACGCATGAACAATTCGTCATTTTCAGTCCAAAAAACAACATCTTTATTCGGCTCTTCCGCTGTCAGTTCGTATGCCGGCAACAAATAAATTTCGTATGATTGCGAATCGCTGACAGTTAATGTACCTTCACTCAAAGCAGGATTTTCTTCGGTGGATTCTTCGCTTTCTTCAACATCTTCAGTCGAATCTGAATCCTCGCCCGCTTCTTCAGTGCTCTCTTCTTCAGTGCTCTCTTCTTCGGTGCTCTCTTCTTCAGTACTGTCGTCTGAAGTTGATGTGTCATCTTGTTCCTCAACTGATTCAGTGGACGTGTCTTCTGTAGAATCTTCATCGGTTCCACAAGCTGCCAATAGGCCGCTGACAGCCAAAACGGATGCTGCCAAGAATAATTTTTTATTCATATAAATTCACTCCCTTTGTAAAGTAGACGCATGAAACTGGAAATCGTTTCACTATTATTTTCAAAAAGGAAAAATAATAAATATTAAAACCATGAGTACCAAATGCGCAATGATAAGAAGCGGCATACTTCTTTTCTTTTCGTAAAGATAGCCAAGGATCAATCCGACCGCCGTTCCGGCAAATATTCCCGGCCAAAAATCTGCCAGCCATAAGGTAAAGCCGAATAAAACCGATGCGATGGGGATGGCAATTGAAACGGGTACATACTGCTTCAGCTGCTGCTGAACGAAGCCTCGCCAAAACAATTCTTCACCAGGCACGACAATAAACATCAATAACAGCAAATGCCAGACAGAACCGGGCGTGAAAATCGAAAGAAATTCGGCAGTGGACCTGGCCGAGCCCACCCCGAGCGATTGCAGGAGATGATATCCGGCAAAAAGGACCGCGTACATAACCACAGCTGCTGAGATGCCATAAGCGAATGACTTCCAGGTGCGCATTTCATCCAGAATGTCACTGTAAACGATGGCTGCAGACATCAGGATCAATAATGCGAAGGTATACATATACCAAAAAATAGAGATATCCTGGAATGCCAGATGGTACAAGCCATAAGCAATCGGCAGCATGTATATAAGTTTGTGTTTCTTTAAAAAGAGCAACATAAAATATCCTCCTATAATTTAAAAGACAAGTTTTCCCGTTTTATGGTAAAACTAAGAATGCCTCCAAACAATGCTTGCTGTATAATAAATGGAAGAGCCATTTCATGGCTCCGGCAAACTCTTTGTCCGATATGTATTATAGCAGACTTGAGACGCTGGAAATATTGTAAAAGGAGATTTGGTAAATGACAGACTACAATGAATTATTAAATCGGTTGAAAACAGGAGAAATCGAATCCCTCACGGTTGAAAAAGATGAATTCCTATCATTCCGCACCGTGCTGATCGCCCGTGAGGATTTCAAGCATTTCCGCGGAGAAGCGTTCCATCACGGAAAGACCATCTACAAATACACAGAAGAACCAAGCAAATAATTAAGACCAATAAAAAGGGGTGCATTAAATGGGGAATTTGGGAGAAGTAAAACA
>DATHVZ010000081.1:0-10812 GCA_035461005.1 Planococcus sp. (in: firmicutes) | reverse complement strand
GTCAACCCATTCAATCACGATATCCGGTGGACAGCCACGTTCCTCCCCCATTGGCAATGAACATCCCGATAATATCAGTGCGCTAATCATAAACATCATTTTTCTTTTCATTTCACCAACTCCTCATACTTGTTAGGCGTGGATAGGAAAGAAAAGTTACAGTGTCATGAATATTTTCCAATAAAATGTTAGATGTGATTGAAACTTGCCAAAAACTCCGGATTATTCACTATCGATTTGGTGGTCTGTGTTTGTTACCGTTGGAGTAGAAGCTCTATTGGTTCTTTCGGCTTCTTGATGGCTTGTTTTTGAATTTAGCTAATTATCCTTATGTAATTTACTACATATACTACTTTAATTTAGTCCAATTCGAACTTTTAATAAAATATCGCCATTCTTGAACTCATGTCAGCCACTATTTATCAATCTTTACAGCCCCCGCTTCCAGTTCAGCCAGCACGTTCAGCAGATCTTTCCGGCTGCGGACCACCGTTACTTTCTCCGGGTATTTTTTCAGAATGAATTTTCACTCCATTTAATTATACTTGATTGTTTCAGCCCAAAAATGGATTCCCTGGAAATGAGCAAAAAAATAACAGGAGCTTCCCCGGCCCCTGTTGGTTCTATAATTTCATGGCTTCCTGTTCGACGCGGTCCATGAAGTTTTCGACGCTTTTCATATGGCTCCTGCTGCTGGCCATTTTTGTCATGGCCTTGCCGACAAAATTCCGGCCCTGATTGCATCCCGCATAGATGAATTGCGTTCGGCTTTCATCAACTTTATGCAGCGTAAAACACAAGTCGATTTCAAACGTTTTTCCGCGAACAAAGAAAATCTGTTTATATTTTTTGTCGGGCAGATCTTCGTAGGCGAGCGTTTCTATAATATAAGTCTTTGTTCGCCTGCCTTCTTTCAAGCTTTGCATGTGCCTGGCGCCGACTTCCTGCTCGGTCTTTTCAATCAGTTCATGCTTTACGACATGGGGCATTATTTTCCGGATATTGTCGTCTGCAAACAATGACCATACCCGATCGATGTTCTGCTCGATGACCTTTTCTTCCTCCCACTCGATCATTCCGGCCCTCCCCTTCCTCATGTCAAAAATGATGCATCGATGTCCTGCGTCTGCTTGTTCGACTGAGCCCTTTGTTAACAAAGCGTAGCGCGATTGCCAAAAAACAAAAGAAAGCCTGGATCTCCCAGGCTTTCCGGAAACTCATTATTCAGCTGCGAATTTTCCGGCTTTCGAATCCACCCGCTGCATAAATTCTCGGACAGTATCCTGGCGTCTCTTTTTGCTGCCGGCCATCATGATTGCTTTGCCGGTAATGGTCGTTCCTTTTTGTGCACCTTCATAGGTGAAAAGGGTCTGGCCATCGGCTTTTTTATCCAATGTAAAGATATAATCAACCTGAAACATGCCGTTCATTGAAAACCGGGTATGCCGTGTTTTTCGGGTCGGTTTGTCTTCGTACAGGATGGTTTCCACGATATAAGTCTGCAGTTGGTTGCCTTCCATATAGCTTTGTGCGTGTTTGGCACCCGTCTCATCATTTTCGTTTTCAACCAGGACATGGTCTTCCAATTTCGGGTAGAGAATTTTGGCATTTTCATCCGAAAACAGCCGCCAAACCTGCTCAATCGGTTGCTTGATTATTGTTTCTTCTTTCCATTTCACCAAATCAATGCCCCCCTCGGCTGTTCCAGTTAAGTTTCATTTCCAAATTAAGGTTTTACTTTCCAAAAGAGGTGAAATACTTTCTATTTCTGCTCAAATACTTTCTATTTGACCCCAAATACTTTCCAAAAGAGCAACAATACTTTCTGTTTCGATCGTGAGGTCCTCTAGCACCGTAATATCCAGTTAACTGGATATACCAGCCGGCACCGATGAAATACTTGCCGCAGCTGGTTTTAAAATGGATTGGTCGCCCACAGGCTCGACTTCGGAATAAAGATCCGTGGGTTGAGCTTTAATTGGGCCACCATGTATTCGGCGAGATCTTCCGCCTGCATGAATTTCTCTTCACTCTTCTCGGGTTTATTGCCTCCTCCGAAAAATTCCGTGATCACAAGGCTTGGTGTCAGCGCGAAAACGCGGATATTGTGCTTGCGCACTTCCTGCGACAGCGATTCCGTCATGCCGAGCACACCGAACTTGGAGGCGCTGTAGGCACTGGAGCCTTCTGTGCCTTTGACACCGGACATCGACGAAATGTTGATGATGTCGCCGCCATTTTTCTCGATCAACTGTGGCAATACGGCGCGGGTCACATAATACATGCCCATCAGGTTGACATCGATCATTTTCTTCCATTCTGCCGGTTCGATCTCGAGGAACGGGCCGAATGTGCCGATTCCCGCGTTATTGATCAGTATATCAGCTGAGCCGAGCTGTTCGGTAAGTTTCGCCACGGCCGCTTCGACCTGTTCCATCGATGAAACGTCGGCTGTCGCATACGCCGCTTTCACACCGCGCTGTTCGATTTCCTTCGCCACCGCCTGCAGATCCGATTCCGTCCTTGCCATCAAGCCGATATTGACCCCTTCTTCCGCCAGAGCGATTGCCGTCGCTTTGCCGATTCCCTTGCCCGCTCCGGTAATAAATGCAGTCTTGCCTTTCAATGATTGTGCCACTAATATCATTCCTTTCTCTTCAAGCTGTATCCTAATCCAGTCTTCTTATACCCGATTCCCTCTTTCAAGGATTCTACACGTCCATTCTTGTAAGCTTTTGTGCAGCACAAAGAAAAACCCACTTTCCGCATGCGAGCGGAAAGTGGGTTTTGTTTTATGCAGCTGAGACAACTTGCTTTTTCAAAAGACCTACTATAAATGCAGTAACAAAACTGCCGGCAATAATTGCGGCGATGTATAAGGCGATGTTTATTGCGCCCCCATCGACAAGACCGATAACGAAGACCCCACCATGCGGTGCACGAAGACCGATGTCAAACAGCATGACAAGCGCTCCAGTAGTGGCCGCACCGGCAATGGTTGCCGGAATCACGCGGGTCGGGTCAGCGGCAGCAAATGGAATGACGCCTTCCGTAATAAAGCAGGCGCCGAGCACGTAAGCTGTTTTGCCGGCTTCCCGCTCCGGTTTCGTGAATTTCTGTTTGAATAGGGTTGTCGCAAGAGCCAGGCCAAGTGGAGGCACCATACCCGCAGCCATGACAGTTGCCATGAAATTGAAATTTTCTGCGTTCAGCATGGCAATGCCGAACGTATAAGCAGCTTTATTGATCGGACCGCCCATATCAATGGCCATCATCCCGCCGAGCAGCAAGCCGACCAGCACCAAATTTGTGCCACCAAGGCTTTCGAGGAAAGCAGCAATTGTCGTATAGATTTTAGTCAGCTGGGGATTGACCAGCATCATGACAATCCCGGTGATCGCGATGGAAAATACCGGATAGAACAAGACAGGTTTCAAGCCTTCCAGAGAATTTGGCAAACCGGAAAAAGCTTTTTTCACAAAAAGCGTCACATAACCGGCAAGGAAACCGGCAAGCAGTCCGCCCAGAAATCCGGAACCGCCGCTCGCTTCTTCAACGCCCGTTACGGTAATGGCAATTAGACCGCCAATCATACCCGGTGCCAGGCCTGGCCGGTCCGCAATGCTCATCGCGATAAATCCGGCAAGCACAGGAACCATCAGGAAGAACGCGTTGCCTCCGCCAATCGTACTCAGCATGGCTGCAAATTCGTTATACTCCGGATGCGTTGGATCTGACGCATTGATACCCCAAAAAAAGGACAATGCAATCAAGATTCCGCCACCGACGACAAATGGCAGCATATTCGAAACACCGTTCATCAGGTGTTTATAAAATCCGCCTTTGGACTCATCTGCGGCGGAATCATCTTTTGACTTATCGTGCTTATAGATTGGCGCATCTTTTCGGACCGCTCTGTCCAACAGCACATCCGTTTCGTAAATCGCTTTGCCGACAGCGGTCTGAATGACCGGCTTGCCGTCAAAACGCGCCATTTCCACTTTCGTATCCGCTGCTACGATGATGGCATCCGCTTCAGCAATGTCTTCAGCGGTCAAGCGGTTTTTCACACCGCTGGAGCCATTTGTTTCGACTTTTAAGGGTATTCCCAATTCTTTGGCGCGCTCGTTCAATTTTTCAGCGGCCATGTACGTATGGGCAATGCCGGTCGGACAGGCGGTGACGGCAAGAATTGTCCCTTTGCCGGATTCTTTCTGGGCTCCAGCAGCTTCTTCTTCCTCTGGCCCTTCAACTTCCAGTTCTTTGTCAGCAACTGCGCGGATCACGTCTTCTTTGCTGTTGGCTTCAAGGATCTCATTTTGGAAATTCGGATCCATCAGGAACGTCGCCAGTCGCGACAGGGCTTCCAGATGCGCATCGTTCGCGCCTTCACTGGCAGCGATCATGAAAAACAAGTTTGCCGGCTGTCCGTCCATCGATTCAAAATCAATGCCTTCCAGCGACCGGCCGAATGCAATTGCGGGGGATTTCACTGCAGCGGACTTCGCATGGGGGATGGCGATTCCTTCTCCGATTCCCGTTGTGCTCTGTGCTTCTCGTGTCAAAATATTTTCCTTGAAAGCGTCCCGGTCCGTCAATTTCCCGGCTTTATCGAGCTGCGCAATCAACTCATCGATAACGCCTGTCTTGGTGTCTGCCTTCAAATCCATGGCAATGGTGTCGGTTGTCAATAAATCCGTAATTCTCATTTTTTCACATCCAGTCTTTTAAATGGGTGAACTTCTATCTGTTCCAATAATTTTTCGGTATCTTCCCTGTCACACAGGTCGGACCGGAATGCGGTGGCGCTTCCGCTTGCGACGCCATAGCGGAATGCTTCCATTTTCGATTTTCCTTGCGACAATGCCGCGATAAAACCGGAAACCATTGAGTCGCCGGCCCCGACAGTATTGATCATTTTCCCTTTCGGCGCTTCCGCCCAATAAGCCCCCTCGTTGTCAACAAGAATTGCTCCTTCAGCGCCCATCGAGACTATGACATTTTCCACTCCCTGTGCCGCAAGCTGCGATGCACATTCAACAGCATGCTGCGTATCTCTGATCTTCGTCTCGAACAAGTCGCCAAGCTCTTCTTTATTGGGCTTGATCAGATAGGGTTTGCTGCCGATCAATGCGGGCAACGCCTTGCCGGACGTATCCAGCACAAAGCGGCCACCCGCAGCCTGGCAGATTTCGCCCAATGATTGAAAATAACTCAATGGCAAGTCTTCCGGTATGCTGCCGGACAGTACAAACCAGTCGCCGGATTTGATAGTTTTCACTTTGCCGCTCAATTCTTCCAATTGCTGCGCAGTCAGATCCGGTCCTGGGCCGTTCAACTCCGTCTCTTCGGAAGACTTTATCTTTATATTGATGCGTGATATCTGACCGGTATCAATAAAGTCCGTTTGCACGTTTTCTTCCGCCAGAAAATCTTCGATAAACTGGCCGGTGAAGCCGCCTGCGAAACCGAGGGCTATACTGTCCACACCAAGGCGCTGCAATACGCGCGAAACATTGATGCCTTTACCACCGGGATAATAATGGACCTTTTCACTTCTGTTGAGCGTGCCGGTTTTGAACTCCGGCAAATAATTCGTGCAATCGATCGACGGTGACACCGTGCATGTGTAAATCATTATTCCACCACCTTTACGGGCGTTATTTTTTTAAATTCCAGCAAGGCGTCAGACGCCAGCTGATCGACAATCAAGGAAGCTTGCTGAAGGTCCATGATTTTCGCGAAACTCACTTTGTTCACCTTGCTGTGATCTGCCAGCACATAGGTAGTTCTTGAATGGAAACTGGCCTTCCTCTTGATGGCCGCTTCTTCAGGATCGGGCGTGGTATAACCATACTCCGTATGGAAACCGTTCACCCCGAGAAAACAAATATCAAAATGATAAGTGTCCAGCGCTGATAAAGCGCCCGATCCGACAAAAGCACCCGTTCTCGGTTTTAATAATCCCCCCGTCAGATACGTAATGATGCCGGCATCATTCAACGCATCCGCCAACGGCAACCCGTTTGTGACGACCACCGCATTTTTGTCTTTCAGAAAAGGAATCATCTGCAAAGTGGTAGTACCCGCATCGAGGAAAACGCTGTCGCCTTCCTGGACGAATGTTGCAGCAAATTCTGCGATGGATCTTTTCTCTTCCAGAAAACGCGTCGATTTGTCAGCGATGCTCGGTTCCTGCAAATTGCGCGATGGCAGAACGGCACCACCGAATACCCGTTCAACTTTGCCCATGCTTTCGAGCTCCGTCAGGTCGCGCCGCAGGGTCGATTCCGAAGCATCCGTCTTTTCAACCAATTCCTGCAACTTAACTGTCCGCTTTTCTTCGATTAATTTTAAAATGAAATCATGACGCTCGTTGGTCAACAAACAATCACCCGCTTTTGTAATTTTAAGTAGATAATACTTGAAATCGCTTCCAAAATCAATCATAATCATTCATAAGCAATCAAAAACGCTCATTTCATTGGAATAAATCCTTTAACAAAAGGGTTTACACCTATAAAAAATGAAGAGTGACTACCACTTAGGAGGAATTACAATGACTGAAAAACAATTTACAATTACAGATGAAGCTGGAATGCACGCACGGCCCGCTTCTGCATTGGTCGGCTCAGTAAGCAAATACAAATCGGATATCCAACTGGAATTCAAAGGCAAGAAAGTCAATATGAAATCAATTTTAGGGGTTATGTCACTCGGAATCTCATCAGGCTCAATCGTCACCATTTCAACAGACGGCGAAGATGAAACAGAAGCGATGGCAACAATTGAACACGCAATGAAAGCGGAAGGGATCTCGAACCAATGACAACCCAACTTTATGGAATTGCGGCCTCTGACGGAATTGCCATAGCCAAGACCTACCGATTGGAAAGTCCATCTCTTCTATTTGATAAGAAAACGATCGAAGACCCGCAACAGGAAATCGAACGGCTTCACACCGCGCTCGCTGTTTCCACCAAAGAATTGGAACTGATTAAAGAGCAAGCGGAGGAACAGCTCGGCCCAAAAGAAGCCGCCATTTTTGGCGCACATCTGATGGTGTTAAGCGATCCGGAACTCATCGGCCCCATTACGGAGAAGATTGAAAACGACCGGGTCAATGCCGAGTCTGCCCTTCAGGAAGTTTCAGATATGTTCATGGAGATTTTCGCTGCGATGGACAATGAATACATGCAGGAAAGGGCGGCTGATGTGAAAGATGTCAGGAACCGTGTCCTGGCGCACCTGTTGGGAGTAAAAGTTTCGAACCCTGGCCTGATTTCTGAAAAAGTGATCCTGTTGGCGGAAGATCTCACCCCGTCTGATACGGTTCAGTTCAACCCGCAATTCATCCAGGGCTTCGTAACGGAAATCGGCGGCAGGACTTCGCATTCCGCCATACTCGCCAGAACGTTGGAGATCCCGGCAGTTGTGGGAGTTAAGAAGTTGATGGAATCGTTGGAAGATGGGACGTTGCTGATCATTGATGGCATTGAAGGAAAAATTATTGCCGATCCAACAGCTGAGGAAATTGAGCATTACGAGAAACGAAAAGAGCAGTTTGCCGCGCAGAAAAGGGAGTTTGCTTCGTTGAAAGATGCCGCTACTTTGTCTGCAGACGGTTTTGAGGTGGAACTCGGGGCTAATATCGGTTCGCCGAAAGACCTGAACTCCGCTCTCGAAAACGGCGCAGAAGCAATCGGCCTGTTCCGGACTGAATTCCTGTACATGGGCCGGGACAGCTTCCCTACCGAAGAACAGCAATTCGAGATTTATTCCGAAGTGCTGAAGCGGATGGGCACTAAACCGACGGTCGTGCGCACACTGGACATCGGCGGGGACAAGGAATTATCTTATCTGGATCTGCCGAAAGAACTGAATCCCTTCCTGGGGCTTCGAGCAATCAGGTTGTGCCTTGAAATGCCTGATATGTTCAGAACGCAATTGCGGGCGTTGATCCGTTCCAGCATCCATGGCAATTTGAAAATCATGTTTCCGATGATTGCCACGCTGGAAGAGTTCAGACAGGCGAAACAGCTGTTTCTGGAAGAACAGGAAAAATTGGCAGCGGAAGGCATTCCCTTCAATGAAGCGATTGAAGTCGGCATAATGGTCGAAATCCCGTCCACCGCTGTCATGGCGGATGTGTTTGCCAAAGAAGTCGATTTTTTCTCAATTGGAACAAATGATTTGATTCAATACACGTTGGCGGCAGACCGCATGAATGAAAATGTAGCCCATCTTTATCAGCCGTTCAACCCGGCAATCTTGCGGATGGTGAAAATGGTGATAGACGCTGCCCACAAAGAAGGAAAATGGGCGGGCATGTGCGGAGAGATGGCTGGAGAAGAACTGGCAGTTCCCATATTGCTCGGCCTCGGCCTGGATGAGTTTTCAATGAGCGCTTCGTCGATATTGAAAACCCGCTCCCTGATCAGCAACTTGTCCAAAGTGGAAATGGAAAGACATACCGAACACATCCTGGCACTGGGCACCGCTGAAGAAGTGAAGCAGTATGTGACTCAAATGATAAATAAATAATTCTTTAATACAAAAAATAAAAGCCATTGAAAAGTTTCCTTTTCAATGGCTTTTATTGTTCACAGATCATCAATTCCTATTATGATACTGCAATTTTCCTGCGGTATATTGTTGCAAAATCGCAACGGCCAAGGCTTCAGGATATAAACTAATCGCAGTCAACATTTCAATCGGTACCCATACCGCCTCATAGCTGCCACGTCCCCGCTCCGAATCTGTAAATTCTTTTCCGGTCGCGACCCCAAAGTTCCCTCCTGTTATCGAAGCAAAAAAATAATGCTCGCCAACAGAACACGTCGTTTCAAATACCTGTGGACCTATCTCCACTCTGACGCCCAACTCTTCCATTGCTTCACGTTTTGCAGCGGCCTGGGGCGATTCGCCCGCTTCTATGCCGCCCCCTGGAAAGACATAATAAGTCTGACCATTCCGGATTCGTTTGATCAATGCCAAATGGCCTTTTTCAAAAATCAGCAGAGCTGCTCTGGATCTCATATTTACATCATCCTTTCCATTAAAAGATGAAACAGTAAAGCTTGAAATTTATCAAAGCGGGTATATAATAAGAACTATAAGCAAATAGCCGCCCGGTGCGTCAACACCGAACGGCAAGCAAACGACAGGTCCCAACAAGGGAGATCAGCCTTTAGGTTTGATAATAAGAATAACCCGCAGAGCTACCAACTCAAGGGCGGGTTATTTTTTTTGGTTTGAAGACGATACCATGAGCATTAGGCCTGCGAAAGCGACTGCAAACATCAATGCTTCATAAACCGTCATACGCACCACCCCCTTTCTACTGGGGATGGCCAACCACCCTTGAGTTCCCTATTCGATTGCCTATTTCAGTTTACCATAAAAAAACTGTCTGGCAGCCAGTCCGATTTCTCATTTTGAAAAACCATTCCCGCTTCAAAATCCATCCTTTCACCATTCATCTGCCAACATATTATCCTCTTTCAGTTCGATGACAAACGTGACGATGCTTCTGACCTTGTCCGTATTATCCTTATCCAGCCTATACAAATCAACATAGCAAAAATTGCGGACATTGCCTTCTTCATCAGTGCGATGGCTGATCCCTTTAACTGCCGCTTCTCCGTTGCTGCAGATGACCGAATCTATTTGAAAGTCCATACTCCCGAAATCCGCTATGCCAAAAGCGGCATCAAGAAGTCCCTGTTTGCCCTTAACGGGTTCCGTTCCGACAATGGACCATGACACATTTTCCGCCACATGTTCACTGATGAACTCCTGGTCCCCTTTAAAAAAGGACGCATTGAACTTCCGAAAGAATTCCTCTTTTTCCTTTTCTTCCATATCGCAACACCTCCGAATTTCGAATACAAGTGGCTTAACGGCCGTAATGCCTTCGAAGTACTGCTCACTTTTATGATTTTTAATCCCCTCCCAAAAAATTCAGATATTTCAGATTATTTATACCACTTCCATCTTACCCCATCAGAATCAAGAAGGAAATGCATATAGTACCATTTCCTTCAAAAACAATTTTTGGATACGTTGGATGTCCCCAATCAGAAAGGCCTCCATTTCCCGGAGGAAACGAAGGCCTTGTTCAACTTTCTTTTTTCTTGTCCGCTTCAGACTTTCCTTTAGTTTGCTCTTTGTCGCGTTCCTTTTTGTCTTCTGCTTCCAAATCGGGCAATTGCTGTTCAGGAGAACCGGTAAATGCCCCCTCTTTGTCCTTGTCTTCACTTTGACGGTTCTGTTTCTCTGTCATCGCTGCCACTCCCCTATTAATAAGCTTATCTTTCTTTACCCGCTGTGCTTTTATTCAACCAGAAAAGAATCCATTAAATACAGATGCACGGATACAGAACAGCAGATAGATTCTTAGGCACTATATATGTTGAACTAATAAACTATAGTAGCCGACATTCCGCAAAACAGCTGCGCTTTCCGGGGGACTTGCGCTGAACTAACTCGGGCTTAACGCCCGAGTTAGTTCAGCACTTCGCTTGGTCCCCCAGGAGTCTTCGCTGTTTTGCTCCATATCTCTAGAGATTTCTCTCAGTGCCGGCGCGGCTCAGGACTGGGCGGAGCAATAAGACGAGTGGTCTTCTCGGCTTATTGTGGGAGCCTTGTCCATAGCGCCGAAGCGGTATGTAAAGTTAAAATCTTTAATTCAACTTATATACCTGTAAATTAGAAGCGGCTGAAGAAATATCTTCAGCCGCTTTTTCTATTTCACTTTTTTAATTGATAGTTGACAAGAACGTGAATTTTTAGAATAATGAAAATAATACT
>DATHVZ010000080.1:0-5582 GCA_035461005.1 Planococcus sp. (in: firmicutes) | reverse complement strand
ACCAATCTTACAAAGGAATACGACAAAGGTGTTCTGGCGGTACAGGATTTTAATTTACATATACTGGACAAGGAATTTATCGTGTTTGTCGGCCCGTCCGGCTGCGGTAAATCAACAACGCTCCGCATGATTGCGGGACTTGAAGAGATTACAGACGGCGAATTTGAAATCGAAGGCAAACGCATGAACGATGTGGCGCCGAAGGACCGCGACATCGCGATGGTGTTCCAGAACTACGCGCTGTATCCGCATATGACGGTTTTTGAAAACATGGCTTTCAGCCTGAAATTGCGCAAAGTGCCGAAAAAGCAGATTGAGGAGCAAGTTAACAACGCAGCGAAGATCCTCGGCCTTGAAGATTACCTGAAGCGAAAGCCAAAAGCCCTTTCCGGCGGACAGCGGCAGCGTGTGGCGTTGGGACGCGCAATCGTGCGCGATGCGAAAATTTTCCTGATGGATGAACCGTTGTCGAACCTCGACGCCAAATTGCGTGTGCAGATGCGCGCCGAGATCCAGAAATTGCACCATCGCCTGCAGACGACAACCATTTACGTGACACATGACCAGACCGAAGCGATGACGATGGCGACGCGCATCGTCGTGATGAAAGACGGCTTTATCCAGCAGGTGGGCACGCCGAAAGAAGTCTACGACAATCCGGTCAACGTCTTTGTCGGCGGCTTTATCGGCTCACCGGCGATGAACTTTTTCCACGGTAAGATGACAAAAGAAGGCTTCCAGGTCGGCGAAACGACGGTCGATCTGCCTGCTGACAAACGTGCGCAGCTGGTGGGGGATGGCTATGAAGGGATGGAAATAATCCTCGGCATCCGTCCGGAACATATCCACACCAGCGCGGCAGAAATCGAGTCCAATGCCGCGTCCGTGTTCAAAGCGACCATCGACGTTGCCGAGCTGATGGGCGCGGAAACATATCTTTACGCACACCTGAACGGCTCGAATTTCATCGCCCGCATCGAAGCGACGACGGCAATTAAAGCGGGAGACACCATTCCGCTGGCGTTCGACATGGAGCGAGCCCATTTCTTCGACGCTGAGAGCGAAAAATGCATTTTCTGATCCATCATAAGCATCCCCCGCGGAAATATTCCGTGGGGGATTTTTTAATGTGGAGTGCAGTTCTATCTCACGTATAGCGTCGTTTACCTCTCGTATAAAACGATTTACCTCTCGTATAAATTGTTTTAGGTATCGTATAAAGCTGTTTACCTAACGGATAGCAAATTTTATCTCACGCCCACCAAAATATATGCAGCGCATCAAAAGTAGGAAGGGATCGGTTGGAAGCAGCTGGCTTACGCCAGCTGCCTGGGGCGGCGTGCCGCCCGCTTTTGGGCAATAAGGGGCTTTGCTCATTGGGAGCGGTTGATTTGGGGCTCGGGTTTTATATCTCGGGCTTCGTAGCGTTTATCTTATGGTTTTCATTTTTTATCTTACGGTTTGAGATGTTTATCTTATGGTTTTTACATTTTATCTTACGGTTTACCAATCGTATCTCACACCAAAAAACATCCGCGAATCCGCCATATGCAAAAGAAGAGTGAGTTTCGCATATGATCAAAATCGAAGATGTTTCAGTGGATTGACGTCTCCCAGCTTCGGGCAGCTACATCATTTATGCGCTACGTTTGATTCGAAATGGCCTTTCTGAATCCGTTTCCCAAAGCAGTGTGGCAAAAAAATCAGATCAACCGCTTCCAAGCGATTGATCTGGCGGCATGGATGCCGCTTGCCGCAGCGCCGATTGTGCCGCCACCTGGAAAAATATGGTCTCCGCAGACGTAGAGGCCAGGAATGCCGGAGCGGTGCGAGATGGAATTGAACAGCGCTGAATCCAAGGTTTGGGGGAATCCCCCGACAAATCCGTTCGGCCTGCCCGTGAAACGTTCCCATGCTTTAGGGCCGCCTTTTTCGATGAGGACAATCGACTCGCGGAAACCGGGAACTTGCTGTTCGATGGCTTGGAGCATCCGTCCGCTTAACGTTCGTCTGGCGGTGTCGTACTTTTCTTCGGTGTCCCATTGTCCGGCTTTGGAATGGGTCGAAATGGTCACGGTTTGAAAGCCGGCAGGCGCCCGCAACTCGTCGCCCGGAAGCGAGGAGGACATGAAAAAGTGAGCACCTTCCGCCATGCCGCCTCCTGTTGAAATTTGCCGAAAAGGAGGCAGCGGTCGAGCTAATTTGCTGGAATCGACCGCAATATACAACGTCAGGGTCGTCCACGTTTCACTCTTTGCACCCTTCAGGAGGGGCTTTTTCAATTGACCTGCGAGTTCCTCTGACAGCATGCCAGGGAGCAGGTGGATGGGTGCATTGACGATTACTTTATCGGCTTCGTAGCTGTTGCCGCGGTGATCGATTGCGATCCAGCCCTTTTCGTATTGCGAGAGATTGACGACGGTGCGGCGTTTTTTCAGCACGCCGCCATTTTCCTTTATGCTGTCGCCCATGATCTCGGCAAAGCGATACAAGCCGCCGGGCACATAATAAGCCCCTTCATGGTAAATATCGAGTGCAACTGCAGCCAATAAATAAGAAACATCATCGCTTCCGGTTTGCATGCTGTCGATCAGCAGCCCGTCCAGCATATGCCGGAACGCTGTGAGTTCGCCAAGGCCGTGACGCTCCAGGCTATCGCCAAGTGTCTTGTTGAAATGCGGCAACAGCTTGGCATGGACAGGACGGATGGCGCCCGCTAATGCCAGCCATTCCTTCGCTGTCGCCGGAGGCAATGCCGGAAGCGGATCCATCATTGTGCGGACGATTGAAGCAGTAGCGTAGATTTCCTGGTAAAAGGCACGGATCTTCGATTCGTATGCGGGGAAGTGACTGACGATGTTTTGCACGTGCTGTTTACGGTCTTTCAGAAAAACAAACGAATGGTCAGGGTGGATCATTTCCATAACGGTTTCCAGCGGTTCAAGCGGCAGGGGCTTTCCGAGGAACCGGAAAACGCGCTCATGAATGCCGCCACTTTCGAGGCCCATGCCGAGCGTCGCGCCGGCAGGGAACAGAAATTTATGCCGTTTGAATTTCCCGGCGCAGCCTCCCAGTTCAGAAGATGCTTCGAGAAGTGTAACGCGGTCCCCATTTTTAGCCAGCAGTGCAGCAGCGGTCAATCCGCCGATGCCCGCTCCAATCACTAAGATATTTTGCGCCACGTCCAACCCTCCTCAAATATTTAATTTATCCCACAAAAGATTTAAAGGCATTCTTCAGTGCAAAGAGACGATACTTAAGAAACACGGACATTCCAGATTATCCAAGCAGAAGCCGCTAATCCTAATATATTTACTAAAGTACCATAATTCCTGACAGCGAGAAAATTTGAGGGCGGAAAAGATGCATAAAATTTGCGCTTGCTTTAATTTTCCTGTGGTGCCACTATAATGAAAAGGCTTTCACCACATAATTTAGAAGAGGGGAAATTATGAAAAAACACCAGGTAATACATATGCCTTTTCTTTTGGCCATTATTCCGTTAGTAGTTATGATTGCTGCAATGGCAGTCACCATTATCAAATTCGAAGGCAGTCCACATGTGCCGCTTCTGATCGGAACAGCGATTGCCGCATTAATCGGTTCGCGCCTTGGCTATCGATGGGCAGAAATCGAAGAAGGAGCCTATAAAGGCATCCGTTTGGCGCTTCCGGCCATTCTCATTATCATATTGGTCGGCATGATCATCAGTTCCTGGATTGGCGGCGGAATTGTCGCCACCATGATTTTTTACGGCCTGAAGCTGATTACACCCTCATTATTCCTCTTAACCATCTGCATTATCTGTGCAATTGTTACGCTGGCGATCGGCAGTTCCTGGTCGACAATGGGGACAATCGGAGTGGCGGGCATGGGCATCGGAATCAGTATGGGCATTCCAGCAGCGATGGTCGCAGGCGCCGTCATCTCGGGTTCTTATTTTGGGGACAAGATGTCGCCGCTATCGGATACGACAAATCTGGCGGCCGGCATTACCGGTACCAATTTGTTCGATCATATCAAGCACATGTTATATACCACAATTCCTGGGCTGGCCATCGCATTGGTCGCTTACTTTTTCTTAGGCCGCCAGTTCGGCGGGTCTTCGGTGGAAACTGGGGAAATCAATGCCATTTTAAGCACACTTGAAAGCAGTTTTGTCATTTCCCCATGGCTATTGCTGGTGCCGCTCGCTGTCATCGTCATGGTAGCCAAAAAAGTGCCGGCGATGCCGGCTTTGGCCATTGGCGTATTTCTCGGATGGCTATGCCATATCGGGATCCAGGGCGGCAATGTCGGAGATGCTGTTAATACGCTGCACGACGGATACATCATCACAACAGGAAATGCTATGGTGGATGACTTGTTCAACCGTGGCGGCATCTCGTCAATGATGTTCACCATCTCCTTGACGATTGTGGCTATGGTCTTTGGCGGCATCATGGAGCAGGTGGGCATGCTGCAGGCCATCGTCAACCAAATTCTGAAAGTAGCGCGATCAGCAGGCAGCCTCATTGCGGCAACTGTCGTTTCCGCATTCTTCACGAACGCGACAGCTTCAGAACAATACATTTCCATCCTGCTTCCTGGCCGGATGTACGCGAAAGCTTACCGCGACAAAAAACTCCACTCGAAAAATTTGTCGCGCGCATTGGAAGACGGAGGGACCATCACTTCGCCGCTTATCCCTTGGAATACATGCGGGGTCTTTATCCTGGCGACGCTTGCAGTCCATCCGTTCGCTTACGCTCCATATGCCATCCTTAATTACACAGTGCCGCTTATTTCGATTGCCCTGGCTTTCTTGGGCATCAAGATTGAGTATATGAGCGACAAAGAGATCGAAGAGCTTAACCGGAAAGAGGCGAAACAGCTGTGGGAAGATGAAGCAGCTTCTGGAGAAGCCGTCACCCAGTAAAAAAAGCAGTCCTTCGGGGCTGCTTTTTTTGGGGGAAAATATTGTTTTGACAGGAAATTGGCTATATATAAGTCGAATAAAATAATTGGTATAAATATGATGCTCCTACGCAATTCCATTGCCAAGGATATTGCCAATCGCAAAAAGATCCCCCTCATCCACCATATTCCATATTCTCACATCTGGCTGATTATGCTACATTGAATACACTAGTGGAGGGGATAAGGATGTTCACGTACAACATAGATGACGAGCTGTCGCTGAAGTTGTTGGAAGAGAAAGACGCGGAGCGGTTGTTCGAGCTGACGGACGGTTCGCGGGCGTATTTGAAGGAATGGCTGCCGTGGCTGGATTACACGAAAACGGTGGAGGATTCGCGCGATTTTATTCGCATGAGCCGCAAGAATTTTGCGGAAAATAAAACCATGAATACAGCGATTGTCTATAAAGGTGACATTGTTGGGCTGGCCGGGTTTAATGAGCTGGGCTGGGCCAATAAAACCGCGAAGATCGGTTATTGGCTGGGACAGGAGTATCAGGGGCACGGCATCATGACGCGCGTTGCGGAGGCGCTGACGGAAATTTCGTTCGGCCATTTCGGCATGAATCGGACGGAAATCCGCGTGGCGAGCGGCAATGGGAAGAGCCGCGGCATTCCGGAGCG
>DATHVZ010000079.1:0-8034 GCA_035461005.1 Planococcus sp. (in: firmicutes) | reverse complement strand
CCCTGGGCGTCTGCGCTGTTTTGCTCCATATCTCTAGAGATTTCTCTCAGCGCCGGCGCGGCTCAGGACTGGGCGGAGCAATAAGACGAGTGGTCTTCTCGGCTTATTGCGGGAGCCTTGTCCATAGCGCCGAAGCGGTATGTAAAGTGAGATTCTTTAGTTAAACTTATATAGTGATTATTCATCCCGTTAGTTTATCCGATGTTTAAACAGGTTATTTCAACAGTATAGGAAGGATGGGAAAGCGATGAAGGATATTCCTCAATGGTCAGCAAAAGATGTTTCCGACACTTTGCCCCGCCGGAATCCGGAAAGTCATAAAGGCAGTTTTGGCACAGCGCTGCTGATTGCCGGCAGTCCCGGAATGCCGGGAGCAGCGGCGCTGGCAGCTATAGGTGCCATGCGGAGCGGCTTGGGGAAATTGGTGGTCGGCACTGCAAAAGAATCGATTTTGCCCATCGCCTCTTTTGTTCCGGAAGCGACTTTCGAACCCGATTTTTTGGAACGGCTGGGAAATGCAGCAATCGATTTCAGCATTTACCGCGCGATTGCGATCGGCCCCGGAATTATTCCAGACCAGGCAATGGAAAATGCTGTGGAACGGCTGCTCACCGAAGGCAAGCCCCTGGTGATTGATGCCGGTGCTTTATCAGCCAGAAACTACAGCACCGCAACAGCTCCCGTCATCCTGACACCGCACACCGCAGAATTTTCAAGAATTACCGGGGTTCCCGTGGAAGAACTTCAGAAAAGCCGGAGCGCATACGCTTCGGGCTGGGCGGTGAAAATGGGCGTTGCCATCGTGCTGAAGGGCCATAACACCGTCATCGCCTTTCCCGACGGAAAAACCTTCATCAATCCGACCGGCAACAGCTCCCTGGCCAAAGGGGGGACGGGCGATACGTTGACCGGCATGATGCTCGGCATGCTCTGCTGCCACGACAATTGGCAGCAGGCGGTCCTGAACGCCGTCCACCTGCACGGAGCGTGCGCCGATGAATGGACCCGTACCCGCTCCGCCCATACGCTGGTGGCGCATGAGCTGACAGACCTGCTGCCTGTTGTAATGAAATCGTACGAAAAATAAAAAGCAGCAACTTTTCAGGTCTGAAACCTGGTAGTTGCTGCTTTTTGCATTGTTTATAACACTGTTGTTTCAATATCTAGTTGTACTTCAACGGCAGCTGGCTGTTCGAAGACAAAATAACGTCTGTGCCAGACCAGGAACATGAAAATGGTCCAGATCTTGCGCGCATTATTCGCTTTATTCGTGTAATGCTCATCCAGCAAGGCCAGCAGTTCTTCCTGGTTGAAGAACTCCGCTGCTTCGTCGGACGTGAAATATGACTTGATCTGCTGATGGAATTTGTCTTCGCGGATCCAGTTGCGTATCGGAACCGGGAAGCCCATTTTTTTGCGGTTTGCCGATGCTTCCGGCAGTGCCCGGCGAGCGGCCAAACGCATGGCGTATTTCGTGTCATTCGCCCCGATGCGGTATTTGGCCGGCAATCCGGCAGCTGTCGCCATCACTTTCTTATCAAGGAAAGGAACACGCAATTCCAGGGAATGCGCCATGCTCATCTTATCGGCTTTCAACAGGATATCCCCGACCAGCCAAAGGTTCAAATCGAGGTATTGCATTTTTGTCAGATCGTCTTTGCCTTTTACGCGGTCGTAGACAGGTTGGACGATGTCAGCCACCGAAGGACCCTTGCGGTAATCCGCTTTCAGTATCTTCGCGGCTTCCGCTTCAGGGAACACATTGGCCTGGCCGATAAACCACTTCTCGACGGGAAGCCCGCCTTGAATTAGGAATTGCCTGCCGCGCATCTCTGGCAGTTTGGCTGCAGCCGCTCCGATTGTGGAACGCAGAGCTGCCGGAAGTTTTCTGTATTTTTTCAGATTCGGGCGTACATCGTAATCGTCGTAGCCCCCGAACAATTCATCCGCTCCCTCTCCGGACAGCACGACTGTCACATCTTTTTTCGCCAGCTTCGCAAGGAAATAAAGCGGCACAATCGACGGATTTGAATGCGGCTCATCCATCAGGTACTGGATTTGTTCAAGTTCAGCAAAGCATTCATCAGAATTCAGCACTTCGGAGATATTCTGGATGTCCAGTTCATCCGATAATTGTTTGGCATTGTCGATTTCCGAGAAATTTTTGTCACTGAAGCCGACGGTAAATGTTTTATCCGGTTTCAACACCGAAGCGACATAGCTCGAATCCACACCGCTGGACAGGAATGAACCGACTTTCACATCGCTGATCCGGTGAGCAAGGATCGATTCGCGTATCACTTCGTCGATTTGCTCTACCGTTTCTTCCAGCGGCTTTTCATTGACATCAAATGCAGGCTCCCAATAACGTTCCAGGGAAACTTCGCCTGCTTCATAAACCATGAAATGGGCAGCCGGCAATTTGAAGACACCTTTGAAGAATGTTTCATTCAATACGGAGTACTGGAATGTCAAATACGGCTTCAACGCGTCGCGGTTCACTTCTTTATTGAAGGCCGGGTGTGGCAAAAAGCTTTTGATTTCGGATCCGAACAGGAGGACCCCATTCATTTTTGCGTAATACAACGGCTTGATGCCGAACATATCACGCGCCACAACCAATTTCTTTTGGGTGCGGTCCCAGATGGCGCAGGCAAACATGCCGCGCAGACGGCTGAAAATGGCCGTGCCGTATTCCTCATAGCCGTGGATGATGACTTCACAGTCTGAATGGGTTGCAAAAACATGTCCTTTGCCAATCAGTTCTTCGCGAAGTTCCTGGAAGTTATAAATTTCACCATTGACCATAGAAACAAGCGTCTCGTCCTCGTTGTAAAAAGGCTGGCTGCCGCTTTCGAGGTCGATGATGCTCAACCTCCGGAACCCGAGAGCCGCTTCTTCTTCGAGGAATTGTCCCGCTGAATCCGGGCCTCTATGTATAATCCGGTCCATCATGTTCCCTAAAATAGAACCGGAATTTTCTGTCTCACCGATAAAGCCTGTAAATCCGCACATATTGGACCTCTTTTCGTTTACTTATTTTGCACAGCTTGCATATTCAAATATTAAACCACGGGCAGTTATAAAAAATACCTGTTTATGATAAACATTGCAAGAAATATCGCTATAAAACCTATCAATGGCTCACCCTTGTCAATAACTTGTTTATTCTACCAAAAATAAGACTTAGTTTAAAGCCGATAAACTCCATCCGACCCAAATGACGCAAAAACGTTCGTAAAGTTGCAGCTTTATTTATGGCCAATTTTTTTCGCCATGAAAATGCCTGTGAAGAAAAAGAGACCTTTTTCTTCACAGGCATTGTAAATGATCCACCTTAACTTGTTTCCCCAGCTAACGCGACTGCCTACCGAGGTAATCCAATAACCCCATGGAACTGACCATCAAATCCAATTCCAGGAGCATATACACTTCGTGCCGGTCCGGCACACCGAGAGCGGACAGATGGGTGCTGACACGTTCCTTCAGCCGGGCTGCCAATTCGGTGTGGCCCTCGCCTTCGAGGACTGCGGCTTGTGCTTCCGCCATGAAAAGGTCCAGCCATTCCAGCGATTGGCTGAATGCTGTTGCCGGATTTTCGGTCATGCCGAAATGGCCGTAAAATGCCCGGGAAAAGTTTTCCTGCTGCATTCTCGAAATGGATTGCCGCATGATGTCCGGATCGAATTGATTCGGAGATGTCGAGGGCAGATGGAATTCAATCCCTTCTTTGGCCAGCTGTTCGTAATGGATCCCTGCCGTATCCCCCGTGAATATACCATTGCTCACCGGGTCTATGATGGCGAGATGGTGATTCGCATGTCCCGGTGAATCCCAAAATTGGAGGACGCAAGCCGGTCCTATTTGCAGCTGATCGCCTTCTCCTTTTATCAGAAGCCGTTGTTCCGGAACCGCTACAACAGGGTCGAACAGGCGTGAAAAGCGGTCGCCATAGACCATTTTCGCCCCCGCTACCAACCTTGAGGGGTCGCTCAGATGCCTCGCGCCTTTCGGGTGTACGACAAGTGTGGCATTCGGGCATTCCTGAAGGACAAGTCCCGCTCCGCCCGCATGGTCCAGGTGGATATGCGTGACAATCACATATTTGACGTCCGACAGCTCGTGGCCCAGCTTTTTTAACCCTTCCTTAATATGAGCGACCGAAGGGCTGGGCCCGGTTTCAACCAGGGTCAATTGTTCTTCGTCAATTACATACGTCCCGGTTCGTTCCGCGATGCCCATATCAAACCCGTCGATCAAAGCAATACGATCGGTCAGATGGAGTGGATATATTTTTTCCATTCGTCTTCCCCCCTAATACTGAAAATTATAACAAAAAAATCTGTTTATTAAGTAACTTTGTGAAATATTGCTCATGAATACGTATACATTCAGTTTAATCAACGAGGACCCGAAGTCCACCTTTGATAGAGGCGGGGCATTATATCAGCACGCTGCATGTCTTCTTCTGTTTCTCCTGCAATCAGCGAAGTCAGTTGTTCCATCGCTTCCCTGCATACATCCCGGTCTTCAGGCAGCCCGATGCTCGATAGATTCAAATACCTCATCGAGGACTGCTTTGAATTGCCGATGCCCAGCACAGTGATATCCTCCGGAATGGAGTAGCCGAAATCGATCAGAAAATCGATGGCATAAGCACCGACTGCATCGGTGGCTGCGACGATTGCCGTTGGCCGATTCTTTCTGGCCAACATAGCGGACAGGACCGCATCAAAATCGGGAATATCGCCCATTGCACTAAGTATCTCCACTTGCTGTTCTTTCATCTTTTCCAGAAATCCAGCGTAACGGTCATGGAGCCGTGGGTCAGCAGCATTTCCTCCCAACCAGCCGACAATCCGGTGCTTAAGACTGCAGATATGATCCGCCGCCATCCTTCCTGCAGCGTGATTATCCATCGACACATAATGACCGGCTTTTTGATAAGCCATGCCACCAAAAACATAGGGAATGCCGGATGTTTCCAGCAACTCCATTGCTCTCCCGACAAGTATTAGAGGGCCGGCTATGATCCCTTCCGCCTGCGTTTTTACAATCGCCTCAAAAACCGCTGCTGGCTTGTGGGGATCCTGAATATGAATCTCTGTCCCAAAGCCCGCCTCCCGTGCATAAGCGATTGCCTTTCCCGAGAACGCAGCATTTTCCGGATCCTCAAGCGGTCCGCACACCAAAGCAATTATCCCGCTCTTCCGGCTGATCAATGAGCGAGCTGCCGCATTGGGACGGTAATTTAATTGCTGAATCGCGTCATTCACCCTTTCAATGGTCGGTGCATTCACTTTTTCAGGGTTATTCAAGACCCTCGAAACCGTTGCCTGAGAAACCCCGGCTAACCTTGCCACATCATTGGAGGAAACCATAACAACACTCACCTTTCTTACAATCTGTCCGTCATGTATACGTATACATTAACAGCTTTCACCCCAATAAAAAAGCCCTTCCTCAAATTAGGAAGGGATCGGGCTGATTGTCTCTGGATTAGTAGCGGTATGTTTCACCCGGAACCGGCAAACGTTTTGCCTTTTTCTTGTCAATCGCGTTGTTTTCAAGTTTAGCGGAAATCAGCCCAAGAAGAACACCGAACATCGCCCCTGCAAAAACCTCAGCCGGCTGATGCCCCAGCAATTCTTTTAATTCCTGCTCACGCTTGATCAATTCCAAACTCGGAAAATCGCCTTTCAAGGAAATCAGGCTGTCTTCTAATTCATTTACTAATTGAGCAATTTCACCGGTATGCCGGCGGATTCCCTGTGCGTCGTACATGACGATCGTTCCGAAGACGACAGCCAATGCCGTTTCTGTATGGCCAGTTCCCTTATGGGCTGCCACATATGTAGCCAACGCTGATACACCAGCCGAATGGGAGCTGGGCATGCCCCCCGTTGTAAACGCATGCTTCCAATGCCATTCCCCCGTCAATTTTTTATTTGTTAAAATCTTTAAAGCCTGTGCGATCCCAATCGCTGATAGGGATGTTACCACGCCGTAGTTCATGCAATTCGCCTCCTGCTTTTAATTCCCCAGCAAATTTGCTGTATAAATTGCAATACCCGAAAACGGCTGTCGATAACCGGATAATAAATGTATTAAAAAAGTAGCACCTCAGCCCTTCTTTTTATTGCGTTTATTTTTCATTAGGATGCTGCGGGAGGGCTATTCCTGTAGTCCGCAACGTGTTGATCAATAATTCATGCATCAATTTATAGCCTTCATCGTTCGGGTGGACGCCATCAAGCCAGATGGCAGGGTTTTTGCTCATTTTATTTGTTTTGGAAATAATGACGCCGCGTTCTCCTATCGCACGGTTCCAGCGCCGGAAAAGAAGCTTCGTCAACCCCAGGTATTGATGTTCTTTTTTCATGGAATTATAAAGATCGTTTTGAACAAGAACTATTGTCGGGTTCACTTCGCGGACTTTGCGGTAAATTCCGAGAAGATTCCTTCTGTAATTGATGCGGAGTGCTCTAAAATTACGGATCAGGCGGGCCGCCCCCAGCTTTCGGAACCCTTGCAGCAGATCGTTGCCTCCGATATTGATCAGGACAAGATCCGCTGAAGCAAGATGATGATCCCATTTCCCCGAAGCTATTCTGTCAGCCAGCCCATCACTCGTCAGCCCATTGATTCCCAGGTTAATGACCCGGCTCGCTGGAAAACTTTCCCGCAAATATTTCGTTATGCCCTCTTGGGTGCCATAACCATGGGCCACGGAATCCCCCAGAATCACAATCGTTTTGATGGTAAATTCTTTTTTTTGTTGTCGAATCTTGCGTAAAGGCGTTTTATTTAAAAGGACGCCTGACAGATATCTTTTTTCCAATCAAAGCACATCCTTTTTCTACATATTTTGACACTATTATATCGTTATAGTAGTTATTTATCAAACAACTGGCTTCATATGAATTCCTAAAAAAAGAAAAATACTCGTTCAACTGAATAAATTGAAAAAGCGGCCCTGCAAGGCTTTGTTTCCGCCTTGCAGGGCCGCTCCTTTTTATTCAATTAACGCTTTTTAGCCTGTCCTTTATTCGTCACAACCGTATAGTTGCCGAACTCATTGACACTCAGCGTAAACGTGTCGCCATCCAGTTCGCCTTCAATGATCTTCCACTTGCCTCTTTCATCTTCGCGGGCACCTAACTGGACTTTCACTTGGCTGTCTGTTGCAAAAGCCAAAGTGAAAGCGGAACTGAAATCAATATCGACTTCGTTTCCTTCCGGATCAGTAACGGCAATGTTGAGCTGCTGCGTCAATGTTGGACGATTGTCCACCGTTGCCACGTCATCGACAGCCAGTTCAAGGTTGAAGCCCTGTCCTGCGGCCAGTGCCAATTGCTGAAGATTTTCAGCCGTCAGTGTCAGGTCAGCCGACGGAAGGTCGATCAACAGATCTTTTCCGCTTTGAAGCAATTCCTCAATCGTGCCTTCAGTAAATTCGATTGCCAATTCACCTTCAGCGTCAAATTCGCCTGCAGTGATGACAGCCGTTTCACCTGTGAAATCAGGATCCGCTTGCTGCTCCCCCGGAACTGCCGGTTGGGAGAAATCGATTTGCGCAAGCAATGGATCGTGGTCGGATGCGCGTCCATGCTCTTCCATGAACATTGCATTGATATGGACCATATCCAGTTCCGTGCGTTCCGCCAGGTTGTTCGTCACCAATAGATGATCCAGAACCTGAGAATTGCCTTGGTAGTAATACGATTAGCGGTCTTCCAACGGCACATCCTCGACTTTATTTGTCAGGATGTCGCCTTTTAACGCATCAAGAGCCGGTGTAAATTCAAAATCGTTCATATCTCCGGCCACAATGACATTGAGGTCAGGGTCTTGCTCGAGCCCTTCAGCGATAAAGTCGTTGATCGCTGTCGCCAGTTCGATGCGTTCTTCCACCGAACCAAAGAATGGAGGCTGGTGCTGGCCGAACAAGCCCTGGTCTCCGCCTTTTGAGTTCAAGTGAGCGCCAATAACTACGACTTGCTCACCTTGGAAATCAAATTGCGCTGCAATCGG
>DATHVZ010000078.1:0-21689 GCA_035461005.1 Planococcus sp. (in: firmicutes) | reverse complement strand
AGTCAAAGCATCAAGTCCATTCCATTCGACTGAAGCTGTGCTTCCGGAAGCCAGATTGCTGACAGAACCGATTGACTCGTCGGTATATACATTGACTGCCACATAATCAGTTGAAACTTGGCGAACTGCTGGAGCTTCAACCGGTGTTGTTGGTGCTAGTTTATAAGGTCTTGTAAAGTCGTCATAAGCATCCTCAAAATAATTATAATCATCAAGGTAAGGTGAATAAGTATCGAAATCAACCGTATCGGTTGCCGGATCGAAAGTCATTAATTTCAGATAACCATCCGCCCCTGGCCGCCCCTGGTAATTGGAAAGAACTTCTAAAACAGTGCGATTAGAGCCATCGGAGTTTGTAACGTTTTTAACACGGTGGCGAGATCCGGTATAGTGTCCGCTGAGAACCATTTTGACGTTTTCGCTTGGGGTGACAATGCGTGCAAAGATGTCTTTATCAACTCCGGTGCCGAAGTTACCCGGATCGTAATACTCGTGCATCGCCAGGATTCCATTTTTATCGGAATGCTTCGCAAACATCGCATTCGCCCAATTCACAGTCTCTTCATCTTGAGCAGTTAAGTGGCTGAGATATAAAATGATGAATTCATGTCCGTTAAAGGACATCAAATCATAATGGTTCCGGTTATTATCCATGTTTTCTCCGTACCATGGCTTGCCTTCGAAACGGTGAGCACCAGCATATTTGAAATAATTGTCGTAATACAATTCCCCGGTAGTCTGGTTGACAATGTCACGGTTTCCGGCAAGCACACCGTACGGAATGCCGGCAGCATCCATGCGATCAAGATTTTCGTTAGCGACAGCCCATTGGTTCAGGTTCGTAGAAGAATTGACCAGGTCGCCAGTGTGGATTACATATTCAACGCGTCCATTCGTGTATTCCTGAATCATATAATCTGTCATCGATGACCAGACTTCCGGCTTATCCCGAGCGTAGAATTGGGTATCTGTGAACCATAGCAGTCTGAATTTTTCATTACTGGCTCCGGCACCAGGTGCGGCTGCCGGTGCTGCATCGTGTACCATTGCCTGTAATTTTCCGTTCCGGAAATATTTACTGTCAGTTACAGGAACAGAAAATGTGATATTGCTGCCATCCGCATTTCCTGCTTTTTCCTGCAGCACTACCCATTTTCCAGCATTGTTATCCCAGGCGGAGAGTACGAGTTTGCCATTCGCCTTGGTTTTTCCTTGCCAAAACAGCTCGATTTCATTTCCTGCAGACAGTTGCTCTGCCACATTGACTTCGAAGCGATGGAACGGGAACTTTCCTTCTCCATCAGTGACTACATATTTATTGTCAGAATAGGCAGCGGCTTCTTTATTAGAGCCAGTAAATGCCGTTCCTACGTCAGCCCCTGCAGTTAACGGGTCGGTATTGGATGACCCCTGGAAGCCGGCAATGCCTTTATCGCTTCCAAAGTCATATGTAGAACCTTTCATAAAATCGACTGTTTTTAAGGCCGAACCGTTCGGATCTTTAATGACGGCCTCCAGAACAGCATTGCGGTCAACATTTTTGGCATGATCCGCAGGTGTGACGTTTGTTACTTCTCCAGGACCGACATTCGTTGCCGCCGATGCCACAGACGACAGGCTGGATATGACCAATAATGTTGCAAGTGACACGGATAAAAACTTCTTCATACTCATCCTCCTAATAGTTTGTATTTTTGATATCACTTAAATGAAAGTGGGCACAAAGTTTTGAACCCGAAAAATCACAGGATTTGTTGGATAAGGGGACTATTTGTTCATGTTAACATAAAAAAATGCAAATAAAACCCTTTTATCAGAATAAATAGAATATTTCGATAAAATTTTTTTATTGAGATTATTTAACTTTTATTTAACCTTTGGCTGTTTAAATGAGAGGTTTCTTTTACTCGAATGTAAAAACCACTGGATTCTAACTGGGATTTGCGATGGCTTTCAAACGGATCAGTTAAAATGACTACCCGTTATCAAAAGATTGTGTAATAATAGTCAACATAAAAGGTTCGAGTTTCGAAATGTTCAGGGGGCAATTTTTTTGAAGACTGTATTTTCCTACGCAAAACCATATACATTTTATATCGTTATCGCATTAGCTCTCATGCTGCTGGAATTGTTCGTGGAGTTAGTGCAGCCTCTTGTGATTGCAAGCATCATTGATGACGGGATTGTAGCGGGGGACCGGGATACGATTATCGAACTCGGCATCCTGCTGATGGTGCTGTCGCTTTTGGCTCTTGCTTCAGGGGTTGCCAATTCCTATTTTGCAGCCCACGTCTCACAAAGCTTCTCGTTTGATCTGCGGAAGGCGGTATATGGGCGGATTCAGTCGTTTTCGCTGGCCATGTTCAATAAGTTTCCGGCTTCAGGCCTGATTACACGGCTGACGAGTGACGTCACGCTTGTGCAGCAAATATTGTTCATGAGTTTGCGCATAATGTTGCGTGCTCCGCTATTGGTTATTGGGAGTATCATCATGGCATTTGTGGTCAACCCAAAACTCGCTGTTTATTTAGTGGTGGTTTTTCCTGTGCTTTTGGCTTTCCTCTATATAATGGTGAAAAAAGGGGTCATCTACTTCAGTTTTGTGCAGCAGCGCCTTGACCGCGTCAATCGGATGGTGCAGGAAAACCTGCAGGCGGTCCGGTTGATCAAAGCATATTTGCGCGGCAAGTATGAAGCCAATCGCTTTTCGGAAGTGGCAGGCTCATTGAAAACTGACACGGTCAAAGCGTTTCGGATCATGGAAATCATCCTCCCGATTCTGCTGTTTGGCATGAACTTGTCGCTTTTGGCCGTTTTATGGTTCGGATCATTTGAAATTCAGAGCGGGGATGCCCAAATTGGTGAATTGGTTGCCATCGTCAATTATGCTATGCGAATGACCGGTGCATTTTCGATGTTTTCTTTTATCATTATGGCTTTTGCACGTTCGAAAGCGTCATCTGAACGGATAGAAGAAATTCTGTTGGCGGAAGACGTGCGTGAAAGGGATGGCAAAGGAGATGCGGGAATTCTGCGCCGCGGAGATATTGTGTTTGAAAATGTCTCTTTCACTTATCCCGGGACGTCTGTGGCCGTATTAAAAAACGTGTCGTTTCACATCAAGCCCAATGAAAAACTGGCAATCATGGGGGCAACCGGATCCGGAAAGTCTTCTTTGCTTCAGCTGATTCCGAGGTTCTATGACGTCAGCGGTGGCAAGGTGATGATCCACGGAAGAGATGTGAGGGATTGGTCGCTCAGTGCTTTAAGAAAGACAATTGGCGTAGTTCCACAGCAATCTCTTTTGTTTACGGGGACGATTTCGGATAATCTTTCCTGGGGCAAAGAGCAGGCGCAGCAGGAAGAACTCTCGGATGCTGCTGTGAAAGCGCAGATCCACGATACAGTGGAACGGTTCCCGAAAGGCTATGCCACGCGTGTCGGCCAAAAAGGGGTCAACCTGTCGGGCGGGCAAAAACAGAGGCTCTCCATTGCGCGGGCACTTGTTCGGAAGCCATCCATTTTAATATTGGATGACAGCACGAGTGCGCTCGATGTGAAAACGGAAGCCGCCTTATGGCAGGAGTTGGAACAGGAACGAGCGACAATGCTCGTGGTCACCCAAAAAATCCGCACAGCGATGCGGGCCGATCGGATCCTTCTTCTTGAAGAAGGAGAAATATCGGCATATGGCACTCATGCAGAATTGCTTGAGCGCTCGGACCTGTACAGAAAAATTGCACTGTCGCAGCAGGAAGAGGAGGTGGATGAATATGTTTGATGCCATTCGTCGCCCTTTCGGGTATGAACCATTGATCAGTAAAGAAGATCTGAAAAAGGATCCCAACAAGAAAACGGAACGGGCTCAAAACTGGAAATCCACATTGCACCGGATTTGGAAACTGGTCGATGAACAACGATTCCTGTTGATTGTGGTGCTGGCACTCGTATTCGTCAGTTCGGCCTTGGCTCTTCTCGGCCCGTACCTGATTGGAAGGGTGCTGATCGATCAATATATCATTCCCGAGCAATTCGGCGGAATGGGAATCATCATTGGCTGGCTGGTGCTGATATATATCGGCCATTCAATATCCCTGTACTTGCAGAACTACTGGATGGTGGGAATCGCCCAGCAGGTCATTTACCGGATGCGCACACGGTTGTTCAAACATTTCCAAAAACTTCCGATATCATTTTTTGATAAGCGTCAGCACGGTGAATTGATGAGCCGCATGACGAACGACGTCGAAAATGTCTCGGCGACATTGAATACCTCGTTCATCCAGGTGTTCTCAAGCATCCTGACGCTGACAGGAACCGCGGTAGTCATGTTCCTGTTGAGTCCGTTGTTGACCTTATTGACGTTTATCATCATTCCGCTGATGTATGTTTCTGTGCAATGGATAACAAAAAGAACCGGCAAATTGTATAAAGAACAACAACGGGCGGTCGGTGATTTGAACGGCATGATCGAAGAAACCATTTCCGGCCAAAAAATCGTCAAAGCATTTTCCCAGGAACCGCGGGTTATGGAGGAGTTTCTCGTGAAGAGCGAGAGGCTGCGTCGTGCCGGTTTCTGGGCATGGACCTATGCAGGCTTTATACCGAAAGTAATGAACTTTTTAAACAACGGAAGTTTTGCCATTGTGGCAGGAGTCGGCGGTATCCTGGCATTAAATGGATCGGTATCGATCGGGGTTATCGTGATTTTCACGGAATACTCCCGTCAATTCACGAGGCCGCTGAACGATTTGGCCAATCAGTTCAACACCGTCCTTTCGGCGATTGCCGGGGCGGAGCGGGTTTTCGCCATCATGGATGAAACAGAAGAAAAAGATGATTTGGTGAAAAATGCCGACAAGGATTTCTCAGGTGAAGTTGAGTTCGATAATGTATCCTTTAAATATGAAGGTGCTGAGGAAGAATGGACCATCCGTAACGTCAGCTTTTCCGTCGGCATCGGGCAGACCGCTGCCCTTGTCGGTGCGACAGGTGCCGGCAAAACGACGATCATGCAATTGCTGGCAAGGTTTTATGATGCCAATGAAGGCGAAATCCGGATAGACGGGACGCCAATTGCATCAATGCCGCGCGAAACCTTGCGCAAGCAGATCGCTTTTGTGCTGCAGGATCCATTCCTGTTCGAAACTTCGGTATACGATAATATCCGCTACGGAAAATTGGATGCAACGCAAGAGGAAGTCATTGAAGCTGCGAAAAAGGCCAATGCCCATGACTTCATCGTCAAGCTGCCGAATGGCTATGATACGGTGCTTGAAGGAGATGGCTCCATGATTTCTCAAGGCCAGAAGCAATTGCTGTCGATTGCGCGTGCGTTGATTGCAGACCCGGTCATCCTGCTGCTCGATGAAGCGACCAGCAGCATCGATACCGTAACCGAGTTGAAAATCCAGGAAGCGCTCGAGCGGCTGATGGCCGGCCGTACGAGTTTCGTCATTGCGCACCGGTTGAACACGGTGCGCCAGGCGGATCTGGTATTCGTCATGGAAATGGGGGAATTGGTGGAAGCCGGGACTCAGGACGAGCTGCTGAAAAAAGGCGGCTTGTATGCCACTATGCTGGCGGATGCAAAATTGTAACAGAGGTTCCGAAGGATGAGCAATTATCCTTCGGAATTTTTTTATTGGCAGACAACTCTCTTGGTGGATATGATACGATAAATAGAAAATGGGCAGGTGGTGCAAAGATGGAACTTTCCCTTTCCATTGCGTCGTTTCCGCTGGATTCCGAAACGATACAGGATATGCAGGAACTTTTGAACCTCAGCGAGCGGGATTACAGCAAACCGCTGTTCCATTCCAGTTGGCATCAGCCGGATGCCAACGGTTTCGCCGTGCTCGCTTACACGGAAGAAAATGATTTGCTCGGTTTTGCCGTGGCTGTCGATCCAATCGGACTGGATTCGTATGAATGGTCGGCTTTTGTCCATCCGGGTTTCCGCCGATTGACCATCGGCTCGGCTTTGGCCGGTGGTGCGGCTTACGGTTTGGAGCAGCGGCAGGCAGCAGACCAACTGGGCGCCTTTATAGAAGCGGACGGCGCAAAAGAATTCATGGCAAGTCTGGGCTATCAGCCGGATTTTAAGGAAATCGAACTTGTTGCCGAACCGCTGGCACAATATACACTGCCGGAATTGACGGATGTAAGCCCTTATAATGGGGAACTGGAAGCGCTTGAAAAGCTTATGGCGGCCGCTTTCGATGATGAGGTCATTCCGGTTGTCCACTATAATATCGAAAGCAATGACAGGGCTGTTTTCCTGATGAAGCGGGAAGGCGAACTGGTGGCAAGCGCTGCACTGCTTGAAGAAGGTGACAGCGACCTTTGGATCACCGCTTTTGCAGTAACCCCCGCTGAACAGGGAAAAGGCTTCGGCAAGGCTTTCTTGCTATGGTGCCGGCATTACGCAGCATTACAGGGGAAAAAGCGCATTGTTCTTGAAGTGGAAACAGAAAATGATGCGTTAGCTGTGTACGTGAAGACAGGATTTATTCCGGTCCATACAGTAGCGTATTGGAAAAAGTCTCAATAAAGATTCAAATAACAGTTTACAGAACGATAGACCAGTTTACTCATCAGCAGAGAATAAGCAGAGCCAGAAGGAGCCATTCCAATGGATAAATATAATAACGGCCAGAATATTGCAGCCGCATCTGAGAAAAATATCAAAACCGATTTCAAGGAAAGTATGACCTATGGTGAATATTTGCATCTGGACCAATTGTTGACTGCGCAAGACGGAGTCAGCGGCCATCATGACGAAACCCTGTTCATCGTGATTCACCAGGTGTCTGAACTTTGGATGAAGCTGATTCTTCATGAATTGCGCGCAGCCATCCGCAGTATTGAGGCGGACGATCTTCAGCCGGCGTTCAAGCAAATGGCGCGTGTATCGAAAATTCAATCCCAGATCATAAACGGCTGGGACGTATTGGCAACGATGACGCCGGCAGAGTATATGGAATTCCGGGACGATTTGGGTGATGCCAGCGGCTTCCAATCCTATCAATACCGCATGATTGAATTTGCATTGGGCTATAAAACGAAGCATGTGCTGAAAATTTACGAGAAGGATCCGGCGCTGCTGGAAGAATTGACAGCTGCCTTCAATGCACCGGGTCTCTATGACGCCGCTATTCAAAAACTGGCACGGAGCGGCTTTGCCATAGACAAAGAAGTTCTCGAACGGGACATTACAACGGTTTACGAACCGAATGACAGTGTCAGGGAAGCGTGGAAAGCGGTTTATCGTGATGTCGATACGCATTGGGAATTGTATCAAATGGCCGAAAAATTGGTCGATATTGAAGACTGGCTTCAGCAATGGCGCTTCCGCCACATGAAGACGGTGGAACGCATCATTGGATTTAAACAAGGGACAGGCGGCTCGTCAGGGGTTCATTATTTAAAAAAGGTGTTGGATCAATATTTTTTCCCGGAACTATGGGATATACGGACGGAAATTTAGGAGGGGTCATATGAGGATTTACGCACACAGGGGATGTTCAGGAACCCATCCTGAAAATACATTGGCCGCTTTTAAAGCGGCTGCGGAATTGCCGATAACAGGCGTCGAAATTGATGTTCACTTGACTATCGACGGAGAAATTGTGGTGATCCACGATGAAAAAGTCAATCGGACAACGGATGGAAAAGGCTATATAAAAGATATGACCTTAAGTGAAGCGAGAAAGCTGGATGCGGGTTCGTGGTTTTCAGAAGAATGGGCGGGCGAAAAGATCCCCACACTGGATGAAGTTTTCGACGTTTTCCAGGATACCAATCACCGTTTGAATATTGAGTTGAAAACGGATGTTTTCCCTTACTTGGGCCTAGTGGATGAAGTGCTGGAAAAAGCCGAGAAACGCGGGTTTTCTGATCGCATTCTTATATCCTCCTTTAACCATGAAGATGTTCAGACCGTCTGTCACAAAAAAACGGTGGAATCCGCAATTCTGACCTTGGACGTCTATGTGGATGTCTACGACTATGCGAGGGTGGTAGGAACAAATCGAATCCACATGTCACTGCCCGCAGCTTTCCGAAGGATGGCTACGGATGCACTCCACAAAGGGGCGATTGTTTATGTCTATACGGTCAACAAACTCGAATATGCGCAACAACTGCAGCAAATCGGCATACACGGCATTTTCACCGATTTCCCGGAAAAAATGCTGGCTGGATTGGAAAGCCCAGTGAATCAATAGGACCAAAAAAGAGACGCCGGCATTTCGCCGGCGTCTCTTTCTTTTACCATTTTGCATAATGATCTTCAATCGATCCAAGCAACTGGGAGATTCTTAATTTTTTTCCATCTCCGTAGCGGACGTAACCATTATAATACCCGAAGAGCTGATGTACCTCTGATTTCAACAATTTGATATCGCTTTTGGAAACCCGTTCGAAAAAAGGGGTGAATTCCAATTTCACATCATCGGAGAATTTGGTGGAAATCTGCCACGGTTCTTTATAATTTTCAATGTCATAGCTAAACAGGATGTCTTCATGGATTTTTCTCATTTTGCCGTTGACGAAAAAAGCATTTTCAGTCATGCCGGTGCCGTCAGTCCATTTTCCGCCGAAATTCAACCCAATCGTATTGCCGAGAGATTGCTGGGAGGCCATTGCCCAATTCCAGGAAGATTCTCGTGGCCAGACACCTCTCCCAGTATCAAGAACTGCAAAACTTTCTACAGGTTCGAAGCTGTAATGCTGAGTGCCGACTTTGACGGTTCCTGCAGCCGGCAGGCACAGATGCTTGCCTGTAAACTGAAAGGTCTGGCGGTTCCAGGGAACGACCACATTGAGGGATTCGTGATTTTCAGGGTGGCTGATATCAAGGTTTGCATTCAGTTTCTCGCTGTCGAAATCATCAATTTGAACAGAGATCTGTGTTGAAGCCTGTTTGTACAGAAATTCGATTTTCATTTCAGGATGCTGGAACTTGCAGGTCTCAAGAGATTCACTTGCCATAATATTTTTCCTTGGAAACGGCATTATTACGGTTTTTTCATAAAATCTTTGGGTCTCGTAATTAAGGAAATAAACAAAGCAGACTGTTGCGTAATCCAAATGGCTGATGGTAGCGGAAAACATGATTTCTTCTCCAAAAACACACCAATAATTCCACTTTTTTTTGCGCATGAAATTGCCTTTAAGGTTGCTAACGATAAGAGGCTTGCGCGCAAATCCAATGGCTTCTGGATTTAACTGGCCTTTTGCATCACATAGTTCCACGGTTGTATAAATCTCTCGTTCGACATGCTGCATAATATCCACCTCACCGTCATTCTGCCTCTATTGTAGCAGAAGAAACGGGGGATATCCTGTTAGAAGACCCCAAATGCAGGGGATTATTTAGGGCTTTTTCTCCACATGAACGCTAGGGTGCCTTCGCCTGCGTGAACGGCCAGAGACGAACTTAAATCACCGATGAGTATTTGGGCTTCTGGTATGACTTTTAAAACTTCCCGCTTCAAGTTTTCGGCTTCTTCATGTGTGTTGCCGTGCATAATCTGAAACGTGTCCACGCCAAACTCCTTATTGTCTTTTACGGCATGGTCAATCAAATACTTCATAGCTTTTTTATGGGAACGGACTTTGTCAATCGGCTTCAATTCGCCTTCAGGAGTGAGCTGGACGATTGGCTTTACCTGAAGCAGGCTGCCGATGTAGTATTGTGCGCCGCTCATGCGGCCGCCTTTGTATAATTGGGTCAGATTGCCGATTAAAATATAGTTGCGGAAATCAGCCGTTTCTTGCTCGAGCTTTTTCGCGATCTGTTCGGCATCGAGGCCTTCTTTTTGGAGCTCCAGGCCGCGTTCCAACAGGCCGGACAAGCCATACGACAATGCCAGAGAATCCACAGCATAGACCTTGAAGTCGGACATATCAGCGCCGGCAGTTGAGGAAGCGATAGTGCCGCTCAATTTGGCCGATGCGTGGACAGCGATTGCGCATTCGTATTCTTCCTTCAATTTGTCATAAAGCTCGGCGAACTTACCGGCAGAGGGCTGGGAAGTCTTCGGGAATTCGGAAGCGGCTTTGATGCGTTCATAAAGCTGAGCCTGTGTCAGGTCGACACCGTCGATAAATTCTTCTGTGCCGAAATGTATATTCAACGGCACAATATAGACGTCTGGATGCGCTTTCATTTCTTCTGTGACATAGCCTGTCGTATCCATAACCCATGCAATCGGTTTTTTCATAACTCAACATCCCATCTTTTAATTTTTTGAATAATAAAACTATAACACGAATAGTATTATGCGGATAGAGCAGGCTGCGTAAAATTTGCTTTTCCACCTCGACCCCGCGTCAGCGCTTGCCGAATCGTTTGTTGTAGGATTCCTCAATATCAAAACGGTGCCTGAAGACAATAATAATAATTGCAAGAATCAGCGGCCATACAATAGGCAAGACCTGAAGAACCGCCGCCATGGTGATAAAAGCGGTAAAGGCGCTCAGCATGCACAGCGTGGCGCTTTTAAAAAGCGGGTAAAACGCGATGAACATGACGAACATCGCCAGAAAAAGTTCAGGGGTCAAGAAGAAGGTGACGCCGATAAAAACCGAGATGCCTTTTCCTCCGTGTCCCCGAAGCCAAAAAGGGAAAAGGTGCCCAATGACCGCCAGCAGTCCGGAAACTGCAATGGCCCACAACGGAAAATTAAAATAAAAACCTGCGAAAACGAGCAAAGCGCCCTTGCCGGCATCGCCCAGGAAAGTGAGCAGGAAAGCGCGTTTGCCGATAATGGCACCCGCATTGCGCGCACCCAGGTTGCCGCTGCCTTCTTTGCTGAGGTCGACACCTTTCCATTTGCCGAGGAGCCATGCGGTCATCAAGGTACCGATCAAATAGGAAAAAAGAAAATAAATAAGCATTGCTTTGCCTCCAATAATTGCTTCTATGTTTATATAAGTAAAGCAGTTTTCGGCTTGGAAGGAAACCGTCCAATGAAAAAACCTTCCCGCTGTCAGCAGCAGGAAGGTTGGGAGGTTATATTTATTTTAATTTAGAAGCTTCAAACAAATAATCGCAGATGACAAGCAAGCCTTTGTCGAAGTTTTCCAGGTGGAAATGTTCGTTCGGCGCATGGAAGTTTTCAGATGCCAGGCCGAATCCCATCAGGACGACAGGGCGTTCAAGGATTTCTACGAACGCTGCAACGATTGGAATCGATCCGCCCATACGGGTGAAAGCTGTTGGCACGCCATAAACTTTCTCGTAGGAACGGCCGGCTGCCTGGATTGCCGGATGGTCGAATGGCGTCAGGAAGGGCCTGCCTTTATCGAATTCTGTAATCTCAACAGAAACGCCTGCCGGTTTATGCGCTTCGACATGCGCTTTCAGCTTGGCAATGATATCATCCGGGTCCTGGTTTGGCACCAGGCGGCACGTGATTTTGCTGCTGGCTTCTGCCGGAAGAACGGTCTTGATGCCCTCTCCGGAAAATCCGCCAGTAATGCCGTTGATTTCAAGTGTCGGACGGATCCATGTGCGTTCAACGAATGAGTAGCCTTTTTCACCGAAGTCTTCCGTTATGCCAAGATCCCTCTTTTCATCCTCAAGATTGAATTCGAGCGAAGCGAACTCGGCCCGTTCCTTATCCGACACTGGAAGAACGTCATCATAGAATCCTTCAACCTGGATAACGCCTTCTTTGTCGCGGAAGCTTTCCAGAATTTCAACGATGGCGTGCAATGGATTCTGCACAGCCCCGCCGTATAACCCGGAATGAAGGTCTCCTTTCGGTCCTTTCACGTCAATCTGGACACCAGCCAGGCCGCGCAAACCATAGCACACCGCTGGGCGGCCCGGTCCTTGCATGCCTGTATCGGAAATGACGATAAAGTCTGCGGCTAGCGCATCTTTGTGTTTCTCGACATAAGCGGGGAGGCTCGGGCTGCCGATTTCTTCTTCGCCTTCGATGATGAATTTCATATTGACTGGAAGTTCCCCGCCAAGCTGCAATAACGCTTCAGCCGCTTTGATGTGCATGAAAGTCTGCCCTTTATCATCGCTTGCTCCGCGGGCGTATAATTTGTTGTCCCGGACCTGGGGCTCGAAAGGCGGTGATTCCCAAAGGTGTAGCGGGTCGACCGGCTGGACGTCGTAATGGCCATAAACCAAAACAGTGGGCTTGCCCTCAGCGTGAAGCCAGTCAGCGTAAACGAGCGGATGGCCGCCGGTTTCGTCGATTTTGACATTTTCGAGTCCTGCTTTTTCGAAAGCTTTAACCAGCCATTCGGCAGCTGTCTGCATATCTTCTTTATGTTCGGATAATGAGCTGACAGACGGGATTCGCAGAAATGATTCCAATTCCTCCAAATGATCTCCTCGACGGTCCTGGAAATATCGTTCGATTTTCTTTGCTTCCATTTTGAAAAACCTCTTTTCATTAATATTCTTATAATGGAAAAAGTATACCATAAGAAAGTGATTGTTTTCGACAGATGGAAAAACGCTATGATATAATTGTGCATACGGAAATAGCTCGTAAAATTTTGTGTTTCAGACACTGGAGGAAACAATTTTGTTTATAGCGTTAGGAATCTTTTTAGTGATGTCGTTCTTTTTATCAGGAAGCGAAACGGCATTGACTGCGGTTAATAGGATGAAGGTCCATCTTCGCGCAGAGCAGGGGGAAGTGAAGGCGCAGAACCTGCAAAAGTTGATTGCGAAGCCGGACCGGATGATTACTACCATATTAATCGGAAATAATATTTCCAATATCATGTTGCCGACCCTCGTAACCATGATTGCTATTGACAGAGGGTGGGAAGTCGGGCTGGCAACAGCAATCTTGACCCTCATTCTAATCGTATTCGGTGAAGTGCTGCCAAAAACGATCGCCGCAACTTTTTCCGACAAAATCGCATATATCGTCGCTCCTATTATCAGTGTGCTTGTGGTTATGTTCAAGCCGCTTACATGGCTGCTTGCACAGTTCACCAATATATTCATCCGCATCATATCCAAAGGGACCGTAAAGGAAGCGACGATGACCAAGGAAGAATTGCGGACAATGGTCGATATCGCGTCCACTGAAGGGACGTTCGAAGAAGATGAATCTGAACGGATCAAAGGTGTTTTGGACTTTCCGCATAAGGATGTTTCGGACGTAATGTCCACCCACCGCACCGATATCGTTGGTATTGCGATCGATTCAACGTATGAAGAAGTACGCGATTTGATCCTGGATTCTTCGTATACCCGTTATCCGGTCTATGAAGAAAGCATGGATAACGTCGTTGGCCTGTTTTATTCGAAAAAATTGATTGAATGGTCAATGAACCCGAACCTGACGCTGCAGGAATTGATGGATGACAATCCGTTATTCGTGGTCCAGTCGGTCAGCGTTGAAAAAGTTTTCAAAATGATGATGGCCAAGAAAAAGCACATGGCTGTCATTTTGGACGAATACGGTGGTACTCTCGGAATCGTGACGCACGAAGACATTATCGAAGAAATGATCGGCCAGGACATTGAAGACGAGACGGATGTGGAAGATGATGAATTGGTTTTTGTAATGACCGATACGACATTATCGTGCCATGGCCGCCTGGAAATCGAAGACGTCAATGAAATGTTTAAAGTGGAAGTGCCGAACGACCACGACACCATCGCCGGATTTGTCATGCAGCAGCTTGGCCACGTACCGGACGAAGGTGAACAGTTCACCTACGAAAACCTGCACGTTGAAGTCAACGAAATGGATCGCAACCGGATTGTCCGATTGACGATTACGAAAAAAGATGAAGAAGTCTTTGCGTAAAACCTGCCTGCCTTTGGGTGGGTTTTTTATTTTGCTTTGTAAGCTGAACAAGCTCTGTCGCTTTTCTTTATTGTCCAGACTCCAACGGCCCAGCTCTTCGGGTCATAAGCCGGCCCAGCTATGCGGCAAAGGACGCCGCTCCGCTGTTCCATCTTATGCCTTTCAGAGCTGAACGGGCGTTGTCGCATTTCTTCATTACACAACTGTAAGGTAAATGAAAGCGGAAGCGATAGAGTGAAAGGTTCCTTTCCGGCACAATATGGTTAACAAGAAAAAACCGGACGGAGGAACCCTTCATGGAAAGTTTATACACAGAATACAACCGCTACATTTATCATTTATGCCTGAAGCTGACACGCAATAAGGTAGAGGCGGAAGACCTTATGCAGGAAGTCTGGCTGAAAGTGGTGCGTTATGAATCGTCAATCCAGCAAGTAGATCATGCCAAAGCATGGCTGACGACAATTTGTATGAATACTTTCCGTGACCGGTACCGCAAAAACGTCCGCCGCAGCAAACATGTCCAGCAGCAGCCGGAAGGTCTGGATATATCACTTCTTGACTTGATTCCTTCAGATACTGCAGGGGCTCCGGAATTGCTGGAACAGCAGGACGTATCCGTTTTGCTGCAGAACAAGATTTCGCAATTGGATTCGATTTACCGGACGACAATCGTCTATTTCTATGTGCATCAGCTGTCCTTGATTGAAATTGCTGAAGCGATGAAAGTGTCGATCGGCACAGTTAAATCCCGGCTTTTCCGCGGCAAGCAAAGATTGAAGGATTTATTGCTCGAAGATGTCCAGACGCGTGAGTATGTATTGCCTGCTTGATGGAACGGTTTTATATCACTTGCTTTTATATGATGAGTTGAAAGGTGTGCCAGGAAGCAATCCTGCACACCTTTTTTTGATGCAAATTAAAGTGTGCGATGCCCTCCGCAGATGGATAGAATATATATTAGAAAAATTTAAAGATATTTTTCATTATCTGAAGTACTATTAATACAGATGAGGGGGGTAACAGGATGAGAAAAAGAGTGCGCGGTTGGAGCAAGCGCAAAAGAATTATTATGGCTAGTATCGGGGTGCTTGCATTGATGTATATCGGAGTCATTGTATGGCACACCATTAAACCATTGCCTGAGGGCCTTGAATATGCAGGAGATCTCCACCGGGTGGAAAATGTGGAAATGTTTTATGATCTGTCTTTTGCACAGGATCAAACAGACACCAACCTGAAACACGAATTGCGCATATTTGATGAGATTTACGGAATGATTGATGAAGCGGAGGAATTTATCGTCATTGATCTGTTCCTGTTTGATAATTACATGGATCAGGACATAGACTTTCCTGCGGTAGCGGAAACGCTGACTGATAGATTGTTGGCAAAAAAAGCGGAAAATCCTGACTTTCCGATTTATTTCATAACCGATCCGCTGAATTATGGTTATGGATCGTATGAAAGCCAGCTGCTTGGCACGCTGGAAGATGAAGGTGTTGAGGTGATTGTCACAGATTTGGACAAATTGCGCGATTCGACGCCATTGTATTCCGGCCTTTACCGGGTCATTTTCCAATGGTTTGATGCAGGCGGAAGGGGCTGGGTTCCGAATGCCATGGCGAGCGATGCGCCAGATCTGACTTTATCATCTTATTTGAAGATGATGAATATCAAAGCGAACCACCGCAAGGCGGTCATCACGGAAAAAGAGGCGATCATCAGTTCCGCCAATCCGCATAACGCCAGCGGTTTGCACGGCAATATGGCATTTAAAGTAAGTGGTCCGGTGATAAATGACATTTTGGAGTCGGAAGAGGCGGTCTCGAAACTTTCCGGTGGTCCGGAATTTCCGCGAGCGGACGTCGAAGAACAACAGGGGGATTATCAAGTCCAATACGTGACAGAAAAGAAAGTCCTTGATTCGCTGCTGGCGGATATCGAAAAAACGGAAGAGGGTGACAGTATCCATCTGGCTATGTTCTATATAGCGGAAGGGGATGTTGTCAATGCGCTGATCGAAGCGGCCAATCGTGGAGTTGAAGTAAGAATGGTCCTTGACCCGAATGAAAATGCTTTCGGGAGCGAAAAAACTGGCTTGCCAAACCGTCCGGCTGTCCATGAAATGCTCGGAAAAAGCGATGGCAAGATCGAGGTTCGCTGGTATAATGCCGTGGTCGGCCAATTCCATACGAAATCGATCATGATCAATACCGCTGAAGAAAGCTACATTTCGGGAGGCTCCACCAATTACACAGAACGGGCCTTCATGAATTACAATATTGAAAGCAATATCCGGATCATCGCACCAAACGACAGTGAACTTGTTGGTGACATGGAAACCTATTTTGATCGCATATGGAATAATGAAGACGCACTGTATACCCTGGACGTTGATGCTTACCAGGATACGTTCACCTTCTGGCAACGCGGGATCTATGGGTTCCAGAAAATCTTCAAGTTGACTACGTATTAAGAAAAGCGAAAGTGATGCAGTCTGGACAATACCGAAAAGCGACAGCGAGAGATGTGCCCAAACTTTTTTGGGCACATCTCTTTGCGACGAAGCAGCGCAGCGATGCAACGGTTTTTCATGTCTCGAAGCTAGCGCAGCGATGCAGAGACAGGAGCAGCTAGGCTGGCTTATGACCCGAAGAGCTGGGGCGCTGAAGTCTGGACAACAAAAAAGGTCTCTTCCCGAAACTGGGAAGAGACCTTTTCGCATTTTATTTTATTTGAGGTTCCTGGCCGGACGTGATCCATTCTTCGACGTCCCATACCTTCGTGGCAAGGCCTTCGTAAAATTCAGGTTCGTGGCTGACCAGAACGATCGTGCCTTTGTAGGCCTGCATCGCACGCTTCAATTCGGCTTTGGCGTCGATGTCCAAGTGGTTCGTCGGTTCATCGAAAATCAACCAATTGCTTTCTTCCATCATTAATTTGCATAATCGGACTTTCGCCTGCTCACCACCGGACAATTGGGTCATTGAACGGGAAATGTGCTCGTTTTTCAAACCGGTACGCGCCAATGCTCCGCGCACCTGGCCCTGGTCCATACTCGGGTAAGCCGCCCATATTTCATCAAGTGGTGTATGGCTCGGTGCTTTGGCTTCCTGTTCAAAATAACTTGGCGTCAAATATTCGCCGCGGATCACTTCTCCGTCGAGCGCTTTAATTTTGCCGAGCATCGTTTTCAACAGCGTCGATTTCCCGACACCGTTCATGCCGACGAGCGCAATCTTTTCACCGCGTTCGATCATAAATGACAACGGCGGCAATAGAGGCTTGTCGTAGCCGATCGACAACGCTTCCGCTTCCACTACATAGCGGCTTGGGCTGCGCGTTTCCTTGAATGAGAATTGCGGTTTTGCCGCAACTTCCGGCTTGTCGATGCGGTCCATACGGTCAAGCTGTTTCTGGCGCGATTTCGCACGTCCGGTTGTTGAGGCGCGTGCTTTGTTTTTGGCAATGAAAGTTTCAGTCTTCTTAATCATGTCCTCTTGTCTTTCATAAGCATCCAGATGCTGTTTCTTGGCAAATTCCGCAAGCTCGACGAACTTCTCGTAAGTGGCGGTATAGCGGGACAGACGCGAGAATTCCATGTGGAAGATGACATCTGTCACCGAACTCATAAATTCCGTATCATGCGAAATCAAAAGGAATGCATGGGGATAATTCTTCAGGTAATTGACGAGCCACTGAATATGCTCTTCATCCAGATAGTTTGTCGGCTCATCGAGCAGCAGCACTGTCGGTTTCTCCAAAAGCAGCTTCGCCAGCAGCAATTTCGTCCGCTGACCGCCGGATAGGGCTTCAACCGGACGATCGAGTCCGATGGCATCAAGGCCAAGGCCGCGTGCAATCTCTTCAATCTTCCCGTCAAGCGTATAAAAGTCCCCGGCATCCAGCGCATCCTGCGCTTCAGCCATTTCTTCCATCAGCTCTTCAAGATTTGCATCCGCATCGCCCATCTTCATGGCGATTTCATTTAATTCTGCTTCTTTCTTATAAAGCTTCAGAAATGCATCCTGCAACGTTTCGCGGATTGTCCGCCCCGGCTGCAATTGGGTATGCTGATCCAAATAGCCGTAATGCGTTCTCGGCTGCCATTCCACGCGTCCTTCGTCGTGGATCAGTTTGCCTGTCAAAATATTCATCATCGTCGATTTGCCGACACCGTTTGCGCCGACAAGGCCGACGTGTTCGCCTTCAACCAAGCGGAAAGACACATTGTTGAACAATGTCCGGTCGCCGAATGTGTGGCTTAAATTTTCTACTGTCAATAAACTCATGTAAGTAATTCCTCCATTTATAGCTGTGAAGCCCGGTCTTTTGGTGACCGTCCGTAGTATTCAAAATTTCCATTGTCTGTCCGTTCCCATAACTGGGGCAGAGCTGGTTTACAGGAAAACACTCAAAAAAAAACGCGGTTACAAAGCCGCGAGTTTTTGGTTTAATTCCGCTAGTTGCTGTTCCATTCGTTCGAGACGCTGTTCCGCCTTCTCAACCATTTTGGCGTGTCCGGTCGTTTCGAGTTTCTCGATATCGCCCTGATGGCGAACATAATCCATCTTCAATTCAGCAATTTCATATTCAATTTCCTGCCTGTTCATATAATCACCCGCATTTTCCCTTCATTATAACATAAATGTGTGGAATTTAAATCATTTCGCTTGGCATACTGCTTTTAAATGAGGGAATATAAAACGTATAATATTGAAAAAGGATCAAAAAGGAGGCGAATGCTAATCAATAATTTATTATTTGACCTGATGTTAATCATCTTTCTGGGGGTGGTTTCGCAATGGGTGGCCTGGCGTTTCCGCCTTCCTGCAATTGTGCTGATGTCCATTGCCGGCCTGCTTGTCGGCCCGTTTTTGGGGATCATTGATCCGGAAGAGAGTTTTGGAGACTTATTTAAACCTTTCATTTCACTGGCTGTTGCCATCATTTTGTTTGAAGGAAGCTTGAACCTGAATTTCAAGGAAATCCGGGGATTCAATAAACCGGTCTGGCGAATCGTCACAATCGGCGCGTTCATCGCATGGATCAGTGGATCGCTTGCAGCACATTACATAGCCGGCCTATCCTGGGCTGTGGCGTTTGTGATCGGTGGATTGTTCATCGTCACCGGTCCTACCGTCATCCTGCCCTTGCTGCGTCAGGCAAAACTGAAAGCCCGTCCGGCGGCCATCCTGAAATGGGAAGGGATCATCGTCGATCCGTTCGGCGCATTGCTGGCTTTATTCGCATTCCAGTTCGTGCTGTTTGCAATCGGTGATGAAACCGCCGGCGCATTCGGCCTGTTCTTCCTGGCTTCGCTGTTTGCCGTTGCGCTTGGCGCGGGAGTCGGCTTGCTGCTTGGCTGGATGTTCGAGAGGGGACAGGTGCCGGAATTTCTTAAGGCGCCGCTCGTTTTCGGCGTTGTCCTGCTGACATTCGTGCTGTCAGATATTGTCATGCACGAAACCGGTTTGCTCGCGGTCACCGCCATGGGGATGGTCATGGCGAACATGCACATCGCCTCCATCAACGATATGCGGCATTTCAAGGAGAATATATCGGTGCTGCTGATTTCAAGCATCTTTGTTATGCTGACGGCTTCGTTAAGCCTGGACGTCCTAATTGAAATCTTCAATTGGCGCATCATCGCGTTTGTGCTGGCGACCTTGTTCGTGGTAAGGCCGTTGTCCATCTGGCTGTCGACAATCGGCACGGATCTGACGCTGCAGGAAAAAACGCTGATCGGCTGGATCGCGCCACGCGGCATTGTGGCGTTGACGGTCTCTGGATATTTTGCCGGAGTGCTGCTCGATGCCGGATTTGAAGATGCGGAGTTGCTGACCGCGCTGACTTTCGCCCTCGTATTCTCGACGGTTATCGCCCACGGCTTTACGATTGGCTGGCTTGGCCGGAAACTTGGGTTGTCCACCGGCAATGAACCGGGAATCATCATCGTCGGCGTCGGCCGCTTCGTCATCAAGCTGGGCGAAGCCCTTTCCGAGCGCAATAAAAACGTGCTGATTATGGACCCTTCATGGGGACGGCTGCAGCCGGCCCGCCTTGCCGGTTTGAAAACTTTCACCGGAGAAGTTCTTTCCGAACATACCGAATATGAACTGGATTTTACTCCTTATGAAACGATGATTCTGGCAGGGGAAATCGATTCCTACAACGCGCTCGTTGTGAATAATTATGTGCCGGAGTTCGGGCGTGAAAACCTTTACCAGACAGCGATCCACCAGGGGGACCCGGCGGATTTCCATTCATCATTGAAAGGGCGGACGCTGTTCGGCAACGAATGGAACATCCATGAACTGGATCGCAAAACGGAAGAAGGCTACACGATCCGGAAAACACAATTGACTGATCAATACACATACGAAGAATACAAGAAAAAATGGAGCGCCGACACGATTCTCCTGTATATTCAGCGGGAGCAGGGGAAGATCGAATTCTTCATGAGCGGAAACTCTCCGGAACCGAAACTGGGTGACACCATTGTCAGCTTTACATCACCGGCACGGCAGTCTGACCGCATCCAGGAACGCCTGGAAAACAAGCGCGCCAAAAACACCCCGCCTCCGCCTAAAGAATGAAATCTCGACTTCATAAGGTATTTCGATACGTATCCGCATTCGGCGTTTGTTATGATGGAATAAAGCCTGACCCGGTGGTGGAATTATTTGCCGGATTGGTATAAAAAAACATTGAGAGGCAGCCTTGCTGCCCAGCATATACGGAATCGAGGAGGAACAGTTTTATGAAGATTTTATTAGTGGACGGCACAATTGTGGGAAGAAAAACAGGCGCCGTGTTGGAGCAGGTCAAGACGTATATCCAGGAATTTGAGCCTGAAATGGAATTGAAGATCCTGAGCCTTGCTGATTATGAGCATCAATTTGTCGACGGGCGCCCGCTCGGTGAATACAACGACAGCGTGCAGGAACTTGTCCGCCGCTTTAATGAGGCGGATGGTTACATCATTGCAACGCCGATTTTTCAAGGCTCCATTCCAGGCGTCCTGAAAAACACATTCGACCTGCTGCATCCGCACACAATGCGCTATAAACCGGTATCGATCGTGGCAAACGGCGGCACCTATCAGCATCACCTGGTCATCGAGAATCAGCTCAAGCCGATTCTCGACTATTTCCGCTGTCTCGTGACACCGAATTATGTGTACACCCACACGAGCCATTTTGATGCCGACAACAGCATCATCAATGAAGACGTCCACGATCGCCTTCGCGAGCTGGCACGCGTTTTCGTGCAATACGCCGAAATGAGCAAGCATCTATCGAAGGAAACATTGGATAAACACTGAGATTGATCAGAAAAAACCTCCTGCGGGAGGTTTTTTGTTTTGAGCTGCTGTCAGGGCGCAGCGGCGTTGTTTCGGGATATGATCTTTCCATCGCTTTATGCAGAAAACCAAATGCAAGAGAAAAATGGATGCTTTTCGCTCAAGCCCATGCGAAAAGCGAAAAACCGTAAGTGCAAGACCCCAGTGGACGTTTTCGCTGGGCGAAAACGTCCTTTTTTTAAGGAAATCTTCGCATTTGCGAAGATTTTTTCAATTCTGGGGCTTGGGTTTGTTTCTGGTGGTCGGGAAGGTGGTGATTTGGTCGTGTGGATGAGTTTATTGGTTGGTAAATGGTTGGTGGAGCTGAAATTGGGATTATTTTGAGAAGTTGAACTTGGAAACAGGGCTTTGTTTGGAAAATATCCCCTTTTAAAAATGTTTCATTTCCAGTAAAAGAGCTTACTGTCCGCAGAACGAGAATACTGTCCGGAGCGGACCAAATACTGTCCGCAGATTAAAAATACTGTCCGGAACAGCTCAAATACTGTCCGGAGCATCAAACGACTCCGGAATCAGATAAA
>DATHVZ010000077.1:0-1840 GCA_035461005.1 Planococcus sp. (in: firmicutes) | reverse complement strand
GTCACGTTATTCTTGGTTGCTGCTGTTTTAGTGATTTCCAGTATAGGGCTAAGCCCAACATCTGCTGCGACACCATTCAATGATGTTTCTTCAAAAGATGTGGAAATAGATTATCTCTATAACAAAGGGTTGATCAAAGGAATATCCAATAACCAATTTGGACCTGACCATTCAGTAACACGCGAACAGGCGGCGACATTGATCGGCCGCGCACTCGGATTAAATGGAACAGAGAGAAAAACCAAATTTTCCGATGTGAGTTCGTCACGCTACAGCTCAGGCTACATCCAGTCAGCTGTAGACAGAGGGATCATTACCGGCTATCCCGATGGCAGTTTCAAGCCGCAACAGACAATGACACGCGGTGAAATGGCTTTCCTGTTGAGCCGCGCATTTAATTTATCGAGTACAAGTTCTGTGTTCTTTACCGACATCAAACTCGACAATCACAAAGATAGCCTCTACACAGCTGTCAACAAAGTTGCGACTGCCGGCATTTCCAACGGAACCGGCGCCGGAAGCTATTCACCAAACAAACAGTTGATCAGAGAAGAGTTTGCCATCTTCCTGGCCCGCGCTTTGAATTCCAATTTTAAAGTGGCTTTCCAGAATGCAACCATCGATAGACTGTATTCCACAACCGATGGCTTGAATGTCCGCTCCGGCCCTTCAACAAGCCACAGCATTATCGGAAAAATCAACAAAGGCAATGAAGTTCAGGTTTATGGCTACAGCGGCGGATGGGCTTATGGCAAGTCCGGAAACCTGACAGGTTTTTTCAGCCTTTCCTTCTTAAGCAAAGCTGCTAACGCCGCTCCTTCGAGAATAATGGTTATTGATGCCGGCCACGGCGGAAGTGACCCCGGCGCAGTGGCAAACGGTATGAGAGAAAAAGATATAAACCTTGATGTATCATTGCGAGTTGAAAGAATGCTGAAAGCGAAAGGCATCACAGTGCTGATGACCCGCAGAACGGATGTCTTCCTCAGCCTTGATTACCGCGCTGCCTACGGCGTTAAAAATGGCGCAGACGCTTTTGTCAGCATCCACGCCAATGCTGCTTCTCCGGGAGTAAGCGGCTCTGAAACGTTCTATTCCGCATCTGTAGCAAATGACAGCAAGCAGCTGGCGACGTTCATCCAGAATCGTCTTTACAAAGCGATGGACCATAATAACAGAGGCGTTAAAGAATACCCTTACCGCGTTATTGCGGCAAACCCGCTCCCTGCCGCTCTTGTGGAACTCGGATTTATGACGAACTCCACCGATGCAGCCAAATTGGCGAATTGGACGTACAAAGAACGCTCAGCTCAAGCTATCGCGGACGGCATCGAAGAATATTACAAATGGAAACAAAGATAAAAAAATATTATTTTTTCAAAAAACGGACTTTTGATAGTCCGTTTTTTTTTGATTTATTATATACTTGTATTACACATAAGAAATTAGGAGGGAATTACTTGAAAAAACTAGCGGTCACTTTTGCCTTGTTGGTGTTGCTTACATCCATCAGCATTCCAACATCCTTTGCAGCAACATCCGAGAATAGCCTTGAAAAAGTGATCATTACGTTTGAAGACACCATCGATTATCAGGCACTCGAGGATATGGGCGCGGACATACATAGTGAACTGGATGCCATATCATCCGTCATTGCAACGATTCCTTCCAACACCGTCATGAAAGCGGATACGGACGTTTCCGTAAAAGCAATTTCAGAAGAACAAATTTTCAAAGCTGCCGCGCAGCAGCCATCGTGGGGTTATCAGCATATTAAAGCTCCGAGCGCATTAAAGCTGGGCTATACAGGTAAAGGTGTAAAAATCGCTGTCATCGATTC
>DATHVZ010000076.1:0-9105 GCA_035461005.1 Planococcus sp. (in: firmicutes) | reverse complement strand
TTTGAATTGATTGCCCTGATTCCGTTGAATGAGATTTTCAGAGCTGCCCGGTTTGTCCGGATTTTCCGGCTCATCCGGTTGCTGGGGATCGCTTCGCGGTTCTTTAAACCTGTTTATGTTCTGTTCAAAACCAACGGCTTGGATAAACTCCTGATTTTCACATTAATTATGCTATTTCTCATCCCTATTCCAGTGGTCTATATTGAACCGGATATTAATACATTTGGAAATGGCATTTGGTGGGCCATCGTGACAACTACGACTGTCGGGTACGGCGATTATACCCCTGTCACCGGGCTGGGCCGGATACTGGCAGTTGTGCTGATGCTGCTCGGAATCGGGATTATTGGAACGTTCACCAGCGCTGTCTCCACTTATTTCCGCAATTCCAGAAAACTGCCTCACGATCAGCAAGTGATGGAGATCATTCGCAAAATTGAAGACATGGATTCAATCACAGCTGATGAAGCTGAATTGATTCAGCTTCATATGAAGAGAAAGAACAGGTCTTCCCGGGAAGAAGGGCCTTAGAAATCGCGTTCTTATACGCCCTTCCCTTTGCCACCCGCAATCCGCCACGCAAACTTAACCCCCAGGATTGCTCCGGCAATGGCACCGATGATTGCCCCGACGTAAGCGGCCAGCTCGTATCCCTGCAGTCCCGTGTAGACATCGATGTCGAACCCGCCTAAAAATGTGCCCCCGATCACCAGACCCAGGAAACCACCGCCGATTACTCCCGCTGCGAAACCGATGACGCCACCGGCAATTCCTGGCAAAAGCCTTCCTTTCATAATCAACCAATCCCCTCTTTGCTCCAGCGTTACAGTTTTTACTATCATAACAATTTTTGTGAATAAAAAAAGAATTTTCAGATAAAAGGTGCTGTTAATCCCATATTTGTTTTACACTTAAGAAAAGGAATCGGCAGGAGGCGAACAACATGGGGATGGCAGCGGCGATCATCGGCGGAATCGGCTTGTTTTTACTCGGCATGCAGATGATGACAGGGGCATTGAAAGAGCTGGCGGGCGAGTTCATCAAAGACTGGATGAACCGCATAGCCGGCGGGACCGGCCGCGCCATTTTTTCGGGTGCGTTTATCACGGCAATCATCCAGTCGTCGACAGCAGTCACGCTGCTGACAATCGGCTTTGTCAGCGCCGGCCTGCTGCCTTTCCGGCAATCGATCGGCCTGATCATGGGGGCGAACATCGGCAGCACAAGTACCGGCTGGCTGGTGTCCTTTCTCGGCTTCAAGGTGGACTTGCTCGCTTGGGCGTTGCCAATCGTCGGCATCGGTGTACTGGCGCAGACAATCCTGACAAAGCGCAAGGCCGCGTACGGCAAGGCATTCGCTGGATTCGGCCTGCTGTTCCTCGGCGTCGGGGTGCTGCAGACGGGCATGGAGGATCTGCACACGGCGGTGTCGTTGGACGGACTGACGAACATCTTTTTGCTCATTGTTGTCGGTGCCATCATGACCGTCATCATGCAGTCGTCATCGGTCGCAGTCGCCACGACACTGACGGCGCTGTTTTCTGGTGTCATCGACTTTGAGCAAGCCGCCTACCTGGTCATCGGCCAAAATATCGGCACCTCCTTGAAAGCGATATTGGCCACCATCGGCTCTGACACAGCGACAAAACGGGCGGGGCTCGCGCACGTGCTGTTCAATCTGGGCACGGCATTCCTCGCTGTGGTGCTCGCACCATTTTTGTTATGGGCGACGCGCGAACTGAGCTTGGTGCTCTTCGGCACGTTTGACCCGGCAGTCGGCATCGCCATTTTCCATACTCTGTTCAACGTGCTTGGCGTGCTGGTATTTGTAGCGGTGCTGCCTTGGTTCGTCCGGATGCTGGAATGGATGCTGCCGGAAAAAGGAAATCCGCTGCTGCAGCGATTGGATGACTCTGTGGCAAACATCCCGGAAGTGGCAATCGAAGCGGCGCACCGCACCATCCAGCTGATCTTGGCGAAACTGTTCGGACTGGCCCGCACTGTTCTCGCTGGCGGCGTTGCCGACGAGGAAGAGGTGGCCAATTTGCATCATGCAACGATGCAAGTGCGCACGTTTCTGACTAAAATCGAGACCATGTCGCCTGAGGTGTTCAACCGCCATGTGCAAATATTGCATGCGCTCGATCACATCGACCGACTGCTGCAAGTGCTCAGTGAACCAACCGCAAAAGGCGCCGACCGGCTTCACCCCAGGCTTGCCGAACGCTGGGTGCCATTGATGGAAAGCGCCGAACAGCGCATTCTCGATGACAAGACGATGCCCGCCCTGGCTTTAGAACTCGGCGAAGCGTCCGCGGCCATGGCAAACCACCGCAAAATCCGGCGCGACGAATACTTTGTGCGCGTCGCGAAATCCGGCGACGACCTGGACCTCGTCCTCAGAAAAGTCAATGCCGTGCTTTGGTACGACCGGCTGCTTTATCATTTCTGGCGTGCGGTGGCGCGGTTGGGGGATTGAGGGGTTTAATTTTTCTTGAAAGCCCAGCTAATGAAAGAACAGCGCGATTCCTCGCGCTGTTCTTTTTTGTGTTTGCGGAGCGTATTCTGAGCCCGCAATCACACCGGCATCAATGATTGGATCGCTGCCGCCGCGCTCTTCGGCGGCGCTGGTTTTGGGGCATTTTGCGGGTTTGGATCGTATTTTGTCGTTTGCGGAGCGTATTTCGATGGGATTGGTGCGTATTTCGATACGAATGGAGCGTATCTCAGCTGCAACGGAGCGTATTTCCAGCCGCAATCAAACCGGCATCAATGATTGGATCGCTGCCGGCCGTCGCGTCGCCGCGCTCTTCGGCGGCGCTGGTTTTGGGGCATTTTGCGGGTTTGAATCGTATTTTGTCGTTTGCGGAGCGTATTTCGACGGGTTTGGGGCGTATTTCGACACGAACGGAGCGTATCTCAGCTGCAACGGAGCGTATTTCCAGCCGCAATCAAATCGGCATCAATGATTGGATCGCTGCCGGCCCTCGCGTCGCCGCGCTCTTCGGCGGCGCTGGTTTTGGGGCATTTTGCGGGTTTGAATCGTATTTTGTCGTTTGCGGAGCGTATTTCGATGGGTTTGGTGCGTATTTCGATACGAACGGAGCGTATCTCGACATGAACGAAGCGTATTCCCGCCCACACAAAAACACATCCCCACCGTTAGCCACAGCTAACAACGGAGATGCGTATTTTCAGTTCTCAAACCTATCGAATCGTCAACTCGCCCATCAAGATTCCTTCTCCAAGTTGCGTTCCATGTAATCCTTGCCCCAATCGTACATCGAATCGAGTATCGGGATCAGGCTTCGGCCTTGCTCCGTCAGGGAGTATTCCACTTTTGGCGGAACCACGGGATAGACTTCACGGTGAACAATCAGATGGTCCTCGAGTTCGCGCAGCTGATTGACCAGCATGCGTTGGGTGATGCCCGGCATCAAGGTTTTCAACTCGCCGAAACGCTTGGTTCCTTTTTTGCCCAAATGCCATAAGACCAGCATCTTCCACTTTCCCCCGATGATTGAAAGGGTTAACTCTTTTTCACAATTAAAGCTTTTTTCTCCCAAGTTGGGCATATCCTTCTCCACCTTCTCTAGCCAGTTTCCATGCGCGTATTGATTAGCCTACCACAACGCCGCGCGCAGACCTTCACCAGCCGTTTATCTTTCGGAAGTTGCGAGTGCCTTCTGCGGTTCCAAAACAAACGTGTTGATCACGTGAAGCACGCCATCCTCGTTGTTGGAGAGGGTCGTGTAATCGGCCAGAGCTTTCAAAGCCGGTACGGCGTTGCCCATTGCGACACCAAAGCCTGCCGATTTCACAAGCTCTGTATCATTGTGATTGTCGCCGATGCCGATGATTTGGGATCCGTCGATGCCCAGATTTTCTGCGAGGAATCTCAGGGCACTTCCTTTATTCGCTTCCGGATGCGTCACTTCAAGGTAGTGTAATTTTGATTTCTCGATACAGGCCTGGTCGCCGAGCACTGCCTGCAATTCTTCCTGCAACAGATCCAGGGCATCGGGCTGGTCGATAAAGAGCATTTTCATAAAGCCGTTTTTGGCTAACTTGAGCAAATCGGGTTCGATGGTATACGGCATCCCCACTTCTTTCGCATAAGCCATCACCAGCTCATTTTCCACCGCGCTGTAGAGGGTATCGTTTTGATAGACTTGCAGGTGCATGCTCTTCTCCGCCGCAACGTGGATTAACTTTTGGGCGATTTCAAAAGGCACGAAGCGCTCACGAAGAATTTCCGAATTCGTTGCTGAGCGGATCAGGGCTCCTTGATAGGTGATCAGCGGGGCATCCATGCCCAGCTCCAGTGCGATGCGTTTGGCAGAAGGATACATTCTCCCCGTCGCAATCGTGACGATGACGCCCAGTTCCATCGATTTCCGGATGGCGGCCTGGGTATCCGTTGAAATCGTCAAGTCGTCTGCCAGCAGTGTTCCATCCAGGTCGATCGCGATCATTTTGTACATGACGTCACCCCTTCAAATAGCAGCACTCTGGCAGGTGAAGCGTCCGTACCGACGAGTTTCAGCGGGGCAGCGACCATGAAATACTCGCCTTGTGCCACGTTTTTCAATCGCAAACCTTCTATTATAATGACTTGATGGTCAAATAAAATTTTATGTGTCGGATGCCCTTCTTGGCTTCTTTCGATGCCAAGCGCATCGGTGCCGATGCCCCGGACGCCGATGTCGGCAAGGTATTCCGCTCCGTCTTGCGCCAGATAGACAAAGTCGAAATTGAACGATTCTTCAAATGAATTCTGCGTTTTCAACAACACGAAATCGTTCCTTTCGAGGTCGAATCCTTCCAAATCTGCTTTTGAAATGCCGTTCGCTATGCCCGTCAAATCAACTACTTTGCACTCCCCGACAAGACTCTCCAACGGAATCGATTCAAAAGTCTCACCGTCCACCTTCATGTGCAACGGCGCATCGATATGTGTTCCAGTATGGACATCCAGCTCCAGCCGCGTTTCGGTCACATAGCCACTTGTCTGTTGGTTCAGTTTCGGCTGTTTTTCGGGTTTATCCTTATAAACGGCCATGCCTTCATAAATCTCACCTGTTACGTCATGTATTTTCATTCGATCCATCCTTTCGTCCTTGTTATCCATTTCATCACTTTCTCACGACAGTGAGCGAATTGTCCAATGAGAGTGCTCACCCACCCATTGGACACAGCCAGAAAAAATAAGCTTGAGTCTCGTAGCGTTCAGACTCAGGCTTATTTCTCGTTTATTCTAAATTGGCGTGTTTGCCATACATTCCTTCGGATGTTAACTGTTGTTTCTCCATATGCTTCAGGATCAGCGCGTCGTAGAACACGAGCAGCGATTGTTCGAACAGGGAACCCATCGGTTGGATGGACTTGCCGCTGCTGCCTTCCGCTTTGGCTTGCGCCGGGATGGTGAGTTGAATATCACCGAGTGTGCCGATTGAGGAATCGGGGTTTGTGGTAACGACTGCGACTGTCGCCCCAATGGCTTTGGCTTTTTCCGTCATCGACAGCAGACTCCCCGTTTCACCGGAGCCCGAGCCGACGATGAACAGATCATCCGCCTGCAAGCTCGGCGTCACCGTTTCCCCTACCACGTATGCGTCCAAGCCCATATGCATCATGCGCATGACGAACGCTTTGGCCATAAAGCCGGAGCGGCCGCCGCCTGCCACAAAGATTTTGTTCGCTTGCCCCATGCGGGAAACCAGTTTATCCGCTTCCTCGCCGCTGACTTGCCCGAGGGTGTCGGTGAGTTCGGCCAAAATTTGGGTGGTGAAGCTTGTGGTGCTCATGTTAGACCAGGACGCTTTCTTTGATCAGCGCTTGGATTTTCGCAGCTTCCGCTTTTTTATCGTCTTTGCCCGTGATGCCGCCACCGACAATGATCAAGTCCGGCTGCGCTTCGATCACTTCCGCCAATGTTTCCAGTTTGATGCCGCCGGCAATGGCTGTTTTCGCGTTTTTCACGACGCTTTTGATGGTGCGCAAGTCTTCGAACGAATCTTTGCCTTCAGCTTGCAGGTCGTATCCAGTGTGAACGCAGATATAATCCGCTCCAAGCAAATCAAGCTCAGCGGCACGTGTTTTCACATCTTTCACGGCAATCATGTCGACCAGGATTTTCTTGCCAAGTTTTTTCGCTTCTTCCACCGCGCCTTTAATAGAAGAATCTTCTGCTTGTCCAAGGATCGTGATGATGTCCGCTCCTGCAGCTGCTGCATTGCCTACTTCATAAGCAGCGGCGTCCATGATTTTCACGTCCGCCAGCACTTCCAGGTGTGGGAATGCCGCTTTGATTTCACTGACAGCTTTCAATCCCTCTTTATTGATGACCGGTGTGCCAAGTTCGACGATATCGATATGGTCCTCGACTTCTTTGATCAATTCGATGGCTTGCGGGATGTCTACCAAATCTAATGCTAATTGTAATTTCATATATGTGTATCTCCTCATGTGCGTATTTTGATTCAACCCAAGTGTAAGTCCTACCATCATTCTTGTGAAGTACGCACTTTAACATCACATACAGACAAAAAGTATACCGTCAGTCGTGACAGTATACTTTTCCGCAGTATCTGTATTTAAAGTGCGTACTTACGTAAACCGCTTCGCTTCCCTATACTGAAACCTGTTGCGATGGTCAACCACGCAAGAACTAGGAGGATTTAACAGATGAATCAAACGAATCCGACAGAGCAATGGCACATGCACAATATGACGTTTGTATTATTTGGTGCAACAGGAGACCTGGCACAACGAAAGCTGTATCCTGCCTTATATAATTTATACCTTGATGAAAAGCTGCCAGAAACGATTTCCATCATCGGCTTGGGACGAGGCCATTGTACGGATGAGGGGTTTCAAGCCACAGTGGAACGAGCACTTCGCACCTATTCCAGAAGGTCCATTCAACCCGCTTCGCTGCAAGGATTTTTAGGGAAGTTCCGGTATTGCGCGTTTGATGCCACCAACCCCGGCGCCTATCACACGCTGCGGAACCTCATCGAAAGAAGAGAACGCGAACTGGGCATTCCTCAAAACCGGCTCCTCTACCTTTCCGTCGCGCCCAGCTTGGTGGACGTGATCACCTCCAACCTGCATGCAAGCGGCATCAGCCAAAACAGCGGGTGGAAACGGCTCGTGGTTGAAAAGCCATTCGGGACCAACCTTGCAACCGCCAGAGAACTCAACACCAAACTGCGTAACGTTTTCAGTGAAGAGGAAATTTACAGAGTCGATCATTACCTCGGGAAACCCATGGTGCAAAATCTGGAAACCTTGATTTCAGCGAATCCGGTGTTGGCGGCAATGTTGAATCACCGCCAAATTGCCAATGTCCAAATTACCGCGAGTGAAACGGTTGGGGTGGAAAGCCGCGCCGATTATTATGACGAGGCAGGCGCTCTGCGGGATATGGTCCAAAATCACCTGTTGCAGTTAGTGATGATGACCGCCAGTTACCTGCCCGAAGACGGGATGAAAGGAGCGGATGCGGTTCAAAAGAAAGAGATCATCCAATCACTTCAACCAATTCCGAAAGAGCTTGCCTACCGGAACATTGTCCGGGGCCAATATGAAAGAGGCGAAATTCACGGAACCTCCGTGGTTGGCTATCAAGAAGAGACAGGCGTCGGCGATGCATCAAAAAACGACACGTATTTTGCAGCCCGCATTTCGATGGACCACCCTTCCTGGAAGGGAATCCCTTTTTACATCCGAACCGGCAAACGGATGAATCAGAAATCGACGCAGATTGTCATCGAGTTCGCCAATCAGGCGGAGAGCTTGCAAGGGGCCTCCCCCAATTTACTCGTTCTTGAAATCAGTCCGAATGAAAGCATTTCGCTGCGCGTCAACTTGAAAGATGCCGCCAGCAATCGGTTCCATCCCGTGTGGACCAAGTTTTCAACCCCTTCAGGCCTCCAGCCGGAAGCCTATGAACTGCTGCTCCATGATGCGCTGCGCGGCAATTCGACATTCTTTGCGGACTGGAGAGAAGTCGAGCTGTCATGGATCTGGATTCAGCCCCTCTTGGAAGCTTTCCAGGAAGATCTGCTGCCTTTGCACCCGTATCCTGCAGGCTCCACAGGCCCTGCTGTGGGGAATGAATTGTTGTTATCCGGCCAGCAGATCTGGTGGTAACCGTTATTCGGGGAATTTAAAAAAATGCAGGAAGAATCCGAAATTCGGGATTCTTCCTGCATTTGTTTTTGTTCTAACGTTGATTAATCAATCGATACATCTTTCAACTGATAAATACCCGCACTATCGATGCTGAATCCGGAAACGTTGTCAGCGATACCGTTCAAGTATTCTGTGTGCATCAAGAATGCCATCGCTGCGTCGTCTGTCAGAAGTTGAGCGGCTTCCGTGTAGATTTCTACACGAGCATCAGGATCCGTTTCGCGGCGTCCTTCGTCAAGAAGAGCGTCGACTTCAGCGTTTTCATAGAATGAGCGGTTACCGGCTCCACCTTTTTGCGAAGAGTGGAACGGTCCGAACATGCCGTAATCACCGTCTCCAGTCGGGTTCGACCAGTTCAGGATGAATAGGTCATGTTCACCAGCCGATGTCAGGTCAAGGTAAGCACCGAATTCCATGACGTTAATGGAAGCGTCGATGTTCAATTCAGCCAAAGCTTCTTGAACCAATACTGCCGTTTGTTGACGCTGCGGGCTGTCGTTTGTCGAGATTGTCGTTGAGAAGCCATCTTCCATGCCGGCTTCTGCAAGAAGAGCACGGGCTTCCTCCATGTTATATTCAACAGCATCGACATCTTCTGAATAACCGAAGACACCTGGAGCCAAAGGTCCGATTGCTGGAATCCCGAAGTCATCATAGATTCCGGAGATGATCGCTTCGCGGTCGATCGCCAGCGAAATCGCCTGGCGAACCAATGGGTTGTTGAACGGTTCTTTTTCGTGGTTAAAGCCCAGGTAAGCCAAGCTTGATGCTGGCGTCTGCAAAACAGATGCAACACCTGAGTTGTTGATGCGTTCCACTTCGTTCGGTTGAACAGGGTCGATGATGTGGACATTCCCTGTTTCAAGGTCTGCTGCGCGAACTTGTGAATCCGGTACGACGCGAATC
>DATHVZ010000075.1:0-14508 GCA_035461005.1 Planococcus sp. (in: firmicutes) | reverse complement strand
CGATCTGTTTAAACTGGAAGGCAAAACCGCGATCGTCACTGGTGGCGGCCGCGGTCTGGGCGCACAAATTGCGCAAGGCTTCGCAGAAGCGGGGGCCAATGTCGTCGTTTGCTCGAGAAAGCTGGAAGCCTGTGAAGAAACCGCAGAACAATTGAAAGGGCTGGGTGTCAAAGCGCTCGCACTGAAATGCGATGTCACGAACGAGCAGGACGTGGAAAATGTCGTCCTCAAAACCGTGGAAGAGTTCGGCACAGTCGATATCCTCGTCAACAATTCCGGGGCAACCTGGGGCGCACCGGCGGAACAGATGCCGCTCGAGGCCTGGCAGAAAGTGATGAACGTCAACGTAACGGGGACGTTTTTGATGAGCCGGGCGGTGGGACAAGTGATGATCAAGCAAAAGAGCGGAAAAATCATCAATATTTCTTCAGTCGCAGGACTCGGCGGCATTGATCCCGACTTGATGAACACCATCGGCTACAACACAAGCAAAGGGGCAGTCATTACGTTCACGAAAGACCTGGCGGCAAAATGGGGGCAGCACAATATCAACGTCAACGCCATTGCGCCAGGATTCTTTCCGACAAAAATGTCTGAGGCTCTGATTGAACGTGGCAGGGAGCAATTTTTGAAGCAGACACCGTTAAACCGTTTCGGTACCGATGAAGATTTAAAAGGAGCGGCGTTATTCCTGGCGTCCAAAGCATCAGATTATATTACGGGGGATGTGGTCGTCGTTGATGGAGGCATGCACGCCCTTTAAGAAACGTGAGGAATGGCAATGAAAGACAAGATCAAAGCACAGAGCATCAGCTTATTCGAGAAGAAGGGTTTCAGCGAAACATCGATCCAAGACATCGTGGAAGCGCTGAATGTCACGAAAGGCACGTTTTATTATTATTACAGCAGCAAAGAACAGTTGCTGATGGACATACACAAGGAATACATTGATGACTTGCTAAAGCGCCAACAAAGGATCTTCGACAGCGGCGAGAGCCAAAAGGACAAACTCAAAGGCGTCATTCATTTGCTGATTTCCGATATCGCGAGAAACGGCGACAGCGGGAAAGTTTTTTTTCGTGAAATGCGCCATTTGACAGAAGACAATGCGGACGACATCAAAAGGCGGCGCGAGAAATTCCGCCTTAATATAGAAGAAATCATTCGGCACGGTGCCCAAACCGGTGAATTCCGGAAGGAGTTGCGGGCGGATATGACAGCTCTAGCGGTGCTTGGCATCACCAATTGGACCTATCAATGGTTCAGTGCTTCAGGGGAACTGGCGGCAGACGAACTGGCTGAAATATACAGCAGCATTGTATTGGAAGGAATCACTGATCGAAACGGAGGATGAGGTAGGAAACCGGCTTGGGAAACAAACGTGAAAGTGCATTTGAAAACATTTGGTGAAGGAGACGATAGCCAGTGATCAATGAAACCTTAAATTACCCGGGCGCAGGGTTCTTTTATCAGCATTCTGACCCGGGGGATGTATTTACGCCTGAAGACGTCACCGATGAACATCTATTGATCGGCAAGACGGCCAAGCGCTTTCTGGAAACGGAAATCCGGCCGAACAATGAAAAGTTGGAGCAGCAGGATTTTGCCCTGGTCAGAGAACTTATGCAAAAAGCAGGAGAACTCGGTTTGCTGGCGCACAGCGTACCCGAGAAATACGGCGGTTTGGGACTCGACAAAATCAGCAAAGGCATTGTGGGTGAAAATCTGGGGTCAGCGGGCGGCTACGGTGTCGCGCATTCAAACCATACGTGCATCGCGACGCTGCCAATCACGTATTTCGGTACACCGGCACAAAAAGAGTATTATCTCCCGAAACTGGCATCCGGCGAATTTATCGGTGCCTATTGCCTGACTGAACCGGAAGCAGGTTCTGATGCACTTTCGGCCCGAACGACCGCGGTGCTGAACGAGGCAGGCAGCCATTATTTGCTGAACGGCAGCAAAATGTTCATCACCAATGCGGCATTTTCGGATACGTTCATCGTCTATGCAAAAGTGGATGGCAAAGCGTTTACCGCTTTTATCGTAGAAAAAGATTTCCCGGGGCTGTCGCTAGGCGCGGAAGAAGAGAAAATGGGCATCAAAGGGTCTTCCACCCGGACGGTCAATTTCGACAATTGTGAAGTGCCGGTGGAAAACCTGTTGGGTACAGTCGGCAAAGGACATGTTATCGCACTGAACGTTTTGAACCTTGGGCGATTCAATTTGGGATCCGCCTGCATGGGCGCCGCGAAATATGGCCTTCATCTGGCAGCTGCCTATACGAAAGAACGGAAGCAATTCGGAAGAGCCATTTCAGAATTTCCCGCCACGCAGGAAAAACTGGCATTGATGGCAGTTCGCATCTACGAATCGGAATCGCTGCAATACCGGACAGCGGGTTATCTGGAAGAGGCACTCGGCGGGCTGTATGATAGCGAGGACCATGGGCTGATCGCCAAACGTTTGATGGAATACGCGACAGAATGCGCCGTGTGCAAAGTCCACGGTTCCGAGACGCTCGATTTTATTGCTGACGAAGCCCTGCAGCTGCACGGTGGCTACGGCTACATCAAAGAATACAAAGTGGAGCAGATGTACCGGGATTCGCGGATCAACCGCATTTTTGAAGGCACGAATGAAGTGAACCGACTGCTCATACCGGGTGGATTATTAAAACAAGCGGGCAAAGGAACTCTGCCGTTAGGAGAGCATATCGCGCAGGCAGTCGCCGAAATGAACAACCCGAAAGTCGGCTCCATCGGCATTATTTCCCGGGAAATAGAAGCGGTTCATGCGATTCGGCGTGTTTTCCTGCTGTCAGCTGGCCTGGCGTTCGAGGCGTTCGGAGAAGCATTGGCGGAACAGCAGGAAACCTTGATGAAACTGGCGGACATCGGCATCCAGCTGTACGCTGCGGAGTCGGCCGTGCTGCGGACGCAAAAGGCGCTCGCCAAAAATGGCGAAGACAAAGAAACATTGAAAGTGGAATTGACGAAAGCCTTGCTCGACGAGGCCTTGCTGCGGGTGGAGATGTCCGCACGCCAAATGATGCAGGGGATTTCCAGTGGCCGCGCGCTGAAAGACAGCATGGCGCTCGCCAGCAACGAACTCAGCCGCCTTCACGCGGAACAAAGCAACGCGACGAAACGCAGCATCGCAAAGGCCATAACAGAAGCGGAACAATACATTTGCTGAGGGGGAATAAATGATGAAAGTGATCCAATTCGAACAATACGGCGGCCCGGAGGTTCTCCAGTATATAGAACAGGAACGGCCAAAACCCGGAGACAACGAGGTGCTTGTTGAAGTGAAAGCGATTGGTATCAACTACGCGGACACGGCGAGACGCGAAGGGCAATACGTCGTACCGACGCCATTGCCATATGTTCCCGGCTCGGAAGTGGCTGGTGTCATCGCCGAAGTCGGCAGCAATGTCACAGGATTCAAAGTGGGCATGCGTGTGTCGGCGCTGATCGAGTCCGGCGGCTACGCTGATTTTGTGGCACTGGATGAGAACGGGTTGATACCTATGCCGGACGATGTTGATTTTGAACAGGCTGTGGCATTGCCGCTGCAAGGGTTGAGTGCTTACCACATCCTGAAAACGATGGGGCGACTGGCGCCCGGTGAAACGGTGCTGATCCATGCGGCAGCGGGCGGCGTCGGCGCGATTGCTGTTCAGCTCGCCAAACTATTCGGCGCCGGAAAAATCATTGCCACGGCAAGCTCCGATGAGAAACTGGAGCACGCCAAAGCCATGGGCGCCACGCATCTGGTGGATTACTCCAAAGAGGATTGGGTTGATGAAGTGAAAAGCATTACCGATAATAAAGGCGTCGATTTGGCGCTTGAAATGGTCGGAGGGGAAGTTTTCAATAAAACCCTGAAATGCCTCGCTCCATTTGGTCGCCTTGTGATTTTTGGTGCCGCAAGCGGAGAGCAGGTCGAGTTCCATCCGGGGCAGCTGATGAGAAAAAACCAGTCCGTTATCGGCTTTTTCCTGCCACAGATCATGCGCAAACCGGAATTATTCCAACAGAGCTTCAAGGAATTGCTCGGTTATATGGCAACCGGCCAGTTGAAATTGACAATAGGTGGAAGCTATCCACTGGCTGATGCCGCAGAAGTTCATCGCCTGCTGCAGAGCCGGAAAACAATCGGGAAATTGGTGTTGAAGCCGTAGCGGACAGAATACTTCTTTATGTCTATAACTATAGGTAAGAGTGGCGAGCATAATAGCTTAGTAAAAAGGAGGTAATAAATAATGAAGATTCTTATTGTTGGAGCAGGTGCCATTGGCGGCTATTTCGGCGGCCGCCTTCTTGAAAAAGGCGAAGACGTCACCTTTCTGGTTCGGGCCAGACGGAAGGAAAAACTCGAATCAACAGGCTTGAACATCCAAAGCGTAAATGGGGACTGCCGGCTGACGCCGCAATTGATAACAAAAGACCATGAACCGGAAGTGTATGATGTGGTTTTGCTGTCGACAAAATCTTATCAGCTTGCAGGCGCCATCGAAGACATGCGCCCATTTGTTGGAGAAAAAACGATGGTGCTGCCACTGCTAAACGGAATTTCCCATGTCGATCAACTGATTGAAGCATTCGGTGAGCAATCGGTCATCGGCGGTTTGTGCTTTGTAGAAGCGACGCTCGATGAAGAAGGAACGATAGTGCAGGCGAGTCCGATGAATCAGCTGGTTTACGGCGAACGCAGTGGAGAAAAAACTGACCGGATCAACCGGCTGAAAGAATCGTTCGATGGAACAAAAGCGGATTTTGTGCTGAGTGATAACATCGAGCAGGAAATGTGGCACAAATATTTGTTTATCACGGCATTGTCCGGCATCACCACGTTGTTCGAACAACCGATCGGTCCCATCCGCGAACTAGAATCCGGCCAACGAACGATTGCGGCGTTGCTGAAAGAGCTTGAAACCGTAATGGAAGCGATCGGAGCCCCTATAAAATCGGGGGTTTCCGGAAAATTACTGGAGAAAATCAACAGCATGGGCGAAGGGATGAAATCGTCGATGCAGCGCGACGCAGAAAAATCCCAGCCGATTGAAGCGGACCATCTGCAGGGTTACCTCCTTGAGAAGGCGAACGAGCAAGGGATTGCAGTTCCGGTGCTTGAAGCCATCTACACCAAGTTGAAGCTGTATGAAAGGGTTGTAAATAATTAACTCTAAAAAAGAATTAATGGAACATTTACAAAATTGGATCATTAACTTATGATTAGGGGGCAAGCTTGAAAGCGCTTGCCCAAATTAGAAGAAGAGGGAGTTGGGAAATTTGAATGCTATTGCTCTTGCCGCCATCGGACTTTTTATTTTTGCGCTAGGTTATCGCTTTTATTCTAAATTTGTAGCAGAGAAAATTTTCCGTCTGGATCCAAATTATGTCACACCGGCCCACCGATTTAAGGACGGTGTCGATTTTGTCCCGACCAATAAATTTATCTTATGGGGTCATCATTTTACATCCGTAGCCGGAGCTGCTCCGATTCTTGGCCCAGCCATTGCCGTCTATTGGGGCTGGCTGCCGGCCGTATTATGGGTAGTTCTTGGAACAGTTTTTGCCGCCGGGGTACATGACTTCGGCACGCTCGTCCTGTCCGTCCGCAACAAAGGCCAGTCGGTGGGAACACTTGCTCACCGCTATATAGGGCAACGCGGGAAAGTTTTATTTCTTTTCATCATTCTGATTCTGGTGCTGATGGTCAACGCCGTGTTTGCCTGGGTCATCGCGAACTTGTTCATCTCATTCCCAGCAAGTGTCATTCCGGTATTTATCCAAATTCCACTTGCCATCTGGATTGGCTATGCGGTTTATAAGAAAAATATCAAAATGCTCGTGCCTTCATTGATTGCATTGGCAATCATGTATGCTACCGCAATTTTCTCAAGCCAATACGAATTTCTTCAAATTGACCTTGTCCGCTATATGGGCGGAGAAGAAGCGGCCGGCCTGTTCGGGCTTGGTGCGATTTCAACCGCGTTCTTTATCTGGATTATCGTATTGATGGTCTACGTTTACATCGCTTCGACGTTGCCGGTATGGAAATTGCTCCAGCCGCGCGATTTCATCAACTCGCACCAATTAATCGTTGGTCTCGGAATTCTTTACCTTGGCCTCCTGTTCACAAATCCTGAAATCACAGCACCGATGACGAATCCGGTGAACGATGTTTCCTGGTTCCCGCTGCTGTTCATCACGATTGCCTGTGGTGCAATTTCCGGTTTCCACGGACTGGTTTCTTCCGGGACATCGTCCAAACAGCTTAATAAAGAAACAGATGCACGTTTCGTCGGATATCTTGGAGCGATAGGAGAAGGGATCCTGGCATTGATTTCGATCATTGCCGTTATCACATTATTCCCGGACCGTGAGGCATTCTTGGCCACGTACAGCAGTTTCGCTGCTTCCAGCGGTGCCGGCTTAGGTTCCTTTATCCTGGGAGCGACGCAATTGGCTTCGGGCTTGATGATTCCTGCAGCTGTCGCTTCAACGATCGTTTCTGTCATTGTCGTATCATTTGCGGCAACAACACTTGATACATCTGTCCGTTTGATGCGCTATATCATCTCGGAACTGGGTGTCGAGTACAAAATTCCAGCATTGGAGAAAAAACATGTTGCGACTACAATCGCTGTTGTAGCGAGTGCTGCTCTAGTGCTGATTCCGGAAGGGCCGAGTGGATTCGGTTCCGGCGGATTCCTGCTATGGCCGTTATTCGGAACAGCGAATCAGCTTCTGGCAGGGATCAGTTTGCTGCTCGTCTCCATTTGGCTGAGAAAGCTTGGCCGAAATTACATGATCACCATCATACCGATGGTCTTCCTGATGTTCATGACGCTATGGGCGATGTTCCAGCAAGTGTTCCTGCAATGGGCATGGTACGCGGCAGCGCCGAATATGCTGCTGTTTGTGTTCGGAGCCATCATTTTCGTCTTTGCATTATGGATCATCATTACAGCCATCCAGGTTTTGGCGAGGAAAGACAATCCTGCAGATTTTGAAGACTAATAGTTAGAATATTTGAGAAAAAGGGATCATACTAATTGTGATCCCTTTCTCATTTTTATTGCCCAGACTCCAGCGGGCCAGCTCTTCGGTATGCTTCGATATTGCCAGCAATGAAACGAGCACCGGTTTAGTAAACTTTTTTAAAATCACTGTTCCTGTCCCTGCATCGCTGCGCTGCTTCGTCGCAAAGAGTTGGCCAACTCTCGCTGTCGCATTTCTTAATGAAACGAGGTGTTAATATGCCGGTATACGATAATTTGAAAAGATTGATCCAATGGTATGAAGCTGTGTTGGAACATCCGCATAAAACGGAAATAGCGCGGGAGCTGCGGGCGGAAGATGATTTGTTTCTGCTGATGCTCTATTCGGAAATGCTGGGTATCCCGAATCCCGCCTATTACTACACGCTCGAGCTGTATCCTTATATGATCGAAGAATTCCATGACTGGCATTTGCGCATGGGCATGGAAAAATCGCCGCTATCCGGAATCCGCTGCTGCTGATTTCAATGAAAAGGGGAATCGGAATGGACGTTTTATCGAAAAGCATCATTTTTGTAGGGGGCAAAGGCGGCGTCGGTAAATCCACGTCGGCCGCCGCCATCGCTTTGAAGTCCGCTGACAGCGGCTTTAAAACTTTGCTGGTATCTACAGATCCGGCGCATAATGTCGGCGATATCTTTAACCAGGAAATCGGGGGCAACATGAAAGAAATTGCCAATAATCTCTACGCGCTTGAAATCGATCCCGAAATCGAAACCGAGAAATACATCAAAGGCGTGAAAGACAACATCAAAGGGACCGTTCACACGAGCATGATCGAAGAAGTGAACCGTCAGCTCGATACGGCGAAAGCTTCTCCGGGAGCCGACGAGGCGGCGTTATTTGATAAGCTGATCCACATCATTTTGGAAGAACGCCAGAATTTTGATAAACTAGTCTTTGATACAGCGCCGACCGGCCACACCATCCGCCTCCTGACCTTGCCCGAGCTGATGGGTGTCTGGATTAAGGGGCTGCTTGATAAGCGCCGCAAGACGAACGAAAATTATTCAGCGCTTCTGAACGATGGGGAGCCGCGGGAAGACCCGATTTATGATGTGCTGCGGGAGCGCCAGGAGCGCTTTTCAAAAGCGCGGGACATTCTGCTGAATGAAGACGAAACCGGTTTTATTTTCGTGTTGAATCCGGAGCGTCTGCCGATCCTGGAGACGAAAAAAGCGCTGGAATTGTTGCACAACTACCATTTGCACGTTAAAACGCTGATTATCAACAAAGTCCTGCCGGAAGAGGCGGACGGTGAATTTTTGATGGAACGCAAAAAACACGAAAAGAAATATATGGAATTGATCCGGGAAACATTCCCGAAACAGCAGTTGATTTATATTCCGTTGTTTTCACAGGACATCATCAGTATGGATCAGCTGAAATTATTCAGTGGAAATTTTGAGGGAGGAGGCATAAAGTGAAAGCATTTGTTATCGAACAAGGAGAACTTAAAGTAACAGACATGCCGGAACCAACAGCGCAAAAAGGGGAGGTGCTTGTCGCGCTGAAAACAGCGGGCATCAACCACCGCGACCTCAACCTGTTAAAACGCCAGGGTAATAAATCCGAGCCGCTTATCATCGGTTCCGACGGCGCTGGTGTGGTGGAAGCAGTAGGGGAAGGCGTTACAGCCGTTGCGGTCGGGGATGAAGTCATCATCAATCCGGCGCTTCGCTGGTTTGCCAATAGTGAAGCGCCGCCGCCGGAATTCGATATTCTGGGATTGCCGGACCATGGGACCTTTGCAGAAAAAATCGCTTTATCTGCCGAACAAGTGGAGAAAAAGCCAACCCATCTTACATGGGAAGAAGCGGGAGGTCTGGCGTTGCCGGCTTTGACCGGCTACCGGGCGTTGTTTACAAAAGGCCAAATCAAAAAAGGTGATACGCTGTTCATTCCGGGAGCGGGAAGTGGAGTCGCCACTTTCCTGATCCAGTTTGCGAAGAACATCGGTGCACGGGTCATCGTCACCTCAAGAAGTGAAGACAAATTGGCGCATGCCAAAGAACTTGGCGCTGATTTGGCAATTGCGACCGACAGTGACTGGGTAAAAGAATTGGAAAATGAAACGGTGGACCTTGCCATCGACAGCGTCGGTGCAGCCACGTTCAATCGGACATTGGATGTTCTGAAAAAAGGCGGCCGCATTGTCATATTCGGTGCTACGACAGATGACGTGGTCGATTTCAATTTACGGAAATTTTTCTACGGCCAGTTCCAACTCTTCGGTTCCACGATGGGCAGCCGCGACGAATTGCGCGAAATGCTCAACCATCTGGAGCAATACAAGATGCATCCGGTTGTCGGCAAAGTGTTCCAACTCGAACAGGCGCAGGAAGCGTTCGATTTTCTGAAAGATGCCAAGCAATTCGGCAAGGTAATTTTACGGATCAGCGAATAATTTTGAAACCTGGCGGCAATTCATCCGTAATAAGGAGTATAAGAAGTAACATTACTGGAGGTAATGAAGATGGAAACCAAAGGATTGAAAGTCCTCGTCCACGCCAGCGCGTTTTTTGCCCCGTTCCTTGTGCCGTTCATCGTGTATCTGATGTCGGAAGACAAAGATGTCAAGCGCTTGTCCATTGAAGCCTTGCTGTTCCAGTTAGTCCTGGGTGCGTTGCTGTTCGTTTCCGGCCTGCTCGTCATCGTGTTGATCGGTATTCCAATGCTGATCGTATTCGGACTCATTGGAGTGATTATACCGATCCTCGGTATCATCAATGCCCTGAACGACGAATATTTCAGCTATCCGATCGTCGGCAGCTGGTACAATTAAAAGTCCTTCGGGGCTTTTTTTTTGTTTGTTTTAGGGGGGCTAGTTCTTGCTGAAGAAGAATTACTGAAGAAAAACCTGATAAAAGGGGTTCCGTCAAATTTTGACGGAACCCCTTTTATCAGGAATTTCAGGCATTTTCTAGAACATCAAGAAAGAAAGTTTATTTGCTTTCTGGAGAAAAAGTTATTGTAGACATGGTAATTATATAGAAATATATTGCATACAGCAAGAAAGAAAAAAGGTGCAGGAACATGTAACCGCATACATGTGTAAATTATTTGACGATTATAAAAATAATGAAATATTATTTTTATATTCATTGAATTCTGACAAATGTGCTCTATAATTTATAGAAAAGAAAGGATAGGATAATTATGAAAAAAGATTTGCGCATTAACAGCAAAGTATTCAGTGAAGGAGCGATGAAAGCACCTAATCGTGCCATGCTGCGTTCAGTTGGGGTTACAGATGAAGACTTCAAGAAACCGATGATTGGCGTCGCCAGTACGTGGAGCGAAGTGACGCCGTGTAATATACATATTGATGACTTGGCGGTCAGCGCGAAAAAAGGAGCAAGAGAAGCGGGAGGCGTACCATTCATCTTTAACACAATCACAGTTTCCGATGGCATTTCAATGGGGACAGAAGGCATGAAGTATTCCTTGTCAAGCCGCGATGTCATTGCCGATTCGATTGAAACGGTGGTCGGGGCAGAAAGCCTGGATGGCTTAGTGGCCATTGGAGGGTGTGACAAGAACATACCGGGTTGTTTGATTGCTATCGCAAACTCTGAAGTGCCGGCTGTTTTTGTTTACGGAGGGACAATTGCTCCGGGACGCCACAATGGCCAGGACATTGACATTGTATCGGTGTTTGAAGGTGTTGGCCAGCACAATAATGGCGACATCACTGATGATACGCTTCGCAGCATCGAGTGCGGTGCCTGCCCGGGAGCGGGATCATGCGGTGGGATGTATACAGCCAACACGATGGCATCGGCTGCTGAAGCGATGGGAATGAGTTTGCCTGGAAGTTCTTCCAATCCGGCGGTATCTGCAGAAAAATTAGTCGATTGTGAAAAAGCTGGTGCAGCAGTATACAACCTACTCGAACTGGATATTTACCCGAAAGACATCATGACCAAAGAAGCATTTGAAAATGCCATCACCGTTGTCATGGCACTTGGCGGATCGACGAATGCAGTCCTGCATCTATTGGCAATTGCCCATGCTGCAGAAGTAGATCTGACGATTGATGATTTTAATCGCATGCAAAAAACTGTGCCGCATTTGGCGGACTTGAAGCCGAGCGGCAAATATGTCATGCAGGATCTGCACCGGGTTGGCGGCGTTCAAGCTGTGATGAAAATGCTGCTTGAAGGAGGTTACCTGCATGGGGACTGCATGACGGTCACCGGCAAAACCGTGGCGGAAAATCTGAAGGAAGCTCCGGCATTGGAGGAAGGGCAAAAAGTCATCATGCCTTTCGACAATCCGAAACGCAAAGATGGCCCATTGATCGTTTTGAAAGGCAATCTTTCTCCGAACGGTGCCGTAGCGAAAGTATCCGGGGTGAAAGTAAAACGCCATACGGGTCCAGCTCGCGTCTACAATAATGAAAAAGAAGCAACTGAAGCTGTTATGGCGAACGAAATCAATGAAGGCGATGTATTGGTCATCCGCTATGTAGGGCCAAAAGGCGGTCCGGGAATGCCGGAAATGCTGTCTGTATCTGCAATTCTTGTCGGCAAAGGCATGGATGCATCTGTCGCGTTAATAACAGACGGACGTTTTTCAGGCGGAACACATGGCTTGGTGGTTGGGCATATTGCTCCGGAAGCCCAGGTTGGCGGACCGATCGGCTTGCTGAAGGAAGGCGATGTCGTCACCATCGATTCTGAGTTGCAGGAAATTACCATGGATGTTTCCGAATCCGAATTGGAAGAACGCCGCAAGCAATGGGTAGCTCCGCCGCTTCATAAAAAAGGCGTACTTGGCAAATATGCGCATAATGTTTCCTGTTCTTCAAAAGGAGCAGTTACTGATTATTTAAATCGGTGAGCAAAGGTCGAGGATGGGATGGTAAGTATAAAGGATTCCACAGCTTAATTGAATAAAGGCCAGATGAAAAAGTATTCAGCAGGATTCTCTTAATTCTTGCCAATCAGCACGATAGCGGATGGGATTTTAGTCAGACAGCCGGTGGCGGTTACCTTTCCAATCATTGAGAAGTATGTGGATGATATCTTAACTGTAACTGATGAAGAAATTGCTTAGGCTATCATGTTTATGCTTGAAAGGGAAAAAATGCTAGTCGAAGGAGCCGGTGCGGCTGCATTGGCCGCAATTTTATTCAAAAAAGTCTTGGTTGAACAAAAGAAAGTAGGCTGCATCATTAGCGGAGGGAATGCTGATTCTGAAAAAATACAAGCCTATAAGAACTTATCTGAAATTACATCGGAGTGATTATACCGATCCTTGGCATCGTCAATGCCCTGAACGACGAATATTTCAGCTATCCGATCCGTCGGCAGCTGGTACAACTAAAAGTCCTTCGGGGCTTTTTTTTTTTGCGTTTTTACTCCAATAAAATCGTTCGTAAAGGTGAGTGGAAAAGGGTGGACGTTCGTAATGTGGTTTGGGACATTTGCGAACGGTTTTTTTGCGGGCTTTCGGGGGATTTGGACCGTTCGTAAAAGTGTACTTTTACGAACGGATTTATTTCCAAAATTATCTGGATTATGGAGTTTTTAGGTTCCTGTAGCTTGAATGATGAGAAAGCCGCTATTCTTCTTTTGAAGCAAATTCAGTAAACGAGGTCGAGTCTTTTTCAAGCGAGTATCATGGACAAGAGCTACAATATAATTACAAAACTAAATCTCAATTTATATATGCAGAGTTCCAATCTGACATAACGGATATAGCTATGCAAGTATTAAATAATCAAGACCATTTAATTGCTGCAGAAACAGGTAGGTACTATAAACAAATTGTACTTAACTAGCAGAACAAAGGTTGAGAGTAATTCTGCACAGAGGAAGTAGTTTTGGATATAAACAAGATCGGTTAATTATCCTATACTTTATATAGAAATTGAGGGAAAAAAATGAAAGACATAGTTATAAAAGCAAAAAGAATTTTAGAGGGTATTGAAGTAGGATTCTTCGATACCGGTAAAGAGTGGAGTAGTGAAAACTACGCTGATTATTATCGATACTTTTCCCATCCAAATAAGGAAGCAAGAAAGTATTCGCTTCTAGTTTTTGCTGCTGCTGTAGGAAATTGGTGGATGAAATCCGCTTTTGTTTTTTATTCTCATGCTGATATTAATCACTATTCAGACCTAAAAGAGCACCCAGATAAAATCTATTTTATCGAAGATTATTTTCAGGCTTTTTTAGCTAATAAATTGGCGATTAAAGAAGAGTTTCCTCTCCTATATAATGCAATTTTAGTTGATTTAATCAAACTCGATAACGAAAATCAGTTTGAAAATGTGTATCCCTCAGTCGATCCCCAATTGTTTTTTCAACTCCGGGAGACTTGGATTAAATCCAATATAGATACAAGTTACGAGTACAATTTCAATGATCTCTTAAGAGAAGTTGGTTTACCCACTTTTTTGAAAGACTAATTTTATAAGAAGACACTCATAATGAGAAATTTGAACTTCACCCCAAATGGTAGACACTTTAAAAAGTGATTCATTTGGGGTGAAGTATCGATCTTTTCTTCCTTTTAGTCTGTATAAGTGTACTTTTACGAACGGTTTCAAAGTTGTAATGAATAATTATTGAAGATTGTTTAATAAATGCCAGTTTACTTCCATTTAACCTAAAAAATAGATACCATTAGAAGTAAGATGATATTAAATAAAGGGGGCCATTTATGAAAACACTTAAGCTAGTACCTATTATGTTTTTGTTTTTACTAATAGCTGCTTGCAGTGATTCAGAAGAATCGGTTGATGGTGAGTTTATGTTTGGAAATATGTACGGAGATTCACTCGAATCCAACGAAAGCTACTACATTGTTCTTCCATTTGAATGGACAGGTGAAGAACCAGCGGTAATCACTTCTGTTGAATTAGTTAAAGAAAACGAAGAACCAGTGACGTTTGGAGAAGATGGTATCGAATATGTGTTTCACGGTGCCGACCCTTTAAAACAAACGGGTTTATATTCAGGAGAACGTAATATTGGGGAAATCGTAGATATTAATGGATTTGAACTTCAAGGAGAGAGCAGAATTGTAGCAGAAGTTCGGCTTGGCGAGGTAGTAGAGGATGAAAACAGAGCTGCAAAAATTAATTTCACAGTAAATGATGAGGAATACCAAGAAATAGTCGACTGGGATACTTTCAAAGTACTCTCTACAAATAACGGCTGACTTCATTAACAGAGAAAAAATGTTCTCAACTCCTGTAGTGGCTCACTTTTAAATTACTATGTACATTCCTTAACTGAACAGGTTACTAAATTGAAGTCCATATTTGGTTTACATATCATAACTTATCGGAAGCTGCTTGAATGAAAAAGGAGAGAAGAGGCTGGTCACAGCATATCTTTCCTTTTTTTGTTTGATAATGTGTACTTCTACGAACGCCTGATAGATATATGCTTTACTTTCATATTTCTTCCAGCCTGCTATTT
>DATHVZ010000074.1:0-3151 GCA_035461005.1 Planococcus sp. (in: firmicutes) | reverse complement strand
CCCGGAACTGCCGGTTGGGAGAAATCGATTTGCGCAAGCAATGGATCGTGATCGGATGCGCGTCCCTGTTCTTCCATGAACATTGCATTGATATGGACCATATCAAGTTCCGTGCGTTGCGCCAGGTTATTCGTCACCAATAGATGGTCAAGAACCTGTGAATTGCCCTGGTAATAATAAGAATAACGGTCGTCCAACGGCACATCCTCGACTTTATTCGTCAGAATGTCGCCTTTTAATGCATCAAGAGCCGGTGTAAATTCGAAATCGTTCATGTCGCCCGCAACGATGACATTCAGATCCGGATCCTGCTCAAGTCCTTCGGCAATAAAGTCGTTGATCGCTGTCGCCAATTCGATGCGTTCATCCACCGAACCAAAGAATGGCGGCTGGTTCTTGCCGAATAGAGGCTGGTCTCCGCCTTTTGAGTTCAAGTGGGCGCCAATAACAACAACCTGCTCACCCTGGAAGTCAAATTGTGCTGCGATCGGTTTGCGCGTGCCTGGCATCGGAATCGGCTGGATGCGTCCAGGATTCAATGACAATTCGCCGTCCACCCATGCCGTATCCTGCGTTGCGGTGCCTTTTGTGCCTTCAGAAAGTGTTACGCGTTCCGGATTGTAAAGATAGCCGACGCGAATGTTTCCGTCCGGCTGTCCGCCGTCCTGATTGTATTCAGGGGCGATATCGGTCCAAGCGTAATCAGGACCGCCGGCAGTTTGAATATCTTTGATCAAACGCTCGTAGCTTGCCGATGCATCAGAGTTTCCAGATGCGATCGGGCCGTCATTGTCCTGCACTTCCACCATCACGATGATGTCCGGTGAGTTCAGGTCATCCACAAACGATTCAGCAATGCGCTGAGCTTTTGCGTTTGATGTGTGGTTCGGATCTGCTGAGTAGTTCTCGACATTATAAGTCGATACCGTTAATTTGTCTTCAGCATTTTGGATCCATGTTTCTTCGGGTTCAACGCCGCCGTCCACTATTTCAGGAAGGTCAGCCGACTCGGTCCAAATCTGGTAGTTGCCGAAGCCGTAGCCAAGGACGCCCACCGGATTTTCGGCGAACGAGTCACCGGCTTTTGCGATGACGTTATCGCCAGTTTTTACGGTGATGCGTTCAGGGTTGTAATCGTCTTCAGCAAGAAGGACGCCGCCCTGTTTGTGAAACTCGTTGTTTGTGGCATTTTGCGACACCACGAACACTTCACCGTATTTCTGAGGCCCGACGATTTGGGCATCAGCAACACTGATACGCATCCATTCGAGTGATTCCCAGAAATCAATGCCGTCTTCTTCCGGATTAAAAATAGTCAAACCGTCACTATCGATAACCTGTGTCGGCGGGAATACATCTTCTCCGATGACGATCGGTTCAGGAAGTTCCGCTGTGCCATTCTTCACAACTTCCGTTGAACGGATGCGTGTCAGCGGCAGGTCATTGGCTCTCATATCGGAATAGCCATTGTAAAAATGTTCTTCCACTGTACCTGCCACCGTTACAACATCGCCGACTTTGAAAGAGGCGCTAGCGCTTGATCTGTTGACCATAATGGCTTCCGAAGTCGTCCAGTCGCCATCGTCGTCCGGGTCCTGGATGACAAAGTTTGCGCCGTTGTAGAAATGTGTAATGACGCCCGTGATTTCATTCACAGTCGCACCTTCATAATCTGTGAAATGGCCGCCGCTCTGGATGTCACGGATTTTAAGGTCCGTCACTTTCAAAACGGTGTATTCAAAAGTGAAAACTTCCGACGTTTCTTCTCCGACTGCGATGGCTTTGATCACTGCATCTTCAGTCAGCGTGATTGGTACCGTGTATAGCGTGCTTGCAGCGGTTGGTGTTGATCCGTCTAACGTGTAATAGATCGCTGCGTTTTCCCAGCCTGATTGAAGCGTAATTTCTACGCCTTCAGAAACGACGCCTGGGAACACATCCGCATAGACTGCCGGTTTGTTGACCAGGTCGAAACTTTCCAATCCGAGTGTCTTCACTTGGTAGGTAGAGTTGAACTTCGACGCAATCCCTGACAGATGGATGGCATCGCCTTCTTTGTATTGCTGTGTAAATTGGTCGAACGTCAGGCCGTTGCGGTTATCGTTGCGCACCACAACCGTTTCGCCGTTCTCAGCGAGTGCTGAAAACTGGAATGTGCCGAATGCGTTAACGGATACAAGATCTGTAATCGTCACGTTGCGCATTTCGATCAGTTCACCTTGCGTGTCTTCATTGACTCCTGCCGGTGTTATCGTTTGCATTGCAGGAAGTTCGTTGCCCGAAGACAACACTTCAACCGTATTCGGCTGCAATTGCAATTCCCCGCTGAAAACGGAAACTGTCCCCGTCAAACGGACAATGTCACCTGGAGAAACGGCAGCACTCGTTGTGTAGACATAAAGTCCAGCTGTTTCATCCTGGACGTAAAACGCATTTCCGCCCCAGAAACCTGTGCCCGTTGTCACTGTCGCGTCCACCTGGATCAGTTCACCGGGCATCGTGCGGGCTTCAGCCAATGACTCGACAATTGCCGGTTCCGGTGGCGCTTCGCCTCCCGACAGGATTTCGAAAGCTGAGGCTGAGCGTAGACCCGGAACGCTGAAATATGCACTGAGTGTTCCGGTGATATTGACTTCAGCTTTAAAATTCGTCGGATTATCAACTAAGTTGATGCCAGTGCGGACCGAACCGGTCGGCAATTGCACCGGCAAAATTTTCGCTGGATCCGTTTCGTCCGGCGAATCCGCCAGTCCGACATTAGTAGCTACTGTAAATGGTGGTATCTGATTGTAATTGGTGCCGCTGGTTGCCGTTCCCACGATAAAACCATTAACCGTGGCCGTTCCAGAGTTGTTCGCAATTGCTTCCGCCACCGTAATCGGCTCGGCAGCATCAGCAGTTGCCATATACGGCAAAGCTGCTGACAGCACCAACAGAAGACTGAGGAAAATCTTGCTAAATGAGTTTTTCGTCAAACTATTCACTCCCTCTTTCAAATTTGCTTACGGCATAATTATACAAGAAGGAAATTAAAGCTTTGTTAAATTTTTGTAACTATTTAATAAATTTACCCAAAAGTCCTAAGATTGGATAGACGTCTGGAGAAGTAATGATTTAATATTCCTATAAATCTGTAAATTGTCGTTGGATC
>DATHVZ010000073.1:0-4142 GCA_035461005.1 Planococcus sp. (in: firmicutes) | reverse complement strand
ATGCATAACGAAAATCGCTTTACCATAAACAGAGAACAAGCCGAATTACCAAGTTTTGCACAATAAACTTGCGTAGTTCGGCTTGTTTTTTTAAATCCTGTTTATAAAAATCGAGCTTCAATAATCAGTTAACCGGCCATTATCATTCCACTTGCCGTACATTTTGTTTTCCCGTGTGTTGCTAATAAACTTGTCTAATCGTTGATTGTAAATGTCAGCGTCATAATTTTTATAGCCCTGGATGTTGTCAATCCGGATTCTCCGGTACAGTTCAGGGAAATTCATGAAGTTCTGGTAGACTACCCTGTCTTCTTTTAAAAGGGCCAGAACTTCCGGGTCGATCGTAAACGATTCCGGCCGCATATCGGGGAGGACGTCCCGTCCCTGCGCTGTCATCAAACCCAGCTTTTCCAGCCTTCTGACCCGTTCTTTATTCAACTCGGTCCAGTTGCTTCCTTTCTTTCGTGGTGAAAATCGTTGAGCCGTTTCTGCAGGGGATATTTTCTTCATGATGCCGTCAATCCACCCAAAACACAATGCCTCCTCAACGGCATCCAAATACTTTACGACACCTGGGCGTTCCGAGACGCTTACCACTACCCAACAACACTTTTCTGTCGTTGAATTTTCCTCAAGCCACTCCCTTAACTCTCGCCTGGTCGTTACTCTAAGCAGGTTCTCAATCTCCATTTTTGAACAGATCCTTTCTAATCTGAATATGTGTCCTTAAGTCCAATTGTTAAATAAATGAGTTAATTTCATAATTCTGATAATAATAGGCGGAAAAGGGTATTGAGAAAATATGATAAAAAATTGGAGAGATGCCGCTGCCATCCGCTGTGATAATCGAAAGAAAGGAGAGGGAAACCATGGTAAGGGAAGATCGATTACGAAAAGAGCGCGAGGTGAATCCGCTCACCGATATTTGGTTGCGCACGCGTGAAACCGTCCGTTTCGTCATTGAGCACAAATCCGCCAAATATATTATTCTGCTCATTGTCCTGACAGGCTTTGCATCCGGCCTGATCGGGCTCATGAACACCCGCAGCGCAGATACGGCAACGTGGGCAGTCGTTTTTCAGGTGCTGATCGGCGGTCCGATCGGGAGTGCTTTCGGCTTTTTCATTGGCGCAGCTATTTTGGTACTGGTTGGGCGGCTGTTCAAAGGAAAAGCGACTTATGAGGAAATGTTCAGGGCACTTGTTACCGCACAGATACCACAAATTTGGCTCCTGCCGCTGCTGACTATCTGGGCATTTGCAGCACCGGAAACATTCTTTGCGGACCGCATGGATGTGGCAGGAGATCCGATTGTGGTAATCATGTCCATAGTGATGGCGGTAGTTTCTGTTTGGACATTCGTCATCGTCTGCAAAGCGGTGGGCGAAGCGCATCGGGTCTCATCCTGGAAAGGATTTTTCATCGTCCTGATACCGGGCTTCATCATTACGACAATTGTTTTTATTATCGTCTTTGTCCTGTTCGCATCGTTCTTTGGCCAGTTTAGCTAGGGAGTCGATCTGGTTGATATCGGGTTAATTTTATAATAAAACAAGTTACCCCCTTTGGCTTGCAAGAGCTATTCGTTGATCGGTGTCTAGTAGAGTGTATTCCAACGGTGGAGTTGTTGGAATACGCTTCTTTCAATTCGCAAGCGATCAAAAAAATTTAAGACATCCCGCAAGACGCTATCAAAAAGAACTTTTCTCAACGCTTTCCGCGTTTGGACATCGCCCAAAAAAGATTTACCTTCTTTTACATCCTTATTACTTGTTCAGTCCTTCTCTAGTTTAGTATAATTCTAATGTAAGAATTATTATATGCGTTCAGCAATACACAGCAACGCTAGTTTTAGATTGAAGTCTACTATTTTTCATTATTTTTAGGAGGGTTTAAAAGATGGAAAACAACAATGAAGAAAAGCGTCACACCGCAGCAGGAGATGCGCAATGTCCGGTAACAGGCGGGCACAGCGATAGCGCGATTACGACATCAAACAAACCAGGCAAGACGCAAAATAAAGACTGGTGGCCGAATATGCTGAATTTGAATATTCTGCACCAGCACGATAAGAAATCGAATCCGCTCGGGGAAGAGTTCGATTACAAAGCGGAATTTGAAAAATTGGACTATGCTGCATTAAAGCAGGATATGCGCGATTTGATGACAAACAGCCAGGAATGGTGGCCGGCTGACTATGGCCATTACGGCGGGTTATTCATCCGTATGTCATGGCATGCCGCAGGTACTTACCGCAATACGGACGGCCGCGGAGGCGGTGCTACCGGAAACCAGCGTTTTGCGCCGCTCAACAGCTGGCCGGATAACGTAAACCTGGATAAGGCACGCCGTTTGCTGTGGCCGATCAAGAAAAAATACGGAAACAAAATTTCCTGGGCTGATTTGATTGTGATGGCGGGCAACGAAGCACTTGAGTCGATGGGCTTCAAAACCTTTGGATTCGGGGCAGGCCGTGAAGACATTTGGGCACCGGAAGAAGACGTTTATTGGGGCAATGAAAAAGAGTGGTTGGAAGATAATCGTTATTCCGGGGACCGCGAATTGGAAAATCCACTGGCTGCGGTTCAGATGGGCTTGATTTATGTGAATCCGGAAGGGCCGAATGGTAAACCGGACCCTGTTGCAAGTGCCGTTGATATCCGCGAGACGTTTGCGCGCATGGGGATGAATGATGAAGAGACAGTTGCGTTGATCGCAGGTGGGCATACGTTCGGTAAATCACACGGCGCTGGGGATCCTTCCCACGTAGGTGACGATCCGGAAGCAGCTGTAATGGAAAATCTGGGACTTGGCTGGAAGAGCACGTACGGTTCCGGCAAAGGCCGCGATACCATTTCAAGTGGTATTGAAGGCGCTTGGACTGCCAATCCGACGCAATGGGATAATGGTTATTACGAGCAATTGTTTGGATACGAGTGGGAGTTAACGAAATCTCCTGCCGGTGCATATCAATGGACGGCAAAAGATCTATCCGAAGAGCAGATGGCACCTGATGCAGAAGATGCATCGATTAAAGTGAAAACAATGATGACTACTGCAGACATGGCGCTGCGCATGGATCCGGCGTATGAAAAGATTTCCCGCCGTTATTACGAAAATATGGAAGAGTTCCAGGATGCGTTCGCGCGTGCTTGGTTCAAACTTCTTCACCGCGATATGGGACCAATAGCGCGTTACTGGGGACCAGAAGTTCCAGAAGAAGAACTGATCTGGCAAGATCCAGTACCGGAAGCACCAGGGACATTAAAATCCAAGGAATTGGATGAACTGAAAGTGAAAATCCTGGAAAGCGGATTAAACCCACAGGAGCTCGTGAAAGCAGCTTGGGCTTCTGCCAGCACATACCGCGATTCAGACAAACGAGGCGGCGCAAACGGAGCACGCATCCGATTGGCTCCTCAGCGCGAATGGGAAGCAAATGAGCCGGAAGAGTTGGAAAAAGTGCTCAGCTTCTATGAAAGCCTGCAAGCAGATACTGGCAATAAAATCAGCATCGCTGACTTGATTGTGCTTGGAGGAAATGCGGCGCTTGAACAGGCTGTAAAAGCAGCTGGTTTGGATATCGAAGTTCCATTCACTCAAGGCCGTGGAGACGCATCTGAAGAACAAACGGATGCGGAAAGCTTTGCTGTGTTGGAGCCTGTTTCAGACGGTTTCAGAAACTACCAGAAGAAAGAGTATTCAACTAGCCCGGAAGAAATGCTGCTTGATAAAGCGCAATTGCTGGGCTTAACAGCGCCAGAAATGACCGTATTAGTAGGCGGTATGCGTGCATTGGGCGCAAATTACCAAGGGGCGACAGAAGGCGTCTTCACTGACAGGGTCGGCGTTTTGACAAATGATTTCTTCGTCAACTTATTGGATATGAACATCGAATGGTCGCCAACAGAGTTCAACAAATACGAAGGCAAAAACAGTGCAACAGGTGAAGTAGTCTTCACTGCATCACGTTCTGACCTGGTATTCGGCTCTAACTCCATTCTGCGTGCAATTTCTGAAGTGTATGCACAAGACGACAACAAAGAAAAATTCGTTCGCGACTTCATCAAAGCATGGAACAAAGTGATGAACGCCGACCGTTTTGATCTGAAAAAATAAATAAAATCCTGCTCAGCATTTTT
>DATHVZ010000072.1:0-3555 GCA_035461005.1 Planococcus sp. (in: firmicutes) | reverse complement strand
CGAATAGTTTCTGGGAAGGTGTAGATGTACCAGGCGACGCGCTCCGGGCAGTAGTGGTCGTGAGGCTGCCATTCACTTCGCCGGATGAACCGATTTTCAAAGCGAAATCGGAGTTGATATCGAAGGAAGGCATTAATCCGTTCCTGCATTATGCATTGCCGGAAGCGGTTCTGCGGCTGCGGCAGGGCTTTGGAAGGCTCATTCGATCAAAAAACGATCAAGGGCTTTTCATTGTGCTGGACCGCCGCATCGAAACGAAATCCTACGGACAGGAATTTCTTGACGCCCTGCCGGATGTCGGCGTGTCAAAAGTGTCTTTGGAAAAGATGGAAACGGATATTGAACATTGGTATAATAAGCAGTGAAAAATGAAAGGAAGGTCGGTCGGATGGAATCAAAAATTGAGATACTTTCCACTGTCAACGTCGCTTATCAGCCGGATTTATATAAAGTCGTCGATGCTTTGAACCGCACATTAAAGCGTGATAATTTGATGTTCGGCCTTGCGCTCGATAAGGAAGATCCGGAGAAAGCGATCTTTACGATATACAAAACATAAGCTCAGGTGATGAAAATGAAACAATGGATCATATTTATAGCAGGATTTTTATCGTTCCTGGCAATTGTGCTGACCATATTAATCCTGATACTTGGCAATAAACCTTTTTCAGATGTCGAAAAAGGAGCGATTGCCCAAGTGGAAAGTGAAAACTTGCTGACCGAAATAAACAGGTCATATGTTTATTCCAGTGAACAGAGATCTGTCACTGTTATCGGAAGGGATAGTGAAGGCAAATTAAAGGCCATCTTCGTTCCGATGAGCGGCCAGGAATTGTCTGAAACGGAACTGGAAGGCAAAGTAACTGCCCAGGAAGCCCGCGGCATTGCATTAAAGGATATGGAAGTCAAAGAAGTGCTCCATACGAAACTCGGGATGGAGAATGAAACAGCTGTATGGGAAGTTGTTTTTCTTGCGAAAAATGACAAATTAAATTATGTGTATATTTCTGCATCAGATGGCTCTATCTGGAAGAGGATCTTGAATTTGTGAAGGGACTGAAGACTTTTGATGAAATTAGCACAGCGTGTCCAAACATTGACGCCTTCAACAACATTGGCGATTACAGCGAAGGCCAATGAACTGAAAGCGCAGGGAGTCGACCTTATCGGCCTGGGAGCGGGAGAGCCGGATTACAATACTCCCGACAATATCCTGCAGGCGGCTTATAAATCGATGTTGGAAGGCAAAACAAAATACACGCCAGCAGGCGGCCTGCCGGCTTTGAAAGAAGCGATTATCGAAAAACTGCAGCGCGACCAGAAATTATCGTATGCACCAAACGAAATTATGGTCGGCGTCGGAGCAAAACATGTGCTTTATACATTGTTCCAGGTATTATTGGACAAAGGTGATGAAGTCATTATTCCAATTCCTTACTGGGTAAGCTATCCCGAACAGGTAAAACTGGCCGAAGGGGTGCCGGTCTACATAGAGGCTACAGCCAGCCAGAATTATAAAATCTCGGCACAGCAATTGCGTGAGGCCATCACTGACCGAACGAAGGCGGTCATGATCAATACACCGAGCAACCCGACCGGCATGATTTATTCAAAACAGGAATTGCAGGAGCTCGCGGAAGTTTGCCGTGAAGCGGACATTCTTATCGTTTCCGATGAAATCTATGAAAAATTGATTTATGGCGAAGCGGAACACGTTTCAATTGCAACGCTATCAGAAGATGCTAAAGACCGGACCATTATCGTCAATGGCGTTTCAAAATCCCATTCGATGACAGGATGGCGCATCGGTTATGCGGCGGGAAATTCGGAATTGATAGGAGCGATGACCAACCTCGCCAGCCACTCAACTTCGAATCCCACAACCACTTCACAATATGCCGCCATCGAAGCGTATAACGGACCGCAGGATGCTGTGGAAGAAATGCGCAAAGCATTCGAAGGCAGATTGGAAACGATTTTCCCGAAACTTGCAGCAATCCCAGGCTTCCATGTCATCCATCCGCAAGGGGCATTTTATTTATTGCCGGATGTGTCGGAAGCTGCAGAGAAAACAGGATTTTCATCAGTGGATGAATTCGTGGAAGCTTTGCTGACGGAAGCCAATGTGGCAGTGATTCCGGGGTCAGGTTTCGGTGCACCTTCAACGATCCGCCTGTCTTACGCGACGTCGCTTGAAGCATTGAACGAAGCGGTGGAGCGAATCGGTAAATTCGTTTCAGCGAGATGGCAGGACTAATTTGAAAACATTATCTTGGAGGCTAGTATGAAAAAAATTACAATTGCCGAAATGGCTAAATATACAGGACAAACGGTTAAACTGGGCGCTTGGATTGCCAATAAACGCTCAAGTGGGAAAATCGCATTTCTTCAATTGCGCGATGGCTCCGGATTTGTACAGGGAGTTGTAGTCAAAGCGGAAGTCGGCGATGAAATTTTTGCTGCAGCAAAAGCTTTGACACAGGAAACTTCCCTTTATGTAACAGGAGAAGTAAAAGAAGATGAGCGCTCAGCATTCGGATACGAATTGCAGGTCACGGGCATCGAAGTGCTCCATGAAGCGAAAGATTTCCCGATTACACCGAAAGAACACGGCACGGAGTTCCTGATGGACAACCGCCATTTATGGCTGCGTTCGCGCAAGCAGCACGCCATCATGAAAATCCGCAACGAAATCATTCGTTCAACGTATGAATTTTTCAATGAAAACGGCTTTGTCAAAGTGGATCCGCCGATTTTGACCGGTTCTGCTCCGGAAGGAACGTCGGAATTGTTCGCCACGAAATATTTTGAAGAAGATGCATTCCTGTCCCAATCGGGCCAGCTGTATATGGAAGCTGCCGCAATGGCTCTAGGCAAAGTGTTCTCTTTCGGACCGACTTTCCGCGCCGAAAAATCGAAAACACGCCGCCACTTGATCGAATTTTGGATGATCGAGCCGGAAATGGCTTTTGTCGAACACGCAGAGAGCATCGAAGTGCAGGAACAATTTGTTTCTCATCTCGTTCAATCTGTATTGAAAAACTGCCAACTGGAATTGGGCCGTCTCGAACGAGACACGTCAAAACTCGAAAAGATCAAAGCGCCATTCCCGCGCATCACTTATGATGAAGCCATCCAATGGTTGAATGAAAACGGCTTTGAAGACATCAAATGGGGCGATGATTTTGGAGCTCCGCATGAAACGGCCATCGCAGAGCATTACGATATGCCGGTATTCATCATCAATTATCCGATTGGCATCAAGCCATTCTACATGCAGCCGCATCCGGAACGAGATGATGTTGTTCTATGTGCCGACTTGATCGCCCCTGAAGGCTACGGTGAAATCATCGGTGGTTCTGAACGAATCTACGATTACGAGCTGATGAAACAGCGCATCAAAGAACACAATCTCGATCAGTCAGCTTATGAGTGGTACCTGGACCTCAGCAAATACGGCGCAGTGCCGCATTCCGGCTTCGGACTTGGCTTAGAGCGCACAGTGGCCTGGATTTCAGGCGCAGAACACGTCCGCGAATCCATCCCATTCCCACG
>DATHVZ010000071.1:0-2588 GCA_035461005.1 Planococcus sp. (in: firmicutes) | reverse complement strand
AGCTGGATGACGTGTGATAACCCTTTGTGCAGCTTTCCTTCATTCCGTTCGACTTCACCCGTAAAGAAATGGACGAGGCGGAAATCTTCAAATGCCGACAGCACTTCTTCCGGACGGTACAGGAAGGATTCTTTTTTAGGTCCACCCGTGCCGAATTTGAGTTGCTCAGTAGAATACACTTCCATCAGGAAATAGCCGCCAGGTTTCAAGGCGCGCCGCACGCCCTCAAAGGTTTTCTGTTGGACCTCTTTCGGGAAATGGCCAAACACACAAATGATTTCATCCCATTTGCCCTCCGGCCATTCAGCTTCCGCCAAATCCACTTCCTCAACGGAAACGCTGACCTGCCGTTCTTTTGCCAGCCGCTCCGTTTTTTCCAGGCCGCTCCTTGCAAAGTCCCAGGCGGTGACGCGCATGCCCTGCTCGGCGAGATGGACCGCATTGCGGCCTTCTCCTTCCGCTATCGCGAGTGCATCTCCTGTGAGTCCCAGTTTCGCCTGCATCATTTCAATGAATTCGTTCGGCTCTGTTCCGTATAAATAATCGTCTGTTTGAAAACGTTCATGCCATGAAGTCATATTCGTGCCCCCTACCATCGTATTGCTTCCAGCATAACCGCCAAACAATAAAGATGAAACGATTGTGCTTTCTGGTATGATGGGAACCGTTGAACAGTGGATTTCTAGGGAGTGAAATGAGAAAGGCAAGCGCTGGGAGATGCGCTTGCCTTTTTTGTTTATGCCGTTTTATCGTCGATTTCTGGAGCTTTATCGTCGATTTTTTTTGATTTATCGTCGATTTTTTAGTGTTTATCGTCGATTTTCAATTTATCAGCGATTCCAGAGGTTTTATCAGCGATTTTTTTGAGTTTATCAGCGATTTTTTACTGTTTATCAGCGATTTTTAAAGGTTTATCAGCGATTTCTCTATTCCACTCAAAATCACTGCCATGCTCTTCCCCTCTATTTCTCAGACAACACTTCCACTTTCTCACCAACCGGCTTCCTTGCTACACCCGTCTCGACAGCAGCCCGAGCAACGGCTGCAGCTACGGCTGGAGCAACGCGTGGATCGAATGGTGCCGGGATGACGTAGTCATCGTGAAGTGCCTCTTCTTCCAGCAATCCGGCAATCGCTCTAACGGCGGCAATCTTCATGGCTTCATTGATATCGCTTGCCCGGACGTCAAGCGCCCCCCGGAATATCCCCGGAAACGCGAGAACGTTATTGACCTGGTTCGGATAATCCGAACGGCCGGTGCCGACAATGCGCGCGCCCGCTTCTTTCGCAAGATGCGGCAGAATCTCCGGATTCGGGTTGGCCATTGCGAAAATAATCGGTTCGGCATTCATGGAACGGATCATGTCCTGCGTCAATGCGCCTTCAGCTGAGACGCCAATAAAGACATCGGCGCCCCGGATCACATCTGCCAGTTTGCCGTCTTCTTTATGGAAATTGGTGATTTCCGCAACTTGCACTTTATACGGATTCATTCCATTCGGGCGTCCTTCATAGATCGCTCCTTTGGTATCGCACATAATGATATTTGGAAAACCGAAACCACTCAACAGTTTCACCACCGCAATTCCGGCGGCGCCCGCTCCGTTAACGACCACTTTTGTTTCTTCCACGGCGCGGCCGGTCAGTTTCAAGGCATTGATCAACCCCGCCAGCGTTACAATAGCCGTGCCGTGCTGGTCATCATGGAACACCGGGATGTCCATTTCCTGTCGCAACCGCTCTTCGATAATAAAACAGGCGGGAGCTGCAATATCTTCCAGATTCACGCCGCCAAATCCCGGTTCCAACAGTTTGACTGTCCGAATAATTTCTTCCGGATCTTCCGTTTTCAACGCGATGGGAAAGGCGTCCACGCCGGCAAAACACTTCAACAGCGCCGCTTTCCCTTCCATGACCGGCATTGAAGCATCCGGTCCGATATTGCCTAGGCCGAGCACCGCCGTGCCATTCGTCAGCACAGCGACGGTATTGCCTTTCATTGTATAGTCGTATGCGGCCGCTTTATCCCGCTCAATTTCTTTGCACGGTTCAGCGACCCCAGGAGAGTACGCCAAACTCAAATCGTACTCGTTTTCTAAAGCGACTTTTGAAACAATCTCCAATTTCCCCTGATGTTCCCGGTGCATTTGCAGTGCTTCCTGTTTCAAATTTGTCATCGCTTCCACTCCTCTTCCATAATTGTTCATTATAAAGAAAAAAAGAAAGAATAGAAGAGTTTAGGCTTAATTAATAAAATATTCAGTCTTTAGACTGAGACGAAAGAAAAACCCGGCAAACTTTCTATATCAACACGGCGTTTTACTAAAATAATAAAGGCGTTAAAAAGAACAGATACTTTAAAAAAGCACCTGTTCCTACTTTGGAACTTCCGATAATCCGCTGGTATTTTAACTGCTTCTATTGATTTCATTGGCACTTAAAACTCGTTAGGCTGTATTACAGTTATCACTACGCTTCCCTTTTTATGCCCTGTTTCCACATAGCTATGGGCCGCAGCAACCTGATCCAAAGGATAGCTTCTGTCTATTACAGATTTAATCTTTCCTGCCTCAATCAACTCTTTCAGG
>DATHVZ010000070.1:0-2236 GCA_035461005.1 Planococcus sp. (in: firmicutes) | reverse complement strand
ATGGCCGTCATGTTCGTCTTGTTTGTTGGTTCGACCATCGCCGGACAGGCGAATTTGGAACAAAAGCATATGGTTTTTGACCGTATTCTGTTATCCAATCGGCCACCGCTTTTGTATTTGGGCAGTAAAGCGATCGCTGCGGCGTCGATCGTCCTGATACAGCTGACCCTGTTATTCGGTTTATCTGCTTTGATTTTCCAGACGTTTTCAGCGGATTCCTGGTCTTTCTGGTTCGGCATCGCCCTGATTTCCGTTGTGCTGTCGCTGGCAGTCGGCTGTCTGGCAGCGTTGATGACCTCGTTGACGTTGCGTCTGCAAAGTGATGCCGTCCCGGCAATCTTCTCAGGTGGGGTAATTGCCCTCATGGCGTTTGTCGGCGGCAGCTTCATGCCGATGGACGGCATGCCGGAAACTCTGCGAATCATTGGGAACTGGACGCCGAACGGAGCGGCTCTATCGGCTTATTTCTCCTGGCTTTTGGAGTCGGATACGAGCCAATTGGCTGGCCCGCTTACACGGATCGGCATCAGCGCATTGCTGTTCCTGCTGGTTGCACTGGCATTGTTCCCGAAAAAGGGGGGAGTTTTATGAAAGCTGTCTTCCTATTGCAATGGCGCAGGTTTTACAGAAAGCCGCTGCTCGTTGTGACGATGTTCGGCCTTACCGTAATATTCGTATCGGTAACAGCCGCAGGCAGTCAGGGTGGCCCCCAATTCATACCGCTTTATGCAGATGAATCGCTGACCCATGGTGAGGCTCAGGAATGGCTTGAGCGGCTGAATGAGGATGGCCGCTTTGCATTTGAGCTGATGCCTGAATCCCAGGCCCGCGAACGCGTGGCGGATGGCGATGTGGGCCACGCCGTCAAATTGCTCCAAACGGATTACCGCTTGTTGGTCGGCCGTGAAAATCCCAATCGATTTGTGCTGGATTCATACCTGCGCCGAGCCTATTCGGAAGAATTGAGCTTACAGAAGGCGGAGCAGGAAACGCCTGGAATCCGGGAGCAGATGGAGGCGTCGCAAAGCAATCCTGCATTGACGCTGACTGTCGCTTCGCAGCAGGGGGAAGATGACAGTTTTCAGTATGACGGCGAGTTGCAGCTGCTGTTCGGGATGACTTTATTCTTTGTGATTTACACGATCATGTTCAGCCTTGTGCGCATTGTCACAGAAAAACAGACAGGCACCTGGAGCCGGATGATCATTTCGCCGGTGAAAAAATGGCAAATATATCTCGGGCATCTTGGCTATAGTTTCCTGATAGGCTTTGCGCAAATCACGTTAATTTTTCTGTTGTTCCGCTTTGCTTTCGGTTTTGATCTGGGGGATCATTTCTGGCTGCTGATTGCCATTGCCGCCTGTTATACGTTTGCCATTGTCGCACTCGGTTTGTTGATCATCTCGCTGGTCACCAAGCCCCAGCAGCTAGGTGCGGTCATTCCAATCATCGCGACCGGCATGGCAATGGTCGGCGGGGCGTTTTGGCCGATTGAATTGGTCAGCAATGAAATCCTGCTTGCTATCGCGAAAGTTCTCCCAATCACCTATGGCATCGAAGCATTAACAACGGTCGCCGTCTATGGTGAAGGGGTGGAAGCAATCCTCCTGCCGGTGGCTGTTCTGATCGGTTTTGGAGTCATCTGCATGGCGATCGGGATTCGTTTGCTGGAATGGCGTACCTCTTCATGAAAAATAGTTGGGGAGCTTCCGGAATTCGGAAATTTGATAGGAAGATAAAATGAAAACAGCCGCGGATTGAATCATCCGCGGCTGTTTTTTTGGTTCGCGGTGGTTGATATTTCCATTTTTCTGGATATACTGTCCGGAAGGAGTGAAATACTATCCGGAGCGGCAAAATACTGTCCGGAGCAGCCGAAATACTATCCGCAGCCGAAAAATACTGTCCGCACACAATTCCAGCCACAAAAAAGCGGCCCGCACACAGCGGCCCGCCTCCAACTTATTAAATGTTATTCTTCCCCATGCCCCATGCAGCGCTCACATTCATAGACGATTGACTCGCGCTGTTCCTGGATTTCAGCTCCACACTCGCGGCATTCCTTTTTTGAACGTGTTCCGTAAGTAGTTGTCAGGTTTTTCATAATGATCTCCTCCAATAGGTTAGTTTAGTTTGTCATACCCAGGCAGTGTCAGAAACTCAGCAAAATCACTTTCCAATGTCAGTTTTGCAAATAATTCGCGGGCAGCGGCATAGTTGCCGGATACATAAACTT
>DATHVZ010000069.1:0-3747 GCA_035461005.1 Planococcus sp. (in: firmicutes) | reverse complement strand
CCAAGTTTCTGCTTTTGCTGGGCCAAAAAGCCGGCTTCAAGCTTAAAGCAGCGGTTTTCTGTCTTTAATGGGCGCAACATGAAAATCATTTCGTCTTTGCCGGACTTTTCTGTCACCAATTCGCCAAATTCGGCCTGGTTGAAGAAATCGGCTGCTTCATCAAGGGAGAAGAGCGGGAATTTGCGGGCCAGCGATTTGCCAGCCCAGTACAGGACGTCGCTCTCGTGCTTTCCCAATACGTCGGATAATACATAATCACGAATAATTTCATAACCGAAATGCTCATTTGTTTCAGGTTTTTTTGCCGTCATTGTAAACCCACTTTCAATATGGCGAAACCCGGTGGGGAATCTGCTGATTTAACGCTTGTTGCCTTGACGCTCCTACATTGAGCGGAGTACAATAAATATGTCATATTATTGTATCATGATGTTCCAAGCAGTCAATGGATGCTTTCGTAAAATATCGATTGCAACGTTAACTGCCTTATTAATGTATTGAGGAGGCTAAAAGTTTTGGATAATCGTGAATTTTTATTGCGCAGGTTGCATTCATTGCTGGGAATCGTTCCAATCGGTTTATTTCTTGTACAGCATTTGATCGTCAACCATTTCGCAACACAAGGTGTCGAGGCATTTAACGCAGCATCCCATTTCATGGCGAACCTTCCGTTCGTAATTTTCCTGGAGATTTTCGTTATTTATTTGCCGATTATGTTCCACGCTTTTTATGGTGTGTACATAGCATTCACGTCACGCAACAACGTAGGGAAATACAGCTACATGCGTAATATTCTATTTAAGGCCCAGCGTTATACTGGGGTATTCCTTGTAGTCTTCATCGCATGGCACGTATTTGAAACCCGCTTCCAGGTGGCAATCGGTGCGGCAGAAGCCGATTTCGATATGATGGCCAACATTCTGGGCAACCCGTGGATGTTCGCATTCTATGTTGCCGGTGTTCTTGCAGCTACTTTCCACTTTGCGAATGGCCTGTGGTCGTTCCTGGTAACATGGGGCATCACTCAATCCGAGAAAGCTCAGCGATATACGACTTACTTTACACTTCTGGTGTTCCTGGTATTGTCGATTATCGGTATCCGTGCTTTATTGGCATTCGTTTAATACGAAATCGATTATTGGTGAATTAAAAGAGGAGTGAATACCAAAATGGCGAAAGGCAAACTTATTATTGTCGGTGGCGGACTTGCTGGTTTGATGGCGGCTGTAAAAGGCGCTGAAGCTGGCGCGCCAATCGATTTATTTTCAATCGTTCCCGTTAAAAGATCCCACTCAGTTTGTGCGCAGGGCGGAATCAACGGAGCGGTAAATACAAAAGGTGAGGGCGATTCACCGGATATCCACTTTGACGACACGGTTTACGGCGGGGATTTCCTTGCCAACCAGCGTCCGGTCAAAATGATGACAGATGCGGCGCCAGCGATTATCCGCTTGCTTGACCGTATGGGCGTTATGTTCAACCGTACGCCGGAAGGTCTTCTTGATTTCCGCCGTTTCGGTGGAACGATGTACCACAGAACGGCTTTTGCCGGCGCGACCACTGGCCAGCAATTGCTTTATGCTCTTGATGAGCAGGTACGTCGCTACGAAGTAAGCGGTCTCGTAACGAAATACGAAGGTTGGGAATTCCTTTCCCTCATTCTGGATGATAACGGCGTATCCCGCGGAATCATTGCCCAGAACATGACGACTATGGAAATCCAAGCGTTCCGCGGCGATTCCGTTATCATGGCTACCGGCGGACCAGGAATCATCTTTGGGAAATCGACGAACTCTGTTATCAACACAGGTTCTGCGGCTTCCATCGTCTATCAGCAAGGCGCATATTATGCAAACGGTGAATTTATCCAGATTCACCCGACTGCCATCCCGGGAGACGACAAGCTTCGTTTGATGTCGGAATCCGCGCGTGGTGAAGGCGGACGAATCTGGACGTATAAAGACGGAAAACCTTGGTATTTCCTTGAAGAAAAATATCCGGCATACGGAAACCTTGTTCCACGTGATATCGCGACTCGCGAAATCTTCGATGTCTGCGTTAACCAAAAACTCGGCGTCAACGGCGAGAACATGGTTTACCTGGATCTTTCACATAAAGACCCGAAAGAATTGGATATCAAACTTGGCGGCATCATCGAGATCTACGAGAAATTCACAGGTGATGACCCGCGTAAAGTTCCGATGAAAATCTTCCCGGCAGTCCACTATTCAATGGGCGGTCTTTGGGTTGATGATCACCAATTTACTAGCATTCCAGGCGTTTTAGCTGCAGGTGAATGTGATTACTCTCAGCACGGTGCAAACCGTTTGGGCGCAAACTCACTGCTATCAGCTATTTACGGCGGTATGGTTGCAGCACCGTATGCCCTTGATTACATCAAAGGCCTTGATGTTCTTGCGGAAGATATGCCTTCGGATATCTTCGACAACGCGGTTGCTGAAGAGCAGCGTAAATGGGACGAAATTCTGGCGCTTAATGGAACAGAGAACGCATATGTTCTGCACAAAGAGCTTGGCGAATGGATGACGGATAACGTAACAGTTGTTCGTTACAACGACCGCCTTCAAAAAACGGACGAAAAAATCCAAGAATTGCTTGAGCGTTTCAACAATATCAACATCACGGATACGCAACTTTGGAGCAACCAGGGTGCGATGTTCACACGTCAGCTAAAAAATATGCTACATTTAGCACGAGTAATCACAATTGGTGCGTTGAACCGTAATGAAAGCCGCGGAGCACATTACAAACCTGATTTCCCGGAACGTAACGATGAAGAATTCTTGAAAACAACGATGGCGAAATTCAATGGCTACGACGCACCAATCTTCCATTTTGAAGAAGTGGATACAGGATTGATTCCACCGCGCAAGCGTGATTATTCAGCTAAAGCATAAGTAAGCGAGTCAAAGAAGGGAGATAAAATTACTATGGGTGAAGCAGCAAAAACGGTAATTTTTGAAATCGAACGCCGCGATTCTACAGATAAAGAATCTTACTTCGAGAAATTCGAATTGCCATACCGCGCGAACATGAATGTCATCTCGGCATTGATGGAAATCCGCCGCAATCCTGTCAATATGGACGGGAACAAAACAACACCCGTAAACTGGGACATGAACTGTCTTGAGGAAGTTTGTGGAGCATGTTCGATGGTCATCAACGGCAAAGCGCGCCAGTCGTGTACTGCTCTCGTTGACCAATTGGAACAGCCGATCCGTTTGCAGCCGATGAAAACATTCCCTGTTGTCCGCGACCTTGTCGTTGACCGCAGCCGCATGTTCGATTCATTGAAAAAAGTCAAAGCATGGGTTCCGATTGACGGAACACATGATCTTGGCGAAGGTCCACGTATGCCTGAGCGCAAACGCCAATGGGCTTACGAATTATCAAAATGTATGACTTGCGGTGTGTGCCTTGAAGCATGCCCGAACGTCAACGATAAATCCGATTTCATCGGACCCGCAGCACTTTCCCAGGTCCGCCTGATGAATGCGCACCCGACTGGCGCCATGAACCGTGACGAGCGTTTGAACGCCATCATGGGCGAAGGCGGCCTTGCAAGCTGCGGTAACTCACAAAACTGTGTTGAATCTTGCCCTAAAGGTATTCCTTTGACAACTTCAATCGCAGCGTTGAACCGTGAAACTACTGTTCAAATGTTCCGCAACTTCTTCGGAAGCGACCATGCAGTCTGAGTTAATAACGAAACCTCCACTTCGGTGG
>DATHVZ010000068.1:0-12283 GCA_035461005.1 Planococcus sp. (in: firmicutes) | reverse complement strand
TTTTATAATTTAAGCGAAGAAGAACAGTCCTACCAAACCCGGCAGGTCAATTCTCAAATAGAACGCATTCAGAGTGGTGCAGCGGAATACGATGATGAGCTGCTGAAAAAGCATAAACAGTTGTTGATCATGAATTTGCAGTCTTCCCGTTCGCTGGTCAGTTTCTACAATGAAATGCAGGTTCTTTCTGAAGGTGCACAGAAGTTCGATGCCATGATTGAGGATATCGGCAATGCACGGGAAGAGGTCAGTATCCAGTACTACATCATCAAACGGGATGCACTCGGTAAGCGCTTATTGGACGCATTGCTGGAGCGGGCAAGAGCGGGGGTCAAAGTTCGCCTTCTCTATGACGGCTTCGGTTCCAGGAGTTTGAAGGAATCCGATTTTAAGGAATTGATTGAACACGGTGGCGAAGTGCAGATTTTTTTCCCATCTGCGCTCGGCTTCATCAATCTGCAGGTCAATAACCGCAATCACCGCAAAGTTTGCATCATCGATGGGAAAGTTGGCTATATCGGCGGCTTTAATGTTGGCACGGAATATTTGGGTGAAGTAAAGAAATTCGGCTATTGGCGCGATGTTCATTTGCGGGTGGAGGGGGATGTGATCCAACACATTCAGGAACGATTTATTCTGGACTGGAATTACTCCAATCAGCACAAGAAACGAGCGGATATTTTTTGCTTTCCCCAGCACGAGATAAAGAGCTTGTCCCCGATGCAGATCGTCACGAGCGGCCCGAACTCCCATACAGAACATTTGAAAAACATGATGATCAAAATGATTTCATCGGCCGAACGGGAAGTTTTCATCCAGACACCGTACTTCATACCGGATAAGAGTTTCATGGACGCCTGCAAAATGGCATTGCTGAGCGGTGTAAAAATGCATATTATGATCCCTGGGAAGCCGGATCATCCGTTTGTCATGTGGGGATCCTGGTCATTCCTCGGAGAGCTGCTCGATTACGGGGCGGATGTCTATTTGTTCGATCGCGGCTTTCTTCATTCCAAGACTCTGACCGTTGACGGCGAAATTTCAACCGTGGGGACGACCAACCTGGACGCACGAAGCTTTCGCTTGAATTTCGAAATTAACGCATTGGTCTTTAATCGGCGGGTCGCACATGAGCTGGAGTCGTTGTTCGAATCGGATGCAACCAGCTGCCGAAAGCTGACGAAAGAGCTATATGCCGAGCGCAATTGGACCATCAAATTGCGCGAAGGCATTGCGCGTTTGTTGAGTCCGATTTTATGAATGGAAACAGGCCTCTTAATGAGTGACAATACCTTCAGCAATTCAAACTAACACGCTCTATAAACCCGACTATCTCCTGACGACAACCGCCTGGCTCCCGAGCGCTTCGTAACTGTCGAAAAATATCTCTTCCGGGTAATTGACTCGGCCTTTAAGGGGATCCATCACATAGACATTTCCATCTTCCCAGCCATCCAAAACCACACTGTGCAAATTGGTAAAGGAAGTATGGAACTCGTCCGTTCCTTCTATATACCAGCCTCCCGATGTGACGGGTGGAGACAGATCAAGCGTGACCCAAACAATGACGGGGATATTTTGATCGGTGTAGGAAAGGATTTCTTCACGTGTGCTGCCGCTGACATTTTCGGTGATCAACCGGCTGCTTTTGTCATCGAGTATATTTTTGGATGCTTCCACAATAGGATCGGCAAAAACATACCAGCCTCCGTTTGAACTTCTTGGATTTCCGGCATAGGCTTTATGAGGATCGGGTCCGAACCTTTGGCCGTCCTGATAGTGAAACGCTTCTTTCGGCAAATAGTCATCAGCCATTGTCTCTTTTGAAACTTTAACGCCATGGTAATTCAGAGCGGAGGTCAAAGTGGTGATTTCACATCCGTTTGGCAGCTCCATATGTTGCATAACGATTGGCACGCGAATGTGGTTTGCTTGCCGTTCCACATAAGTCTCCAGTGCCACCGGCAAAGCAGCCGGTTCGTGGACATAGGAAGTTTCGGCTGCCACTTTGACAGCTCCCGAACTTTCATCGGCAGGTAAGACTCGGATAAGGTATTCATTTCCATCTACCAATTCTTCCGCTTTCATTTCACCGGCTTCATCGGATTTACCAGCAGCGACCAATGTACTGCTGCTGGTATCGATGATGTACAGCAGATAATTTTCCAGCGGTTGGCCGTTTCTGGAATTCGTCAACAAAAAAATCCCTGCTGAGTCATTTTCCTGAGAAGGTTCCAGCACAAAACCGTCTGCCAGGATTTTTTTCAGGGAAGTGCCCAGTGACGACGGACTGAATCCCATAATGAAGAAAGAAAGGACAAACAGCAACAGGAACCGCAGAAACTTATGAGATGCTTTCAAAGTGACACCTCCAATCTTGTATTTATATGTTGAACTGATAAACTGTTTCAGCTTGGGTTTTATAAGAGCAGATTCTATTCAATAAAATCCCGAATCATTCTTCGATTACACCCGAATCCTTTCTTCTGCTTTTATTCCAGATCAGTCCTGTCACGATAAGGATTCCAATAGCTAAGCCATACTGATAACTTGGCGGGATGGAATTCATTACACCGTAAACCACTGCCACTTCAAGAAAGACGGCGGGAATTTTGCCGATGGTGCTGGCAATCATAAACAGGGGGCCGGAAATCGGGGTCAAGGCAGCGCCTGCTGTCACCAACCCTGACGGTACGAAAGGGATCAGGCGCAGCGAAATGACTGCCCAAAAGACATGGCTTATCGAAGAGCGCTGAAGATACAGCCAGAACGGCTTCTTCAACCACTGTGGATTGATTTTTGAGAACCCGAAGCGGTAGAGATAGAATCCGGCAATGGCCCCGAAGATTTCCCCCGACAGGGAAAGGACCGTTCCGATCGTGACCCCGAATGCATTAATATTGAGTGCTGTCAGCAGAACGCTGGGGAAAAACCCTACTGCACCAAGACTCATATTCAAAAGGAGCAGCAACAAAAAATCGATAACAGGGATATGAGTAAGTATAGTAGGATCCGCCTCCTGTGCAGTTGAAAGGGTTGATAACCCGGTCGTCCGCATAAGATTATTAAAAAGAAGTGATAATCACTCCATTATACAAGCTATCAGCAGCGCGCGGGCACATAAAAGTGAAAAACTTATTACCGTTTTTTGTCTATTCCAATAAAGAATGGGGCAAGCTAAGGATTTTAAAAATTTATAGACAAAATATCAAAGATGGTCAAAAAAAAAGACCGGATATCTCCGGCCCTTCCATCTCAATGCAAATGCTGAACTGTATTGCGTTTCATGAAATACGCGGCGGCAAAAATCAACAGCGGCGGCACGATACTCAACTTGAACCACATGCTGCCGCTTCCGTCGAAAGCGATGAGGCCCATCGGAAAAAGCAAGGCGACGCCACTCCACGCGAGCGCTTTCCATGAATGTTTCCATAATCCGTAGACGAACAAGACGACCGATGCGATGACCAGCGACCAGAGCAGGATTCCCATAAGGAGAAAGCCCATGATTTGTTCCTCCCAAACTGTTTTATTTTTTCTGTCTGTTGCTTACTATTATATACCCGTCTTCATTTTCTTCCAATCCACGGGTTTAGTAATTTACAACGTTTGACCCTTCCACTCACCTCAACCTACCGCCGACTTCGCGAATTGGCTGTTGTAGAGGTCGGCGTAGAAGCCCTTGCGGTCGAGCAATTCAGTGTGTGTGCCTTGTTCGATGACGCGGCCTTTGTCCATGACCAGGATCAAGTCGGCGTCGCGGATCGTCGACAGCCTGTGCGCGATGACGAAACTGGTGCGCCCTTTCATCAAGAGATTCATCGCTTTCTGGATGAGGACTTCGGTTCGTGTGTCGACGCTCGACGTCGCTTCATCCAGAAGCATAATCGGCGGATCGGAAAGAATCGCGCGCGCGATCGTCAACAGCTGCTTCTGACCTTGCGAAATGTTCGATGCTTCTTCGTTTAATAGCGTGTCATAGCCATCGGGCAGCGTACGGATGAAATGGTCGGCGTGGGCCGCTGTTGCAGCCGCGACAATCTCTATTTCGGTTGCGCCGGTCTTGCCATAAGCGATATTGTCTTTGATTGTGCCGTTGAACAGCCACGTATCCTGCAGTACCATGCCGAAATTGCGGCGCAGTTCGCCCCGCGGCAAGTCGCGTGTGTCGATGCCATCAATCAGGATGCGCCCGGCGTTCAGTTCGTAAAAGCGCATCAACAAATTGATGAGCGTCGTTTTCCCCGCGCCGGTTGGGCCGACGATGGCCACAGTCTGCCCCGGCTTGACGCGGATGTTCATGTCTTGGATCAAAGGAGTGCCGCCGTAGCCGAAGTCGACGTGTTCGAACGCCACGGCGCCTTTCGCGCGTTCCAATGCGGTGCCTTTCGCTTCCTGGGTCTGTTCGGGTTCATCCAGCAGTTCGAAGACGCGTTCGGCCGCAGCGACGGTCGATTGGATGATGTTCGCAATGTTCGCCGTCTGTGTCACTGGCTGCGTGAACTGACGTGAATACGTGATGAACGCCTGGATGTCACCGATTGAGATGCGCCCTTGCGTCACCAGGATGCCGCCCGCGACGCTGATCAGCACATAGCTGAAGTTGCCGATAAATTGCATGAGCGGCATGATGATGCCGGACATAAACTGGGCTTTGCGCCCGGCTTCGTATAGTTGTTCATTCGTATCATTGAATTTGTGGATCGCTTTCTTTTCGTGGCCGAACGCCTTAACGACGGGATGTCCGGTGTACATCTCCTCGATGTGGCCGTTCAACTCACCAAGCGTGCGCTGCTGGTCAGCGAATTGCGTTTGCGAACGCTTGAGGATCGGCCGGATGACAAATATCGACAGCAGGAGGCTCGTAATCGCGATCGCTGTCAGAATCGGGCTGATGATCAGCATCATTGCCGTGATGCCTATGATTGTCACGAACGACGTGATGAACAGCGTCAAACTCTGCTGCAGCGTCGTGCCGATCGTATCGATGTCGTTCGTCACCCGGCTCAGCGTTTCGCCTTTCGCCGTTTGGTCGTAATAATTGAGCGGCAGCCGCTCCAGCTTGGCGCTGACGTTTTCGCGCAAATCATAGACCGTGTCCTGCGCCACCGACGACATGAGGTATTGCTGCAAATACATGAACGCGCTGCTGAAGACGTAGAGTCCCGCCAATAGCAATAGGAGCTGGCCAATGGCGTCAAAGTCAATCGTCGCTCCCGGTACGCCACGGATTTCACCGTACGCACCTTCAAACAGTTCCGTGATCGTCATCCCCATGATCATCGGTCCGATGATCGTGAAGACCGTGCTGAGGATTGCCGCCGCGAAGACTACCGTCAAACGTGCGCGCCGCGGCTTCAAATACGCCAAGAGCCGCTTGAGCGTCGCTTTGAAATTCTTGGGCTTTTCGCCTGCTATCATCATGTTGGCACCGGGCGGCCCGAAGCCAGGTCCGCCGCGCTGAGGACGTTTCTTGATGTCGCTCATGCGATCTCCCCCTCTGACAGCTGAGATTCGGCGATTTCCCGGTAGACTTTATTCGTGCGCAACAGCTCTTCGTGGGTGCCCATGCCGGCAATCCGCCCTTTTTCAAGGACGATGATGCGGTCGGCATTCATCAGCGAACTGACGCGTTGGCCGATGAGCAGCACGGTCGCCTCTTCGGTTTCTCGGGCGAGTGCCGCACGCAATTTCGAATCGGTCTTAAAGTCGAGAGCTGAGAAGCTGTCGTCAAAAATATACAGGTCGGGCTTGCGGATCAGCGCGCGCGCAATCGCGAGGCGCTGCTTCTGGCCGCCGGATAAATTCGAGCCGCCTTGCTCGACGTACGTATCGTAGCCGTCTTCCATCGCATCGATAAAGTCGTTCGCTTGCGCAACTTTTGCGGCATGCTCGATTTCATGGGCTTCCGCGTCTTGCTTGCCGAAACGGATATTTTCAGCCACCGTGCCGGAAAACAGGATTGATTTCTGTGGCACAAAGCCGATTTTCGAGCGGATTTCATCTTGCGAAGCGTCGCGGATGTCGACGCCATTGACGCGGATCGCTCCTGCCGATACTTCGTAGAAACGCGGGATCAGATTAATGAGCGTCGATTTTCCGGAACCGGTTCCGCCGATGATCGCCGTCGTTTCTCCTGCTTTCGCGCTGAACGAGATGTCTGACAGCACTGGTTCTTCCGCACCCGGATAGCTGAACGTCACGTGGTCAAACGCGATTGTGCCGCGTTCGCGGTCGGCAGTTTGCGTGCCCAGGTCTTCGAACGCCGGACGCATCGCCAGCACTTCGTTGATGCGGTTCGCTGACACGGCGGCGCGCGGGATCATGATGAACATCATCGACGCCATGACCAGTGCGAACATGATGAGCATGACGTATTGGATAAACGCCATCAAATCACCGATCTGCATCGCGCCGTTGTTGATGCGGATGCCGCCGAACCAAATGATGGCGACAACGGTCAGGTTCATGACCAGCATCATCACCGGCATGAGAAACGCCATGATTTTATTGACACGGATCGAAACGTCTGTCAGTTCGCGGTTCGCCTTCTCGAGCCGGACCTGCTCTTCTTGCTCGCGCGTGAACGCCCGGATTACGCGGATGCCCGTCAAATTTTCGCGCAGCACCAAGTTCAGCCGGTCGAGCCGCTTCTGAACTTCCGTGAACAGCGGAATGCCTTTTTTCAGGATGAATAAAATCGACACCACCAAAACCGGCATCGCGCCGATGATGACGAGCGACAAGCGGGCGTCTTTCGAAATCGCCATGATGAGCCCGCCGACCAGCATGATCGGCGCACTCACGACCATGCGCAGCAGCACCAGGACCACTTGCTGCACTTGTGTGATGTCATTCGTCGTCCGGGTTATCAGCGAGGCGGTTCCCACTTCATCGAATTCCTGCAGCGAAAACTGCTCGACGTGCGTGAACACTTGCCGCCGCACATCGCGGCCCATGCCCATTGCGGCTTTCGATGAAAAATAACTGGCCGTCACTGACGCCACGGCACCGAGCGCCGAAACCGCCAGCATCCAGCCGCCAATCTGCCAAATATACGGCACATCGCCGACCACCACGCCATTATCGATAATGTCCGCCATCAGCGTCGGCAAAAACAAGTCCGCCATCGCCTGGATGAACACCAGCAAAAACACCATCCCCACCAGCCATTTATAGACTTTCAAATTCTTCAGGATTTTCAGCATACGTGCCACATCCTTTTCGTTTCTTCGTTGCCCAGCTCCAAAGCTCCATATAGGTTTGCTTTTAAGCTACTGCTTTTTGGGTAAGCTGTCAAAATACAGAGGCTATTTTGAGTAATAAAACCGGCGATTCGTTGCATTGCATTCCGCCGGGGTGGAATGCGTCTTTTCGGTTGAAGAAGCTGTCTTACGGATCACTTTCTTACGGTTTTTTTGCTTTTCGTCTGCGAAAATCATCCATTTGTCTTTTGACCTTAATATTTGAAGGAAGATTGATCTGAATAAAAGCTGAAATCAGCTCTTTGCGTTGCTTTTTTTCTTTGCGGGGTCGGCATGTTAGCGGATATCGGCGTTCGCAGATTTTCTTACTGTTTTAGAATGAATCGAATCTTCCGGACTCATTTATGAATTGAGATTGATAAATTGACATATCGAATTAAATCGATATAAGATGCATGCATGGATAATTTAAATGTACTAGATATTTTCAAAGCGTTATCAAATGAAACCCGGCTGAATATTTTGAAGTGGCTAAGAGAACCGGAGAAGAATTTCCCGGCACAGCAAGCGCATTTGCCTAAGGAGGTAAGCATTGAAGGTGGCGTCTGTGTCGGCGATATTCAAGAAAAAGTGAATTTATCTCAATCCACCGTTTCCCATTATCTGTCGCTCATGCAAAAAGCAGGTTTGCTGGAAGCGGTGCGCTACGGACAATGGACGTATTATCGGCGAAATGAAGAGACATTGGCGAAAGTTGCACAATTCATCAACGAAGAAATTTAAGGCAGCGCCATGTCTTTTTTTGGTTTTTCATATCGATATTTTTAGATATATCTATATTCATAAACATGCTTTGGATGGGAATGAAACGATTCATTCATATGTCGAGGTAAATCAGCAATTAGGAGTGAATTTTTCGTGACCACCAGTGTAGAAAAAGAAGTATTGAATACAAAACAAAAAGTACTGGCCTTCACCCTGACGCTGTTAACGTTTGTCATGGGTACCAGTGAATTTGTCATCGTCGGCCTTTTAACTGAAGTTTCTTCAGACTTGAACATCAGCCTTGCGGTAGCGGGCACATTGGTATCCGGATTTGCCATCGCTTACGCCATCGGAACACCGCTGATGACGGCGTATGTCAGCCGTTTCCCCAAATATCCGTTGATGCTGATCCTGATTTCGCTGTTCATTATCGGAAATATCATCAGCGCCTTATCCGGCACGTATGAATTGTTGATCGTTTCCAGAATTCTAACAGCAGTGGTCAGCGGCGTATTGGTGGCGCTGTCGATGAGCATTGCCAGCGATATCATGCCGGACAGCAAAAAAGGGGCGATCATCGCATTGATTTTCGCCGGTTTCACCATTTCCAATGTCATCGGGGTGCCTTTAGGGACGCTCATCGGGCAGCTCGGCAACTGGCAATTGACGTTCTGGTTTACCACGCTTTTGGGCGTCATCAGCTTGGTGATGAGCATCTTTATCCTGCCGAGAGGATTGAAAGTGGAGAAAGCATCGGCCAAAGAACAACTTGGTTTGCTGACGAACCCGCGCATGATTCTGGCTTTCTTTATCCCGACATTTTCAATCGCAGGGACGTATACGATTTACACGTACATCACGCCGATATTGGAAGAAGGATTGGCGATTCCCACACGTTACGTCAGTGTTATATTACTTGCCTACGGGGCGTTTTCGATTCTCAGCAATGTGCTGGCGGGCAAAATCGCCAGCCGCAACGGTGTCAGTAAACTTCGCTATGTCTTTATTGTCCAGGCCGTTATTTTGGGGTCGCTGTATTTCACCATGGAATCGACGTATGCCGGTTTGGTTAGTCTGATGCTAATGGCGGTAATGATCTATGCGATGAACGCGACCATCCAATTGTATTTGATGAATTTGGCGACGGTACATTTCCCGGCGGCCAAAGATTTTGCGTCATCGTTAACACCCGTCGCAGTTAACGTCGGCATTGCGCTCGGAGCGACACTCGGAGGGTATGTCGTGGCAAACGGCAGCCTCGTCCAGCTTTCATGGGTCGGTGCCTTAAGCGCTTTGATCGCTTCCGGACTGGCATTTGCCAGCTACCGGCTGGATTCGAAAGAGAGCTTTGCGGGATCGGAAGCGTTTGACGGATCCGGATCATAAAAACACACCCCATCCCTTGCAAGTTGAAGGGGATCGGGTGTGTTTTGTATGAATAACAATAACAACATCTAAATTGAAAAAGGCTCGGAAAAACGGCTATTAGGTTTGAACGCTCATGCTTTTTGCAGCAACCATATCGATAAAGTATTGGGTGATCCGGTGGTCATCGGTTAGCTCGGGATGGAAAGAGCAACCGAGAAATTGTCCGGAGCGCGCCATGACAATTTTGCCTTCGTGTTCGCACAGGATTTCAGTGCTTGGACCGGCAGAGACAATATGGGGTGCGCGGATAAATACGGCGTTAAAGGGTGTATCCAATCCGTTGATTGCCAGATCGGCTTCAAAGCTGTCGATTTGTCGGTCAAATGAATTGCGTTCCACTTTGACATCCATGACGCCGAGATGCGGTTTGTCGTAGCCAACCACTTCTTTTGCCAGGAGGATCAGCCCCACACAAGTGCCGAACATCGGTTTGCCGGATGCCGCAAAATCGCGCAGCGGCTCCATGAAATCATATCGGTCGATCAACCGGCGCATCGTCGTGCTTTCGCCGCCCAGCAGGATCAGCGCGTCCAAACTGATTAAATCCGCAGGCCTTTTTACCGCAACCGCTTCAGCTCCGCAGGCTTTAATGGACCGGAAATGTTCGCGCACCGCCCCTTGCAGCGAAAGAACTCCTATTTTTTTCATGCCTACCAGCCTCGTTTCTGCATACGTTCGCCGGCCGCGATGGTGGAGATTTTAATCGACGCCCATTGCTTCCAGCACACGTGCTTCCACGATATGCCCGATCCGTGCTTTGGCCATAACAGGAAGAGACACCGCCTTCATGACTTCTTCCGTAATACGGGGATCGGTCATCCGTGCCACACCGCCGTCGCGCTGGATATCAGACGGTACCCGTTCCAACGCCATGACCACTGTAGCTCCTGCAGCTTCGGCAATGCGAGCCTGTTCCGCGTTGACCACATCCATAATCACGCCGCCTTTTTGCATTTCAGCCATGCCTCTTTTTACACGATATGTGCCTTGTTGATTCATATTGAGTTCCTCTAAAGGTTTAATAACTCAAGTATAAATCGAAGTGACCACATGAAAAGAGTCAGATATTATTTTTTAAAGGGTCAGATTTAGGCGGAGAGAAACATAATGGAAATAAGTCGTCATCATTTAATCTAACCTCTATTGTGGAAAATCCTCCTATTGATATAATTATAAAATAGAATTTTTTCAGGCTAATCTAATCTTGATCCACATAATCAAAGCTTGATTTTAAATAAAAGTGTGGAATTTTGAACATGGCGGATTTTAAGTATTTTTTATACCTTTTTTTTATGCATTCAGCATTTGCACTTTCAATTTTTTACTTAAATAATCTACTGGCGAAACATAATGCAAGAATAAAAGAAGGCCATGGCGCACAGAGACTAGCGCCTGGCCTTCTTTTATACATAGAGAATTCATGGGGAAATGAGTCGTTGTCGTTAAAAAATTCGTACAATCTGTTACTATGAATATTTATTGCTAGTTGAAATTTTGACATCTGTTCAAGGGAAGGAGGAGTTTGATGAACCGGGTAAAAGGCATTGCGATGATTTTGAGTGGAGCGGCGCTATGGGGAGCGACGGGGCCGCTGATGGAATGGCTTTTTGCAGAATATGGACTGTCCGTTTCGTTCTTTTTGACTCTTCGGCTGATCGTTGCGGGGGTATTGTTGTTGGCATTTCTGAAATTAAAGAAGGTCAAAATCTTTTCCATTTTTCATGGCGGCATTTGGGTGCGCCAGTTGCTGATTTTTTCTGTGCTCGGCATGCTCGGAGTCCAATTCAGTTTTGTTTCATCGATTGCAACGAGCAATGCAGTGGTTGCGACTTTGTTTCAATTTCTGGCACCGGTTTATATCATTCTTTTTATTTCACTGATGCATAAAAAATTCCCGCCTAAATATCAGGTGATCGGGATGGCCGGTACAATGGCGGGCCTCTTCCTGTTACTGACAAATGGCCGCTTGGATGAACTCGTAATCAGCGGAGTAGCGCTTTTTTGGGGAGTGATGGTCGGCCTGGCTTTCGCTTTCTATACACTTTATCCCGGCCGGCTCATGGCGGAATGGGGAGTGCTATTGATTGTCGGGTGGTCGATGCTGTTTGGCGGTATTTTCTTAGGATTGGCCAATCCCGTTTTCCTGTCGAATGATTGGCCGCTTTTGGCTCAACCGGTAGTCTCGCTGGGAATCCTGGCTGTTATCGTTATCGGAACGCTGGCATTTGTGCTGTTCCTGAGCAGCATGCGTTTCATCTTGCCCGTGGAAGCGAGCATTCTATCCGCTTTTGAGCCGCTGACAGCGATGGTCATTTCAGCCCTCTGGTTTGGCCAATTCCTGGCACCGATCCAACTTGGCGGCGCGGCGATCATGCTCGTCTTCGTCACGTGGTTGTCGCTTGCGGGAACAGGAGAAGCAAAAGTATTGGCGAAAGAACAGTAAGAGGCAGCAATTTAGCGTACGCTTTCTTTTTAATAGAAGGTAAAAAGAAACCCGGCAATGCCTGTCCACACATGCATGCCGGGTTTCGTTCGTTTATTGCCAATCAATTGTTCGTTTTCGCAGTGCCAGGATTCAAATGTACCAAACGTTTTTGTTCCAATACAGGTCCCAATTGGAACAGCAGCACACCGCCGCTGATCAGCACGACACCAAGCAGCGATTGCCATGTGAAAGGCACCTGCTCCAGCCCGAACCAGCCGAGCGTATCCCACATCAATCCGAAGAAAATCTGGGAGACCATGACGAGGGAAATGGCGCGGCTAGGCCCGAGATTCTGTACGCCTTGGGTGACACTGGCCACGACGCCGACCCCTATGATACCGCTGAACCAAAACCACGGTTCTGCCTGGAAGCTGAACAAACCGGCTCCTTCAAATACGAG